>CAUJJW010000045.1 GCA_963205105.1 Verrucomicrobiota bacterium | reverse complement strand
CACGTCGTCCACCTCAACCTCTCGGAGGAGGAACAGCTCCAGCGATGCTCGCCAGCCATGCGGCGAGGTCTGCGCAAGGCGGGCCGAAGTCCATTGCAACTCAAGGAGGGCCGAGATTTGGCCGATGTGGAAGCATACTATTCTCTGCACTGCGAAACGCGCCGGCGACACGGCTTACCCCCCCAACCCATTGCTTTTTTCCGCAACATCCAACGCCACATCTTGTCGCAAGGTCTCGGGTTCGTCCTGCTCGCCTTGGACGGCGATGTTCCAGTTGCCGGAGCTGTTTTCTTCGGTTTCGGCAGCCATGCGCTTTACAAATTTGGGGCATCTTCCGATAGCCACCTCGAATTGCGACCCAACAACCTCGTCCTTTGGCAGGGCATTCGACGTTGTTCACAACTTGGCTTTTCCACTCTTGACCTGGGAAGAACTTCTCTCGACAACGAGGGTCTACGTCGATTTAAATTGGGTCTTGGAGGAGAGGAACGCTTGATACATTACGTCCGCCAAGAGCTGCGTTCAGGGCGCATTGTTGTTACGCCCGACAGGGCCCAAGGCTGGCATAGTAAGGTTTTCCGCTGTCTTCCACGTGCCCTCAGCCGCGCTGTTGGTACGCTGATGTATCGATTTGCTGCTTAGCGGCCTCCAAGGCCAAACCCCGAAAGTCTTGAAGCCCCCGGAATCCATCTCAATTGGAGCTCGCCAAGTCGAGCCACCCGAAAGCCGCTTCCGTCCATCGGATATTTTCTACATCCTGTTTCGACATAAGTGGAAAATCATCCTGCTCTCTCTTAGCGGCTTCGGAGCAGCAGCATTTATCTTCTTGACCCAGAAGCCGGTCTATGTTTCCGAGGCACGGCTCCTGATCCGTTATGTTCAGGAAACACGTTCCATGGGTCCGATGGATTCCTCCGACGCGATCAAGTCACCCGACTCGCGAGGGGAAAACATCCTCAACTCCGAGATGGACCTCATCACGAGCTTGGACCTTGCAGAAGAAGTCGCTGCTGCTGTCGGCCCCTCGAACATCATCAACACCGCCCAAGTCGAGTTCCCACTCGCCGCCGCCGCTTCCGTCATTCGATCCAGGATCGGCGTCGACGCCCCACGGCGCAGCAATGTACTTCGCCTCTCGTTCCGTCATCAGGACCCGACCACGACCCGCCTTACCCTCTCCAACCTTGTGTCGGGCTACCTGCGAATGCACGCACGGGTCCACCGAGCGCTTGGCGTGCTGGACGATCTGGGACGACAGGCCGATCTGCGCCGGTCCGATCTCGAAAAGGTCGAGGCGGAACTGCGCCAGCTCAAGGACTCCCTTGGCATCGCCAGCATCGAAGAGGCGAAACGAGCCAACGCCGCCCAACTCGCCCAGGTGAAGCAGGAACTTTTCTCCGCTGAATCCCAACTTGCAGAAGCCCGTGCCTCGCTCGGCTACCACGCCACCAATGTGGTCAGCACCTCGACCAACCAAACCGAGGCAGCAACCCCGGCCCCAATCATTCCCCGAGAGAAGTTGCTCGCCTACGAGGATCTCCTGGCCCAGATCGACAATCTCAACAAGCGCAAACAGGAGCTGCTGCTCCAGTACACCGAGGACAGTCTGTTTGTGAACACCCTTCGCGAGCGCATCCACTCAATCGAAGCCGAACGGGACAAACTGGAAGAGGACAACCCCGGAATTTCCACCTACGTTTTCAGAGCCGCCTCCCGCACCACGAGTGGCACGTCATCGCCCACGGGTCCCATGGACCGGAGTGTTGAAGTCTCACGCGTTGCAGGTTTCGAGGCACGCTGGAACACCCTCCAGCGGCAGCTGAATCAGTTGCAGGCCGAACAGGCCAAACTGAACGAAAAGGAACCGGAAATCACGGAACTCGAACGCAAGCGCACCAACTACGAGAAGGACTATCGTTACTACTCCAGTGCGATCGAGGAAGCCCGCGTGGATGCTGCCCTAACCTCCGGCCGCCTCGCGAATATCCAGGTCGTCCAATCCGCGTCGCCGCCGGCACGCGACACCATGAAGCTGTATCAGATTGTGGCGGCTGTCTTCGCCAGCGGTCTGGTCCTCGGAATCGGCTTGGCTCTGGGACTGGAGTTCTACGCAGACCAAACCCTTCGCAGGCCATCCCAAATCACCCGGAACCTCAACATTCCTGTCTTCCTGACGGTTCCCCGGATGGCTATCCCGGAGCGACCCCTCGGCTCCCACGCCTTGCCTGCGCCTTCGTCGGGCAAGCCCGGTGCCGTCGAGGTTCCAGCGGTCATCCCTGCTGCAGACGAGGAAAGCAACAATCCCCTGATGTCTTACGCGGAGGCATTGCGTGATCGCGTCATCATGCATTTCCAGCTCCGCGAGCTTCACCATAAACCCAAGCTTGTCGGGGTGACTAGTTGTGGCCGCAACGCCGGCGCTACAACCCTCGCCACGCATCTCGCCGCCTCCCTTTCCGAGACCGGCGAAGGCAACGTTCTCTACGTGGACGCCAACCCCGACCTCGGCCCCTCGGTCCAGGCATTCTACCGAGGAAAGCAGGCAACCGGCGTCGCCGCCGTGCTCGACCAGGGCGCCCGATCCGCCGCCATGGTTAACGAGAATTTTTACATGGCCGCGCTCAACGAAACCGGCCTCCCGGGGAAAGTGGGCGTTCTCCCCAAGAAACTCGCCAACCTTCTTCCCAAGATGAAGGCGAGTGACTTCGATTACATCATTTTTGACCTGCCCCCCGTGACGCAAACCAGTGCAACCGCCAGGGTTGCCGGACTCCTGGACATGACGCTGTTGGTCCTGGAGTCGGAGAAAACCCACGGGGACCTCGCCAAGCAAGTGACCGGGCTCTTGAAGCAGTCGCGAGCGGACGTTGCCGCGGTACTCAACAAACACCGCCGATACATTCCTCGTGGACTTGATCCCGATCTCTAGACGTCGACAGCGCTGCCAGGGACACGATGGGGACGTGTCCGAGGCTTTACCCGTGAGCATTAGCCCACTCCCGTCGCCATCAATCGCAGCATCTGCGAATTGACCGGGGCGAAGCCTGCCCACACAACATGGCGCAGAACCCAACGGTGGCATGTTCCGCAATAGCATCTATTTCACGCTGAAGCCTCTCCTGCCCGACCGCTTTCGGACACTGCTCCGGAAGTGGCATTCCCAACGGATGATAGGCCAGCCTCACGCCGCGTGGCCCATCAACGAGGCGGCCGGACGCACCCCCTTGGGTTGGTGCGGCTGGCCCGGGGGCAAGCAGTTCGCGGTGATTCTCACCCATGACGTCGAAGGTCCCGCCGGCCTTCAGAAGACCATGGCCCTGGCCGCCGTCGAGGAATCGAAGGGATTCCGTTCCTCCTTCAACTTTGTCCCCGAGGGAAAATACCAGGTCACCCCGGAAATACGCTCGGAGTTGGCTTCACGCGGCTTCGAGGTGGGCGTGCACGACCTCCACCACGACGGCAAGCTCTACGCATCCAGGGAAGCCTTCCGACGCAACGCCCAGCGGATCAATCATCATATCCGGGAGTGGAAAGCCACGGGGTTCCGCTCGGCGTACATGCTCCATCGCATCGATTGGCTCCACGATCTCGAAATCGAATACGATGCGTCCACCTTCGACGCCGACCCCATTGAGCCCCAACCGGACGCCGCCTCAACCATCTTTCCATTCTGGGTTCCACGTCCCAAAAGCTCCTCCCCTGCACCCATTGGTAGCAGGCCCGGCTCGACGGGCGTCGCAGCCGGTGGCTTCGTAGAACTTCCGTACACCCTGCCCCAGGACTCCACCATGTTCCTCTTCCTGGGGCACAAGGACATCAGTGTGTGGAAGAGAAAGGTGGCTTGGATCGCGGAAAGGGGGGGAATGGTGCTCCTGAATCTCCATCCGGATTATGTCTCCCATGGAGGAGACAGCCGGGGAATCCGAAAGGATTTCCCCGTGCACTTCTACCAGGAGTTCCTTCAGCACCTTCATGACACGTATTCGGGCAGTTATTGGCACGCCCTGCCCCGGGAGGTGAACCAACACATCCGTTCATCGTATCCCGAAGGAGGGCCCCGACGCCCCAGGCATGCCTGCATGCTCTCTTACAGTTTTTTTGAGCAGGATAACCGCGTTCAACGATACGCGCGTGCATTGGCGGCTCGAGGCGATTCGGTCGATGTCCTCTCGCTTGGCAGCCCATCCATCAAGGAAACCTCCCCTGCACCGCGCGTCGGCGATATGGCGCAGAGCGCCGACCCCTCGGTCTATTTCGCTCCGGGCATCCGGGTGTTCCATGTCCAGAACCGCACCCGAAACGAGCGGCGTGTCTCAGATTATGCCCTGCGGATGCTCACGTTCTTCACCCGCTCTTTTCACCACATCAATGCCATTCGAAAGCTTAGGCAATTCGATGTCATCCATGTGCACAACGTGCCGGATTTCCTCATTTTCGCCGCTTGGCTGGCCAAAAAGAAAGGAAGCCGCCTGATTCTTGATCTCCACGATCTGCTTCCCGAGTTCTATGCTGCCAAGTTTCATTCGGAACCAGGCTCTCTTCTCCATCGGTTGACCCTGTTCTGCGAACGCATTTCCTGCCAGTTCGCGGACCACGTCATCGTCTCCAACCAACTCTGGCGCGACAAGGTGGCTGCCCGAACCGGGCTGGGTGACAAATGCACAACGATGGTGAACCACGTGGATACGCAAGCGTATCGTGCCATCGCCGCCAATCGCCCTCCACATAGTCCGGACCGACCCTCCATAGCGGCCTTTCCAGGCGGATTCTACCACCATCAAGGCCTGCACATTGCCATCCAAGCCCTCGACATCGTTCGCAGGCACCACCCTTCAGCGCAACTCCACCTGATGGGTGATGGTCCCGAGCGGGAACCCTTGCAGGCTCAGATTCTGCAACTCGGCCTCTCCGATCACGCCAAAATCCATCGCCCCGTCCCCATCACGGAAGTGCCAGCCTTTCTGGCAACCGCCGATATCGGCATTGTCCCCAAACTGGCGGACGGATTCGGCAACGAGGCGTATAGCACCAAAATCATGGAGTTCATGGCGGCCGGACTGCCCGTGATCGCTTCCAGAACCCGCATCGACGAGTTCTACTTCGGCAAAGGTGAGGTTCATTTCTTCGATTCAGGCAAGCCTGAATCCCTAGCCAAGGCGTGGTTGGAGGTACTTGAAAATGCCGACCTTCGAAGTCGCTTGATCCAAAAGGGTTCGAACTACGTCGCAGAAAATGGTTGGGAACGCCACACCATGCACTACTTCGAGCTCTTCGACGGTTTAACCCAGGCGCAATGAGCGAGCGAATTCCTCGCGTCCTGTCCATCAGCTCCCGTCGACCCTTGCTACCCGTTGGCCGGACCCCAGGCGGCGCATTCCACCAGGAAAAAGTCCATCCATGCGTTTGCCCCGATTCGATCGCATCCTGTCCCTATGCCTGGCATCGTCCGTCAATCGTCGTTCGAAAACAGGGCGGAATCGGTTCGTACCGATCCTGATGTACCACAGCATTTCGGACGACCCTGAGACGGGTGTCTCTCCCTACTACCGGCTGGCCACCCCTCCAAGCCTCTTCAGGCAACACCTCAAAATCCTCCAACAGGAGGGATTCCGGGGCGTCAACCTGGAGGAAGCTGTCACCTCGCTCTCGTCTTCAGAAAGCCGTCCGGAGAATCTGGCGGCGATCACCTTTGATGATGGGTTCCGTGACTTCCAACTCAACGCCTGGCCCGCTCTCCAGGAAGCCAGGTTCACAGCCAGTGTCTTCCTCCCAACAGCGTTTATTGCCGAACCACGACGCTCATTCGTGGGCCGTGAATGCCTCACCTGGCCGGAGATCTCGGCGCTCAGGGCTCAAGGTGTCCATTTCGGTTCCCACACCCATAGCCATCCCAAGCTCGTCTCACTGACTGCAGATGGTTTGCGGGACGAACTCAGGCAATCGCGATGCGAATTGGAAGGACACCTTCAGGAGCCCGTCACCACGTTCTGCCATCCCTACGCATTTCCGTCCGCCGACACGACCTACGTGAAACGCTATCGTCAAGCCCTGGCTGAGTCGGGCTACTCGATCGCCACAGGAACCATTTTGGGTCGATATCACGCGACGACCGACCCTTTGCTAATTCCCCGGCTCCCGATCAACGGCATGGACGATCCTGGCTTCTTCCGAGCCAAACTTTTCGGTGCTTACGACTGGACGGCCGGTGCTCAAAGTCTGGTCAAACGTGCCCGACGCCTGCTTCGACGGGCAGCATGAGTGTAGCCATCAACTTCAGCGATTCCGCCATGTCCCACCCCCGATACATCGTGGTCACCCCTGCGAGAAATGAGGAGGCCAACATTCGACACACTCTCGCCTCGATGATTGGCCAGACCGTCCGGCCGGCTCTCTGGATCATCGTCGACGACGGCTCCAAGGATGCCACCCCGTCCATCGTAGAGGAGGCCATGGGGGAACATGCCTGGATCCGACTTGTCCGCCGCCCCGACCGCGGCGCGCGGAAACAAGGCGGAGGTGTTATCGAGGCATTCTATGACGGCTACTCCCTCATTGGAGACACCCCTTGGGATTTCCTCGTGAAATTCGACTCGGACCTGTCCTTTGACAGCAATTACTTTGAGAAGTGCCTCGCGAAATTTGTCACGGACGCAAAGTTGGGGATTGGCGGAGGCATGATTTGCCAGGAACACGAAGGACGGCTGACCTGCGAGGCACCTGGCGATCCGGCATTCCACGTGCGGGGAGCCACTAAGATCTACCGGCGGCCTTGCTGGGAAGCAATTGGCGGACTGCTCAAAGCCCCGGGATGGGACACCGTGGACGAACTGAAGGCCAACATGCTCGGTTGGACAACGTACACCTTCAAGGATGTGCCCCTCCGGCATCACCGCTTCACTGGGTCCGCCGACGGAACCTGGAAGAACCAAGTGAAATTCGGCCTATCGAACTATATCGCTGGTTACCATCCGCTGTTCATGTTCAGCAAATGCCTCAAACGCTTGTTTCAGCCGCCCTACCTCGTGGGCGCTGTCGGACTGGCTTGGGGCTTCTGCAAAGGTTACCTTCAGCGGATCCGTCAAGTGGAGGACCCAGCCCTCATCCACTACGTACGACAACAACAGATCAACCGCCTGCTGTTCCGGCCAAGTCTTTGGTAAGCCGCCAAACTCGCCATCCTCGGCGTGTCATCCCGTCGCAGTAGCGACCCTTAGTTACCAATTCGGTCATGGGTGATTTTTTACTCGATCTCCGGCCGCCTGAAGCGCGCTCCCTGTCGCGTGCAGCGACCCATCTTCGATTCTCCAAGCACCTCCACACCTCGGTGGAGGATCGCCCGGCGTTCGGCTTGGTGCTCACACACTCCGGGGCCCCGTCCCTTTGGGCTCCTTATCAGGATGCCAGCGGCTCCTTGTTCGCAATCGCCGGCATGGCGGCCTTCGATGACCAGGAATGGACAGCCGCATCCCGGGTGCCTGGTCCCGGCGGACTTGCAGCCAAAATCCTGAGCCAAAGCTATGCCCGTGAGGGACGGAAGGCACTGGAGCAGGTGAGCGGCAATTGCGCCGTCCTGGCCTTCGACGCCACAACAGCCCAGCTGCACCTCGTCGCAGACTGTGGGGGAGCCTTCCCGACGTTCGAATGCGAAACCCACCACGGCTGGGTGTTCGGTTCGCACCCGGATGTCGTCGCTAGCACGGCAGGCGAACAGGACAGGCTCGATGAGGATTCGTTGGCTGAATTTCTTCTCAGCAGCACGGTTACACCACCGTTCACCTACTACCTTCGCGTTCGATCCCTCGGAAACGCCACAGCCTTAACCTACGATCTCCGTTCCCGCAGCATTGCGAGACGCCAGTACTTCACGTTCGAGTTTCGCGGCGATGCCGCAACGTCCGAAACTTCGCTCGCGGAGGAGCTTTCCGCCGCATTCCGTCGTTCTGTCCGGCGCAGAACCCAGCCGAGACTCGGCCCAACGGCGGTTGCCTTGAGTGGCGGCCTTGACTCACGGGCACTCCTGGCATGCATCGACAACAAGGAAAGCGTCTTCTCGTTCTGCCTGTTCAACGAGGTCAATCTCGAATCGCGCACCGCGGAGTCCATCGCCAGATCTCTGGATATCCGCTTTCTGCCTTACCGACGCGAATTCGAGTACTACGGAGACCACGCGGCGCAGGGCGTTCGCATCTCGGGAGGCATGGGAACCTTCGCCAACAACCATTTCCTGGGAGCCATGGACCGCCTCCGGGAAGAAGGCATGCAGAACCTTCTGACGGGTTGTTATTGCGACTACCTGTTTAAGGGGCTTCCGCTCAACCGTCAGGCCCACTGGCTGACCGGCCGTGAGGAACTTGCCCCCTTTCGGCACGAGTTCTACTTCAGTCATCAACTTCCCGGTCGACCCGTCCCAGCAGCGATTCGCAATCGCTGGGAATCTCGCGTGCCAGCCGACTTTCAGCGCCAGGAATCTCCGGCATCCGCGTTCCAGGTCGAGGCGCGCAGGACCTTCCCGCTGTGCTACGAGGGCGACAACCAGCAGCGCGTTATTCCCCAGCGCCTAACCGGCTGGTACCTCCCTGTCGCGGAACGCGAAATCTTGGAACTCTACTGCCGTATTCCATACCAGTTTAAACTCAACCGCTCCCTCTTCCTCAGGGCGGTGCGAAATCTTGCCCCCGCAGGTCTGCTCAGAATTCCAGACGCCAACACAGGTGCCCGAGTTGGCGCCTCAAGGATCGAAGCATGGTTCGCGTCGAACCGACAGCGCCTCCGACGCAAGCTCCGCCGAACTCGACGTTCCATCGCCACCGAGGAATCCTGGCCCAACTGGCGATACTATGTGGCGCATAGCCAACGGCTGGCCGAATTGTGGAGCCAACCCAACCCCCAGGCCTTCGACCTCTTCCGTCGAGTCCTCGGCAGCGAAAACGTCGCCTCCGACGTAAAAGCCTATGAGGGAAACCGTTTGTTCCTCTTCGTCTCCCTCCTGAGCCTGAAGCTTTGGTTCGAGAATCGCGTTCGCTAGCACCGGCCACACGGAACATCGACCCCCTGTGAAGCGCCTGGTCAAATTGCTCATCAGCCTGGTGGTTTGGACCACGGGTTCCCTGCTTCGCCTCGCAAGGCGGCTCTTCGCCGCCGACCCGGGCGCAGAGGCCGTGGTCCTGTACTATCATGCCATCAAGCCGCGACAGCGCATGGCATTCGCCCGACAGCTGGACCTCGCGCGGAGGTATGCCAAACCCTGGCGCTTGGATCTGCCACCGCAGACTTCAACAGGCCGATATGTCGCCGTGACGTTCGACGACGGTTTTCTCAGCGTGGTTGAGCATGCACTTCCGGAACTGAGGAAGCGTGACTTCCCCTTCACCGTTTTCTTCCCTACCGGGTCCTGGGGACAACGTCCGTCGTGGATTCGAAATCCAGCGCATTCCTCCTGGGAGGAGCGTGTCCTTTCCCGTGAAGAACTCCGCACATTCGCGGCGGATCCTCTGGTGACCATTGGTTCACACTCCATAACCCATCCGAATTTCCTTCAGCTGGACAGTACCACCGCAGCCAAAGAATTCGCTGAGTCCAAGAGAGAATTGGAGACTGTGCTGGGAAAGGAAGTTGGCTTTTTTAGTTTTCCCCACGGAGCGCACAATGAAGACCTCGTCCGTCAAGCGCGTGACGTGGGCTACCAACGGGTGTTCACGGTCGAACCTTTCGTCACCGATCCCAGCAGCCCCGGATTGGTGGTAGGACGGGTGCTTGCCGATCCGGACGATTGGCCCATCGAGTTCCACCTCAAACTGAGGGGAGCATACAAGTGGATGGCCAAGCATCGTCACGGAAGGGCTCAATAGAAGCCGCTCAAGAGCCAGTCCATACCCACGGTCCCGGACACAATGCAAATCCTGTGCGGGGACCGACCCTGATCCACACACGATCTCCACGGCATCGACTGCCCGCGCCCCGCGCGGGTTCCACGTGACTGCCTAGTCTACTCTGCAAAACAAAAAGAATCCGGTTAGGTTCCGTGCCGGAATGCCGCTTTAGATTCATAGCGCATCGCCTGTTCATTCTCTCCCTTGAGTGCTCCATCGCCAGACCTTCCTCGTGTTGCATCCCCCACTCTCACTCAATACACGGTCTCCGTAGACCAAGTCGGTGAAGGCGAGTGGAACGCATTAATCGAAAGCTTTAGCGACGCCAATTTCTACCAGACATGGGCCTACGGCGCCATTTCCTGGGGCGAGAACCAGCTGAGCCATTGTGTTGTCCAAAGGGACGGGCAAACCGTCGCCATCGCTCAGCTGCGCATCGTCAAACTGCCCGTCGTGCGGGCGGGCATCGCTTACCTGCGATGGGGACCGGCCTGTCAGCCCAAAGGCACGGCATGGGCCCCTGACAACCATCGCCAGGCCCTCCAAGCCATTGAGGAGGAATACGTCGGCCGCCGTGGTCTCATGTTGCGGGTGATTCCCAACGTCTTTGCCCAGGACCCGGCAAGCGAGCATGTTCTAAAACACCTGGCTGACGCGTCGTTTCAGCAGGAAAACGAAGTCACGCCTTACCGGACTTTGCGGGTGGATCTTCGCCACGAACCCGAGATCATCCGAAAGCGTCTGGACGGCAAGTGGCGGAATCAGCTCAACGCGGCTGAACGCAACGGACTGACCATCCTGGAGGGCAGCGACGATGCTCTCTATGGCCAGTTCCTGGAGCTCTACAACGAAATGATGGCGAGAAAGCAGTTCGAGACGACCGTCGACGCTCAGGAGTTCCACCGTATTCAGCAGCGCCTTCCGGAAAACCAGAAAATGATCGTCATGATCAGCGTTAAGGATGGCACACCGCAGACCGCCCTCATCTCCACGGCCGTCGGCACAACGGGAATCTATCTCCTGGGCGCAACCAGCAACGAAGGAATGAAGTCGAAGGGTTCCTATCTCCTTCAGTGGCGAATGATGAACCGCCTCCGCGAACGCGGATGCCAGTGGTACGATCTTGGCGGAATCAATCCCGAGACAAATCCAGGGGTCTACCATTTCAAGAGCGGCATGGGAGGCCAGGAAGTCAGTGGACTCGGAAGATTTGAGCGGCGGGGGGCTGCGCTCAGTTCCGCCGCCGTCGATGTCGGCGCCCAGATGCAAACCTGGATCTCCAAACTCAAGGGAGCGCTGCGACCAAAACCTGTGCCGCCCGCAGAAGTCCCCACGGAGAAGCGCACCCAAAACTGAAATTTACGAAATCATCTATGATCAAGCTGTCTGTCGTAATTCTCTGTTGGAATGACCAGAAGGTCATCCACGATGCCATTCGGTCGATCTACGAGTGCACTCACTCCATCTCATTCGAGGTCATCGTCTCGGACAATGGTTCGGCGGAGGGTTGCGTGGAGGGAATCAGGGCCGCCTTTCCGCACCCCAATCTCCGAATCGTGGAGAACAAGGCCAATTTGGGATTCTCCAAAGGCAACAATGAGGGAATCAAGGCCGCCAATGGGCAGTACATCCTCATTCTTAACCCTGACACCGTCATTCACCCGGACGCGCTGGACAAGTTCGTCGAATACGCTGACAAGCACCCCGAGGCAGGCGCCTTTGGATGCCGCGTGGTGTACCCGGACGGCAGATATCAGACCACGGCGATGGTGGCTCCCACAGTCGCCAGGCTATGGATTCATGCCCTGAGTTTGCACCGTCTCGGACAGTTCACCGAGCTTCTGCGTTCCCGGGCCTATTATGGCTGGCATGGCGACACGGAAAGGGAGATCGACTGGCAATCCGGGTGCTGCGTCATGTTTCAAGGCAAGCTTCTCAAGGAGCTGGGTGGCTTTGACCCCCAGTTCTTCTACCATGGAGAAGAGGTCGACTTGTGCAAGCGCGTCTGGGAAGCAGGCTATAAGGTTCTGTTTACCCCCACCGCCAAAATCACCCATATCGGAGGACAGTCGGTCAAACGCGCCAGGACCCGCTTCGATCTGGAGACTCATCGCAGTTTCTACAAGTATTTCTACAAGCACTTTGGTGAAGCGGGCGCCAGGAGAGTGCGCTACCCCATCCTAGCCATCCTGCTTCGAAGATGGGTTTTGTCGGGCATCACCTCTCTCGTACGACCCACGGAGACGAATCAAGCCATTCGGAAGTCCCTGTGGACTCAAATCGTCTGGAATTACCGTCTGGACCCCCCGCGATTCGCCAAGTTCCAAGAAGAACCTGATGTCGGCTTTGCCCCCATGGGCCAGCCCGCAGCCACGATGCCTGCCACGTCTGCTACGAAAACTCCAACGACCTAAAATTCACCATGCACGGAAAGCCATGTAGTCTATTGACGGGTGGGGCCGGATTCATCGGTTCCCACGTTGCGGATGAGCTCCTGAAGGCGGGACACGAACTCGTGATCCTGGATGATCTGAGTGGAGGGTTCACAGAAAACCTGCCCCAGGGGGCAACTTTCGTGAAGGGCTCCATTCTGGACGTGAACCTGCTGACGGAGCTCTTTACCCGCTACAAATTTCGCTACGTCTACCATCTCGCGGCGTACGCGGCGGAGGGACTCAGCCACTTCATCCGCAGGTTCAATTACAATAACAACCTGGTGGGTTCCATCAACCTCATCAACGCATCTGTCAATTTCGGGGTGGAGTGCTTCGTCTTCACGTCCTCCATCGCTGTCTATGGTGCAGGCCAGACTCCAATGACCGAGGAACTCGTGCCGGTGCCGGAGGACCCCTACGGCATCGCGAAGCTTGCAGTGGAACAGGACTTGAAAGCCGCTCATGAAATGTTCGGCCTCAATTATGTCATCTTCCGCCCCCACAACGTGTATGGCGAACGCCAGAATATTGCAGACCGTTATCGGAACGTCGTCGGCATCTTCATGAACCAGCTGCTCAAGGGCGAAGCCATGACGGTTTTCGGTGACGGCGAACAGCAGAGAGCCTTTACCCACATTGGCGACATCGCTCCGCTGATCGCTGAGTGCGTGAAAAATCCCGCAGCTGTGAATCAGGTCTTTAACGTGGGAGCCGAAGTCCCCTTCACCGTGAATCGCCTCGCCCAGGTGGTTTCCAAAGCCCTGGATGTTGAGTGCAATGTGAAGCATCTCGAGGCCCGAAAGGAAGTGGTCCTCGCCTTCTCGGACCACGCCAAAGCTGAGCGCGTCTTCGGTGCGAGACCGGTCACAAGTCTGGAGGAGGGAATCAACAAGATGGCGAAATGGGTCAAGTCCCATGGAGCCCGGGAAAGCAGCATTTTCGAGAACATCGAGATCCCAAGGAACCTTCCACCGTCGTGGGCGAAGGTTTCGCGCAAGACCGGATGATGCCTCCTGCTCCAGCCGGGCTGGGGCAATGCTCTTCGCGAACTCGTGTCAGGATCGCGGATCAGGGACGCCTTCCCAAACCCCTGATCCGCGGTTCCCGGTCGAATCCACCCGTGTGGGCTCACGGTAGCGGGTCATTCCCGCTCCTGGCAGATTCTGGTGGAACTTAACAATGACGCTGGCAGCCACCATATTCACGCTCATAGCGGCCATCTCGCTGCTGATGTTGCCTCGCAAATGGGCGGCACTCCCTCTGCTCATCGGAGCCTGCTACATGACCCTGGGTCAGGGCATCGAGATTGGCCCGTTCTCCTTCACCGTCATTCGGTTGCTCATCGCCGCCGGTCTGGCGCGCGTCATGGTGCGAGGGGAGCGCCCTTCCGGTGGCTGGAACCGACTGGACCGACTCATGCCGGCCTGGAGCATCTGGCTGATCATCAGCAGCGTGTTCCATCAGGAGCCCGTGGATACGCTGATTTTCAATTTCGGCCGCATTTACAACACAGTCGGCATCTACTTCCTGATTCGGTGCTTCTCTCAAACCCGCGAGGACCTGATCGGCATTGCGAAGATGATGGCAATCCTGTTGGTCCCTGTGGCTCTTGAGATGTTCAGTGAACAATTCACCCATCGAAACCTTTTCTCCATTTTCGGCGGTGTTCCGGAGCAACCCAGTATCCGAAATGGCCGACTCCGGTCCCAAGGGCCATTCGCCATTTCGATCCTTTCCGGCACGGTCGGGGCGACTTGCGCCCCAATCATGGTGGGTCTCTGGGCGCTGCATAAGCGACTGGCCATCATGGGCCTGGCGGCCTGCGTTCTGATCGTCCTGAGTTCGGCTTCCAGCGGACCGGTCATGAGCCTGATATTCGCAGTGTTCGCCATGGCGATCTGGCCCTGGCGCCACCTGACCGGGCATATGCGAAAGGCCGTCCTGGCCTTTTATATCATTCTCGATTTGGTCATGAAGGCTCCCGCCTACTATCTGATCGCCAGGATTGACCTGGCGGGCGGCAGCACGGGCTACCATCGCGCAGCGCTCATCCAGTCCGCTATCACCTATTTCAACGAATGGTGGCTCGCAGGCACGGACTACACCCGACACTGGATGGCCTATGGCGTGTCATGGAGCGAGAATCATGCCGACATTACCAATCACTACCTGGCTCAGGGTGTCCGGGGCGGCTTCCTGCTCATGGTCATTTTCATCATGTCAATGTGGTATGGGTTTAAGAATATCGGCGACACCTTGCGTGACTCCCCGAACGCCCCCAAGGAGTACCGCTTTTTCGTCTGGACCGTAGGAGCTTCCCTGTTTGCTCATGCCGTGTCCTGCGTCTCGATCGCCTACTTTGACCAATCTTTCGTGTTTTTGTACCTCACCCTGGCGGCAACTGCGTCGCTGCGATCCTATCCGATTGAGGACGCCTCGATTGCAGCAACCGCGGAGCCCGACCAAACCCCCTTCGACACCGAGGAGACGTTTGCTTGATCTCCAGGACCTCCGATTGGATGCAAGACGACGCCCCCGCCTGCTCCGACCCATGCTGTTTCCAAGTCTGGACTCCCACGAGAAACTCCGCCAGTTTCTGCCCTCAAGGAGTGGTGCAGGATGTTGAGTCGCGATCGAACGGGTCGATCGGCTATCGGCGGGAGGTCGCACTTCCGTCTTCTGCTGGGTCCATGCCGGCTAGGTGTTCCCACCGGCATGCCTCATGCATAGGCATCTCTCCATATTGCGTGAAGTTTTGCACTCTGGTAGATTCCAACTCTCTCAAAGCCATGAAGTCGTCATTCGTAATCCCAATTTGCCTCGCCTTATGCTTCGCCGCAGTTGCCGGCCGCTCGGCATCCTTCTACGTGTCGCCCAACGGGAAGGACACCAATCCGGGCACGGCGGACAGCCCGTTTCTCACCGCCCAGAAGGGGATCGATTCCGCACAGGCCGGTGATGTGGTGTACCTCCGTCCCGGAGTCTACAAGGAGACGCTGAGCACGGCTCGCGAAGGCAAGGCGGGAAGCCCGATTATTGTGGATGGCGGCAATGCAGCCACCATCACCAAGTTCACGTTCCGCCACGCCCGCAATGTGCTCCGAAACACCACGGTCACCGGGGTGACCAACACCTGGTCCACATTGGTCTATATCGATCGCGGAGCGCATTTCTGCGTGCTGTCCAACAACGTCCTGGACATGGCCATGGCCAAAGCGGTTTCAGGCATCCAATGGCGGCCGCCGTCGCAGAAACCCTTCGGGACCGGAGATGCAGCAAGTGATGGTCTCATCATTAGCAACATCATCAAGAATGGACTGGCTTACCCCATGATGACGGTTCAGGGGGACAGGAATCTCATTGTCGGCAATCAGCTGCTCAACGGGGGCAACATCGACTTCCTCCACCTGTTCGGACGAACGAACATCTTCCGGGGAAACATCTGCTCCAACAATTTCTATGTGCCCAATGTCGGCTTCCATGCCGACTTCGTCCAAACCTTTGGCAACAGTGGAATTGGGAGCATGGGGCACATCATCGAGAACAACATCGTCAGAAGAATAGAGAGCGGACAACTCTCGCAGCTCGAAGGCTCGCTGGTGCCCGAAATCCGTGACTGGACGTTTCGCAACAACATCTTCATCGACATCGCGGCCACAGCCAATTGCACCATTCCGGACGTCAAGTATTACAACAACCTGTTCCTGCGGTGCAACAAGGACTCAGGACATGCACTCAATTTTGGCAGTCGCGCCTACAACACCAGGCTTTTGAGTTCGGGTGGGATCGAATCTGGGCGACAATACGCCGTCGTGAGCCAGGGTGGAAAGGGAACCGCCACCTACATGGCCAAGTCCTATGCCAACGGAGCAAGCTTCGCCGGTGGAAGTGACAGAACTTTCACGGTTGTTGGAGACGCGCAGGTTTACCTTCAGGAATTCAATCACGCCAACGGCGCCCAAGTGTTCAACAACGTCTTCCTCGACTGCGGCGACGCCCGCACAAACATCGGGTGGTATTCCGTCAAAACAAACTTGGTGAATGTCGCAGCGGACTACAATTACGTGGGCAAGAGTGGCTTTAACCAGGTCCGGGAAGATCCGCTCAAACGAGCAACCGGCAACTCTTCCGGTTGGCACTACCTCTCCATGCTCTGGTGGGAACCGAATGGCATCAATGGTGGCGACCCTGGCCTCGCCAACATTGCCAAGGAGGATTTCCGGCTCACTGCGAATAGCATTCTCATTGATGCGGGCGCCTCCCAAGCCGGCGCACCGCACGACCGGGAGTTCACCAGTCGTCCCCAGGGCGCCCGGGTGGACATCGGACCCTACGAGTTCTTTCAAAATCTTTCCTTCCGACCTCTGGCACCGACCAACCTGAGGGTCATCCCTTAAATCACTCTATCCGATGAGACCAAGCATTCTTCCATTCATGCGTACCTGGAGGCATGCTTTCCTGGGCGCAGCCATCACAGGTCTCTTGTCCTCGGGGGCGGCAACCTTTCATGTGCGGCTTGATGGCAATGACACAAACCCAGGATCGGAATCTCGCCCTTGGAGAACCATTGAAAAGGCCGCCAGAACTCTGAATCCCGGAGATACCGCGATGATCGGCCCCGGTGACTACGGAGAGTCCGTCCACGAGACCTCCTCGGGTATCGCCGGGAAGCCGATCACCTTCAAGGCCATCAAGCCCTGGACCGCATCGATCCGGGCGTTCCGAATCCAGGGACAGCATGTCGTTCTGGATGGGCTGAAACTCGATCGGTATTCCGGTGCTGACAACACTTGGGGCGCCAGCATCCGAATCGAACCCACCGGCAACCACGCTATCATCACTAATTGTTGGATCAGTGATATGCCGATGGCCAGGGCCCATGATTTCTCATTCGACGCAACCGACAACGAGATCATCAGTCCGTCGAGCGATTTCATCAAAGCCGGGTTCACGAATGGCAGCCGGATTTATCTGGGCGCCTGCGGGCTGGATGGACTCTGGTACCAGAACCACGACACGAGCTGGCTCGTGTCGAGCAACACAGCTACCTCGATGTGGGTCACCAACACCCTTGGGCAGCGGTTCATCGAGGACAAGGGCTCCAATTACTGGGCGTTTATTCGACCCGGAAGCGGTTCCGGCGGCATGCCTGCAGCCACGGTCGTTCTGTCGAAGGGGATTGCGGCAACCAACATCCTCTTCACTGGCAACACGGTTTCCAACTGGTCGGCCTCTGTTTTCTTTGTCCAGGGAAACGGCTCCATCGTTGAGAAGACCTTCGCCACCCAACTCTATTCCTGCCGATTCATCAACTTTGAAGGCAGCAACCACATCATACGAAACAACGTGGTCAGGGGAGCAGAAAACGTCCTGCACTGGATCGGCGATGAGATCGCCAACATCGTGCATCCGCCTGGCGCAGGTTGGTATGACTTCCAAGCAGCAACGATTGGAGGCTTCGCCCTGACCACTGAGACTCGGACCAATATTCTGATCGCCAACAACTGGTTCGAGGATGTGGAAGACCAACTGGGGCGTGTGGATGACGAGAAGCCCAACGTCTACGATATCCGCTACCTCAACAACGTCTTCATCGGCGTGTCCGGCCATTTTTCAGGAGGAAGGGACGGCATGCAGTGGATCAGCAACACCTTCTACCGCTGCGCCTACGACTCCTCCAACCCGCTTCAGATCGGCGGAAGAGCACCCAAACAAACCAATTACGTTGTCCGTCGAAACCTGTTCATTGAGTGTGGGCCACTCTCCAAGAACTCCCTGACCGGTTACTACGGGGTGAGTACCAACGCACTCAACCCGATCATCGACTTCAACATGGTGGCCGGCGCCCAAATCTCGGGCTGGAGCTCCAAACAAAATTTTGTGGAGCCCAACGGGATCAATGGCGGCGACCCCGGTTTTGTCTCCGAACTGGATCCGGATGGCCCCGACAACATTCCCTTCACGGAAGATGATGGCCTCCGGGTGCTACCCAATTCGTTGGCGGCGAAGATCGGCGGGGGTGCGGTTGGGATTTTGAATCCGGCTCGGGGCCAACCGATCGCCCATTTCTCCATCACCAGTCCGATCGGTTGGTTTGAGCCTTCTGGAACGAATTACAATCCAGGTTGGTGGGACCTGAATCCCACGGCTCGGCATGGCGTGGTTCGCCCCTTCCAGACCGCCCAGACAATCGGGCAGGCACCCGTCACAGCCACGTTCAATGCAGATTCAAGCATCTCCGGGTTGACCAGTTCCTTCACCAACACCGGGATCACCCAGTTCGCTTGGGATTTTGGTGACGGTGTTAAACAAGTGACGGAGTCGCCGTCGGTGCAACACACGTTTCGAAGCCCGGGCACGCGCATGATCACGCTGACCGTTAGGAATACCGCGGGCGCCGCGCACAGCTCCTCCAACCACTTCTTTATCGGTGGAGCCGGACAAGGTTCTGTCAGGCCGGGCATTGTGAGGAATGTCCGAACTTTCACCACCAATTCCCCAGCGCTGCAATAGATCATTCGGAGCCGCACCAAGTCTGGACTGGACTGCCGTTCGGCCAACAGCTTGCGCGCGTGCCTCCAGCCGCCATTCCATCAAGCATAGGATGGTTCAGGTCGGTGGAATGATCACTCGACGAATGAGGCATGAATACGCTTCGTTGCCGCCTTCGGCACGGATACCGCCACTTCCCCATGCTCCAGCAACACAACGTTCACGGGTCCACGGGCCCGGGAACCGACAGTTGGCAATGACCATTTGCCGGAATTCTCGAGTTAGCTAAGGTAGTGTCGACATGTCCAAAACTTATCCCAGTCGCCCCGGACTTCCCCCAGCCTCAACGGCTTCCACCGTGAGCCTGGTCCCGGCCATTGCAGGAGTTTCGAGACTCGTCAACACCAGCGCAGCACAGGGGCTCGGGATCATCCGTCGCATGGGAGTTGCCTTGCTCATGCTTGGAATTCCGGTATGCGCCACGGCCCAATTGATCGAAAGAGATCACTTTTTTCGCGTTTTTTCCCCGGATAAATCCCCACCCACTGCCCAACTTTCGCGGGATGGTTTTTTGTCCTGGAACCTGTCTGCCACCGGAGGCACCTACGTCATCGAACGGGCCCCGAGCATGGCGTCCACGGGATGGCTTCACTATGCGCGCGGATTGTCCACCAATGAACAAACCTCGGTTCAGGTTGTTCATACCAATCCTCCCCCAGGATTCAGGTTCATTCCGGGAGGACGATTCACGATGGGCGACATTCTCAGCGATCACACCGTAGCGAAGCCTGTTCACCAAGTGTTCGTCAGTCCCTTCTTTCTCCTCGCCCATGAGGTGACCACCGCGGAACTGGCGGAGGTGTTCCAGTGGGCTTACGAAAACCAGTTGGTCCGGATCGCCGACAATTTCATCAACGACCTCAAAGGCACCAACTTGGTGAGACTGGGTGCGGTCAGTTCAGAGCTGCGGTTCGCAACCAACCGGATTGGGCTCCGGCGGCCGGACCGGAGCATGTACCCCGGCAATCACACCACCTGGTTTGGTGCGGTGACCTACTGCAACTTCCTCAGCATGATGCATGGGCTCAACCCCAGCTATGACCTGGATAATTGGACCTGCAATTTCACGAACCGGGGGTACCGCCTGCCAACCGAGTCGGAGTGGGAATATGCGGCTCGAGGTGGAGCAGAAGGCCGCCGCTTTACCTGGCACGACTCCGACACTATCACCCACGCGCAAGCCAACTATCGAAGCAGCACGAACAACGTTTACGATATCAGCCCGACCCGTGGATACCATCCCGACAACGCGAGCAACATCCCGTCCTCCAGTCCTGTGGGTTCCTTCGCGATGAACCATTTTGGGCTCTACGACATGTGCGGCAACGTCTGGGAATGGGTGTGGGATTGGTGGGATCGATACCCTGCAGCCTATCAGATCAATCCGACCGGCCCGGCCACCGGCCGCCATCGAATTTTCCGAGGCGGAGCATGGAAGACCACGGCAGAACGGGTGACCAACGCCTCCCGCTACATTTCCGCGAGACCCGAATCGACGGTCGAGGACGTGGGTTTTCGCATCGCCCTCCCCCTGCCCGAGGCCGGTTCAAGACCTTAGCACACGCACGGGTTGGCTACCCCAGCCCGAATTCGCTTTCTCGATCAGGCTTTCCGCACCGGAATCAGCCAGATCTCCCCATCAGCTTCCTATGATTCTCCAGAAAGAGACGACTGATAACTCTGCCAAGCCTCATCACGAACCCTCGCCGTCGCTGACCTTGGAGGTGATCGACGACTTTGCCTCGATGGAACACCTCGAACACCGCTTTGACCGGGCGGTTGAGAGTCTGGGGGGTCCCGTCTACATGTCGTTCGGCTGGCTGAAAACCTGGTGGCGCTACTATGGGGACGGGGCTGCACTTAGGATTTGTCTATTCTGGCATGGCTCCGAGTTGGTCGGAATCATACCCTGCTATATTCAGGCTTTTGGCATTGGGCCGCTAAGGATTCGTATCGCGAGACTGGTGGGTGCCAACGTCCCCCCAAAAACGTTCAATCCCCCGCTGGATCCGCGTTTTGCCGGCCGGGCACTCGGACTCATGATCAGCAGCCTGTTCGGCGTGGACCGCTGTCATTTGCTGTCTCTGGGGCCGGTGTCGAAGCACTGGCCGGCATGGAGTTCCCTCCAGAATCTCAGTGCTCTCGATGGAGCTCCACCCGTGATCAGTCGCTATGCTGCCCGGGATGTCCATACGGTGTTCAAACTACCAGCCACCGTCCCGGAATACCTGGAGCAACTCGAACCCAGCGAACGCAAAAGCCGAATGAAACGCATGCGCCAGCTGGAGCGGGCTCATCAAATCACCGAGGACGTGATCTCCGATCCGTCGGCGATCCGATCGGCTTTCGAGGAATTTGCCGCCCTTCATGCACGTCACTGGCAGCGACTCGGCCGGGGAGGACACTTTGAAGCTTGGCCGAAAGCGGGGGCCTACAACCTGGATTTGGTGCTCGAACAAGCCAGGCATGGCCGCGTCCGCTTCTATCGTCTCCTGGCGGACGGCCAGGTGATCAGCAGCCGATACACCTTCCTCATGGGAGGAACATTGTTTTCAGAGCTTCCCGCCCGAGCGATCGGTGAACCGTGGGACAAACTGGGTATAGGTGTATCCTCGTTGATCAGGTTCACCAGCCAGGCGATCACTGAAGGCGTTACTTCAATCGACAGCGGCCTGGGCTCCTACGAGCACAAGTCAAGTTTGGGAGGAGACGAAATCGAAGTCGGCGTCTGGCGCATTTTCAACGCATCGCCGACCGGCAGAGCCCGAGCGTGGCTGGCCCTGTTGGCCTCACGAGCGGTGTTTTTCGTCTTCCAAAAGCTGTGGTACCGAAGGATCCTGCCGCGGCTGCCGGCAGGTATACCTCGAACACAGGGTCTCTCGTGGTTGCGATATGATTACTGAATCCTTACTGCAATCACCGACGCGTTGCGTCGGGAGCGGTCGGCTATTTTTCCTCCTCTTGGGAATTATCGCGGTTTTGAGTCTTGCAACCTCCGTGGCGATGGGAGCCAGCTACTTTGTATCCCCCGAAGGAACCGATACGAATCCCGGTTCCGAGTCCGCCCCATGGCGGACCATTCAACTGGCGGCCGACAAAGCGCAACCGGGCGACATCGTGACCGTTCGAGCAGGTGTCTACCCGGAACGCATCAGGACGGCCAGGTCCGGGGGGCCGGGCAACAGTCGAATCACTTTCCGGACCGAGGGCGGCGCCGAGGTTCATGGGTGGTTGATCAACCATTCTTTTAACACCCTCCAAGGATTCCACATCAAGGGCTTCACCGCGACATCGGTGACGGACGCCCGTGTCCGTGTCAACGCGGGAGGCCATAACCTGGAATTGCTGGATTGCACCTTCCGGGACTCCACCCATATCACGCGGTTTGACATGCGATTTAACGCCACAGACAGCACACTCTCCAGCGCCACGGGAGGTTTTCTCGCAGCAGGCTTCGCTCCCGGCCAAACCATGTATGTCGGTTCGGCCACCAACGGTCTTTCCATCAATTCCGCCAACTCCGGAATCAAGAAGATCACCGCGGTCACCGATAATGCCCTCACCGTCTCAGCGACACTCGTTGACCAGGGCCCACTCCCCATTTACCTCTCCGCCTACTACCAATATGGGCTGCATTTCCACGGCGCAGCCACCAATGCCCTCATCAAGGGCAACGTGTTCCGCAATTTGGGTTATGACGCCTGGTACATCAACGGAATCGGCCATTTGATCGTCAGCAATGTCATCGAGGCCGTCAACGGATGGGATGCCATGCATTTCGGCGGCCGGGATCACGTCTTCCAAAGCAACATCATCCGGAACAGTCCGCTCTACGTCTTCCAGAATTCACCCGACGCCATGGAGAACGACTCCCTGGCTCCCTACTCCCGGGTCGTGTTCACCAACAACTTCATCTATGGTTTTTCCGGCGTCCTCTCCTCCCAGAAGGGTAGCGGGACCAGCGTCGATTTAATGGTGACTCACAACGTCTTCATCGATGCGGGCCGATTCAATCTCTCCCATCCTGGCACCACCTTCGAAAACAACACCTTTCTGCGCGTGGCCAGACAGAACACTCCGGTTGTCTCCGTCGCCCGCCATGCCATCACCGTCAACTCCACTGTCGGTGCGGAGTACGTCACGATCCGCAACAATGTCTTTCTCGACTGCGGCCAGGCAACCGGCGCGGTGAAACCGGATGAAGTCGGATGGTATGAGGTGAATGGCCCAACGGATACGTTGATCGCCGAAGGAAATTTTGTGGCTGGCAGCGCACCATCGTTCCCTGCCAAACGAACCTTTATGGAAGGGAACGCCTCTCTGAACGGTGGCGATCCTCGCTTCGTGGACGTCACCAATCCTGTGGGGCCAGACGGCATTCCCTTCACGGAAGACGACGGACTGAGGCCCATGCCCGATTCAAAACTTATCGGCGCTGGTGTCGGTGGCCGAACCATCGGAGCCTACCAAACCCCTGCACCTGGACCTGTCCGGCTGGCGACTCGGGCAATTGGTCTGAGCCGTCTGGAAATCTCCTGGCCCAAGACCGCGGAGCCCTGGCGTTTACAGGTTAAAGATGCGCTTTCAGCAGCCTGGGCGGATTTGGCTCAGGCCCCTGAAATGGACAACGACCAATACAAGGTCGAGGTGGATGCGACCGGGTCGAGTCTGTTCTTCAGGTTGGCGAAGTAGTTCTCGCCAACCGACCCCGACCGCGACGGCGGGGCAGTTCGTTTCCCCTCTTTACATGAAGGAAGCATCTTGAGTCTCCGCGCCAAAGCGCTGAAGGGTTCGATGCTGCTCGCGTGCGGTGGCATGGTGAGCAACGCGGCCTCGTTCATTCGAAACATGATCCTGGCGCGGCTGCTGACAAAAGCCGATTTCGGCATAGCCGCCACGTTCAGTCTTGTCATTACTCTATTCGAGTTGTCCGCCAAGATGGGCATTGCCCGCTTTGTGGTGCAGGACAAGGAAGGCAACGAACCAGCTTTCATTTCGGCTATTCATCTTTTGCTGTTTTGCGCCGCAGGCCTCAGTGCAGTTCTGATTCTGATTGGCGCTCCGATGCTCGCGGCTCTCTTCGAGATTCCCCAGCATGCCTGGGCACTCCGAATGCTGGCGGTGGTGGCGCTCTGCCGAGGACTGGAGCACGCGGATGTTCGTCGTTACGACCGTGAGCTTCGATTTGGCCCCGCTGCATGGGTCGAGGCGGTGCCGCAGGTCCTGATCACGCTGGCCGCATGGCCTCTGGCCTCGCATTTCGGAGATTTTCGTGCGGTCCTCACATTGCTCATCGCCAAGTCTGCGCTGAGTTGCGTGATGTCGCATGTCCTCGCCGAACGTCCCTACGCCTGGGTTTGGCGCAAGGATTATGCAACCCGAATGCTTCGGTTTGGCTGGCCGCTGATCGTGAATGGTTTCCTTATGTTCGGGGTGCTTCAAGGTGACCAGTTTTTGCTGGCCACGTTTTATACGATGCCCGAACTGGCGCCCTATGCCGCAGCAGCCACGCTCACGATGACCCCCACCCTGTTCTTCGGAGGGATTCTTGGCTCGGTCATGTTGCCGCTCCTCGCCAAGGTGCAGGAGGATCGCCCCGCATTCATCCGCAGGTACCGACAGGTTCTCACGGGTGTCTTCGCATTTTCGGCGACCGTCACCGTTGGAATGGTGATCGGCGGTGAGGCGCTGATGCAGATTGTTTACGGTGGGAAGTATGCCGGATCGGGTGTTTTTCTGGGCTGGCTTGCTGCCGCCAACGCGTTTCGCAATCTGCGCATCGCCCCAAGTGTAGCCGCACTGGCCAGGGGTGATTCTCAGAACCAGATGATCTCCACCCTATGCCGGCTCGCCGCCTTGCCGCTGGTACTTGTCTTGGCCTTGAAACATCAGCCCGTCTGGACCCTTGCCTGCTGCGGGTTGTTCGGCGAGGCACTCGCATGCACCGTCTCCTTCATTCGGCTCCGCCGAATCGACGGTATCCCTTTGGCTACCAGTCTCATCCCCGCATTCTTTTTGCTAGTGATCGTCGCAGCATCGGGTTTCGTAGCCAGCCTCGGAGTCTATCATCAACCACCTGTTTTCGGTGTGTTGGCCGGCGGCGTCGGTGTGTTGGTGGTCTCCTGCATCCTGGTTCTGACTCTTCCCGAGTTGCGCAAGGAGGCCATCACAGCGCGCGAAGGATTTCGTCGTGGCGGCTGGCGCGAGGCAGTCTCAAGGATTCGAGGCGGGCGCCGAAAGAATCAACCTGCAGCGCCTTGATTCAGCGCGATCTTTGGATGCACAGGACCTGAATCCAGAGCCGGAAGTGAACGGCGATGCCATGCCGGTTTGTCGATTCCCGCTAAATGCTCCTGACCCAGCGAACGCTCCATCATCCCTTCCCCCCCCATTTCCCCCTCCCAAGCAACCAGGCCACTGTCCCCGACCTAAGCCTCTGAAGCGCTGCATGGATTCACGCGTAAGCTAATCCACAATGGAGAACATTGCAGTTCCCCTCCCTCGCATCTCTTCATCAACTCTTGTTCCTCCGGATTCCACCCTTCCCAGGATGAACCCACCATCGCCGTTACCCGAAACCGCCCCCCCGAACGGAAGAGCCACGCCTTCGATCGGTCTCGTCGTCGCCTGCAACAGTGATTCAGTCCTGGAATCCTCGCTGCTCAGGTAGCCTGACTTATCGAATCAGACAGAGATCAAGATCGAGAGAGGAGCGGCCTCGGCGGCTCAAGCCTACAATCGTGGAATAGCTGGAACGAGCGCCCAAGTGCTCATCTTTGTCCACCAGGATGTCTATCTGCCCGCAGGATGGATGGCCCGATTTCGCTCGGCACTCACATGGCTTGACAACAACGACCCTGCTTGGGGGGTGTTGGGGATCTGTGGTGTGGCCGCCCAGGGAAACCGGCTGGGATGGCTCTACTCCACCGGCCTCGGACGTGTTTTGGGATCGGATTTCCCGATTCCTCAGAAGGCCAGAACCCTCGACGAAGTGCTCTTGGTACTCCGCCGGACATCAGGCATGCGTTTTGACGAACGACTGCCGGGTTTTCATCTGTATGGCACGGATATCTGCCTGGAGGCGGAGCACCGCGGCTTTAACAACTACGTGGTCCCCTGCTTCGCGCTTCACAACAGCAATGGCATCCGGGCCCTGCCCTGGGCTTTCTGGAAGGCGTATCTCTTCGCTCGTCGAAAATGGTACGCCAGACTGCCAGTCCGGTCGCCTTGCACCGTCCTGTCACGTATTCCCTTGGGAGCCGCAAAACAAGTGCTGAACGGTGCAATGGCGTTCACCCCGCGGGCACGCAAAGTAGGGACTCGTGTCACCGACCCGAGAGTACTCTTCCAACAATTGCTCTCCGAAGGGCGCGTCCAGCGGATGGACTAAGCCAAGTCGGCACATAGCTCAGCACTTCTCTGATTTCCATTCGCCCCACCAAACCTCCGCTACCCAATGCCTCAAATTCGCAACCTTTCGGATGTTGTTCGTTGGCGTCTCTGCCTTGGATGTGGAGCGTGCGCATCTGTTAGTCCACAGAAGACGGTCAGGCTGGAGAATTTTCCGGGAGAGGGCATACGGCCGGTAACTGCCCCCAACCACCAGGACCCCGACAACGCCTGCCTCAAGGTCTGCCCCGTGGTTTCCAGCGATTTCAGCTTCCGCGACAACCCCGGAGGACACAATGAGTTCACCCGCGAGTGGGGACCGATTCTCGAAATCTGGGAAGGTCACGCCGCCGACCCCGAGATCCGCTTCCAAGGATCGTCCGGAGGCGCTTTAACAGCGATCTCGGCGTTTTGCCTGGAGCGCCTTGGAATGGGGGGCGTTCTTCATATCGGCCAGGACCCTGAACATTCCCTCAGCAACCGAACATTCCTGAGCAAAACACGTCCCGAACTCTTGTCGCGTGCCGGCTCCCGCTATGCCCCGGCATCAGTCTGCGACCGACTGGAGTGGGTGGAACAGGCTGCCTCCCCATGCGTCGTCATCGGCCGGCCGGTTGAGATCGCCGCACTCAGAAACGCGGAGCGCATGCGCCCGGCACTCGCCAGCCGGGTCGGACTCGCCTTGTCCTTCTTCTGCGCGGAGAGCCCCGCCACAGCGGGCACGGTGGCACTCACTCGAAAACTGGGGGTTTCGCCGGAGGAAGTGAGCGAACTCCGCTATCGAGGTCGAGGTTGGCCCGGCCACTTTTCGCTGACTCGGCGAGGCGAGACCAAAGCCTGCCAGTCGCTCACTTACCGGGAAAGCTGGGGATTTCTTCAAGCCTTTCGCCCTTGGGCCGCCCATATGTGGCCGGACGGAATGGGGGAGTTGGCAGATATCAGCTGCGGTGACCCTTGGTACGAAAAGCCGGATGGGACCAACCCTGGCTTTTCCCTGGTGGTGGTCCGGACCGAGCGCGGTCGCAAAATACTCAGGGCTGCGATAGATGCCGGTTATTTGGAACTCAAGCCAGCGGAACACTGGAAGCTGGTGAAATCTCAGAGCGGGCTTCTGCAGAAGAAGGGGTCGGTGTGGGGAAGGCGCCTGGCCCTCCGGCTCATGGGGTTGCCAGTGACAGACTTCAAGGGGATGTCACTATTTCCATGCTGGAGCCGCCTAGGTTTCATGGACAAGATGAAGTCAGTATTCGGTACGCTCCGCCGCTGCCTCCAACGAAAACACTATCGTCCTTTGGATCTGCCAAGCAGCGACCCATCACGACTGTGAGGTTACCGCCTCTGTTGCGAACCAACTGACGATTCCCCACCCCGCGTCGCCTTCACCAAGAATTGCAGCAGCCCGGGCTGTGACAATGCCCCAGGCTCAAGACCAGGCGCCCCGGCGCATCCCTCGATTTCTCAATCCACCCATGCCTGTGACCTCCAGTACTGATGAGTCCCGTCCGACCTCCCGTTCCATCACGGCGACGTCGGCGGCGCCGAAACAAACCAACAGCGAGAGCCCAACGCCGCCTGTGATTCTGATGGGGGCGGCGCTTGACACCGGCAACCGTGGTGTTTCCGCGCTGGGCACTTCGCTCACCTGGCTGGTGAAGCAGAACAAACCCGCTTCGCAGGTGAACCTGCTGCTCAGTCGTCGCACCAGCGAACCCTATTTCCTGCGTGGCAAAGGGCAGACGCTGCAGGTCGGAGTTTTGAATTACCGCTGGGCGCCAAGGGCCAAACTTCGTGAGAGCATCTTCCTTTGGTTTGCGATGGCGTGCCTGTATCGCGCCATCCCCGTCGGTCCGTGGAGGTCGTTCCTGCGTTCACGGTTACCGCTCATCGGCGCGAGCGCATCCGCTTCCTTCGTCGGTGACATCCGCGGCGGTGACAGCTTCAGCGACATTTACGGGCTCGGCAACTTTGTCCGCGGCTCGCTGCCTGTTATTTCCGTGCTCCTGGTCCGCGGTCGCATCGCTCTCCTCCCTCAAACCTACGGTCCTTACAAGTCACCGTGGGCCCGGGCCATAGCACGCTTCATCTTGCGCCGGGCCGAGGCCATCGTCTCCCGCGATCGCGAAAGCCTGACGACGATCAACAGCCTAATCGGACAGTCTCCACGAACCCATTTCTGTCCGGATGTCGCGTTCTCTCTGGAGTCCATCCGGCCGGAGAATATCCAGCTCGAACCGCCACTTCCGTCAGAGCGTCCTGCGCGACTGGTTGGGTTGAACGTCAACGGACTGATGTTCCATGGCGGATACAACCGCGCCAACATGTTCGGACTGCGACTGGACTATCATGACTTCCTCAAGCGACTGCTCGCGGCCTGGCTGAAGGATCCCAGCACTCACGTTCTTTTGGTCCCCCACACCTTCGCACCGCCGGGCCGTGTTGAAAGCGATCCCGAGGCGTGCCGTGTGGTGCTCAGTTCACTGGATCCTTCATTGGCTCATCGTGTGCACTTGGTCACCGCGGAGTACGACCAAAACGAGATCAAAGGTGTGATCGGCCTGTGTGACTTTTTTGTTGGCTCGCGCATGCACGCCTGCATCGCGGCGTTGTCACAAGGAATCCCTGCGGTCGGAATCGCCTACAGCAAGAAATTTCGTGGGGTGTTTGAAACCGTTGGAATGGAGGACTGGGTCATCGACGGTCGCGATGCGGATGCAGAAACTGCCTTGCAGCAAGTACTGGCCCTTGACCAGCAGTGCGCTTCCGTTCGGCCAAGACTCAAGCAGAAGGTGGCGGAAGCCCAGGAGACGCTGCGGGTGACTTTTCGGAAATTGCTCGCGGCCGACCATCCCCGATCCCAACCGTGATCGATAGAAAGCTTAAACCGAGCCGTTTGCCGGCGCCTCGCCCCCTTCAGACCACCTAGTTCAGGGACCTCCAAGCCACATGGCCAGCATTCTCATTGGTGCCGACATTTGCCCTATCGAGGGGAACCAACCCTACTTCACCCGCGGGGACGCGGAGAGTCTGTTTCACGACTTGCTCCCCGAGATGAAGTCTTCGGACCTGGTGATTGCCAACCTCGAATGTCCGCTGATCAGGTCCCCTTCCCCAATCCCAAAAACAGGACCGATCTTCGGCGAGTGCCCGGAGGTCCTGAAGGGCATTCAGGCCGCGGGCATAGGCGTGCTCTGCTTGGCGAACAACCACATCTTGGATCATGGTCCCCAGGGTCTTAAGAGCACCCTGGATGCCTGTCGCTCTGCCGGGATTGAAACCGTCGGCGCCGGGGCCAACCTTGACCGGGCTTCACAGATGTTGATCCGAAATGCGGGGGGAATCCGGGTAGGAATTTACGCTTGTGCCGAGACCGAATTTTCAATTGCCACCAACAATACTTGGGGCGCCTGCCCACTGGATGTTCCCAGGTTCGTGCGGACAGTGAAGGCG
Organism: Verrucomicrobiota bacterium; assembly: GCA_963205105.1. Classification (GTDB taxonomy): domain Bacteria; phylum Verrucomicrobiota; class Verrucomicrobiia; order Limisphaerales; family CAIMTB01; genus CAIMTB01. The sequence continues at coordinate 2,558 of CAUJJW010000045.1, read as the reverse complement.
TATCAGGGACAATTCGATCATCTGATTGTCCTGGTCCATGGTTCCGCTGAGTTTCATGCCCCTACCCCCCGAATTCAGGACGTCTGCAGGTTCCTGGTGGAGATGGGGGCGAACACCGTTGTCGTTCAACACCCGCACGTTCTTGGCGGATCTGAGAACCACCAGGGAGGCCACATTGTTTACGGACAGGGCGCTCTGGTGATGGATGAGGCCATTTATCGATCTCTCCGGTCCTTTCATGAGGGTTTCCTGCTCAAGATCTCGATTGAGCCCGGCCAGAGCCCGCGCTACTCGAGAATCCTCTTTGAGCAATCCGACCCGGTCCCCGGCGCCCGAAAACTGCGTGATCCACGGAAAGCAGCCCTCGATCAGGAGCTGGAGCAACGATCACAGGCCATCCTGAATGCCGAGTTCGTCGAGAAGGAGTGGAGGAACTACTGCTCCAAACGAGAACACGGCTACATCAGTTCCGTGCTCGGACATGGAGGACTTCTTAGGAAACTCAACCGCAACGGCTTCATCGAGCGGGTTTTGCATGGTGCTCGGCGCATGCTGGGCGTGCGGAACATCGTTGCGTGCGAGACCCATGCCGAGGCCATTCGGACGATCCTGGACGACCGTCGAATGCCCCTTCTCAGGGCAGCATCCCGGGAGGCCGGCGAGAAGCGGTCGTGATCAATAGCCCGTCCAAACATCCCGCATTCACTTTCCGTCTATTTGAACTATGAAGGGCATCATCCTTGCCGGCGGCGCTGGCTCCCGTCTTTACCCGCTCACGCTGGTTGCCAGCAAACAACTGCAACCGGTCTATGACAAACCGATGGTCTATTATCCCCTGACCACCCTCATTGAGGGCGGGGTTCGGGAGTTCTGCCTCATCTCCACACCTCATGACCTGCCCCGCTACCGCCAACTTTTCGGCGATGGCTCCCGGCTTGGACTCCAGATCGAGTACAGGGAGCAAGCACGTCCCGAAGGCATCGCCCAGGCCTTTCGGATCGCCGATACGTTCATCGGGAAGGATCCGGTCACGCTGATCCTGGGGGACAACATCTTCTACGGCGCCGACGCATTCACCCAGGCATTCAGCAGTTTCAGCCAGGGTGCGGTGATTTTCGGATATCACGTCCAAGATCCCGAGCGCTACGGGGTGGTGGAATTCGACCGCGCCGGAAACGCCATCTCCATTGAGGAAAAGCCCAAGCAACCGCGCAGCAATTACGCGGTTCCGGGCTTGTACCTTTTCGACAACTCGGTGGTATCGATCGCTCGCGACTTAACGCCATCTCCGCGCGGTGAATTGGAGATCACCGACGTCAATCTGGAGTACATGCGCCGCGGACAACTCAAAGTTCATCGCTTGAACCGGGGGTTTGCCTGGCTCGATGCAGGCACGAGCAGCAGCCTCCACGAGGCCAGTGCCTACGTCCAAACCATCGAAAAGCGGGCCGGGATCAAAATCGGCTGTCCCGAAGAGGCCGCCTTTCGCCGCGGCTTCCTTTCCTTGTCCGCCCTCCAGACCCTCATCACAAGCCTTCCCAGGTGCGAATATCGTGCCTATCTCGAAAGCGTTGCTGACGAAGGTGTCCGCGCTTAACCACCACGTCGTTCATGTCCCCTTCCCTACTTCTACTCGGCGGCTCCGGTTATGTGGGCCAGGCCTTTCAGCGCGAAATCGCACGCCGCGGCTGGACGGTGCGCACGGTCAGTCGATCGGAGGTGGATTACACCTCCTTCACAAGGTTAAGGGCGATGCTTCAGGAACTGAAGCCCTCCTTCCTCGTCAACTGTGCTGGATTCACCGGCAAACCGAACGTCGACGCCTGTGAATCGCAGCAGGCCGACACCCTGCTGGGGAACGTGACATTGCCACTCACGATCGCCCATGCCTGCGAGGTGACCAACATCCCCTGGGGTCAGGTGAGTTCGGGCTGCATCTACTCGGGGGCACGCATCCGCCACCCGGATGGCACCCTGACCATCGAGAAGGACCTAACGCGACCCGATCTTCGAACGCTCGTGGAGCTCCACCCCGAGCGTGTGGTTGGCTTCACCGAGAACTGTGCTCCCAACTTCTCCTTCCGATCCCCGCCTTGCAGCTTCTACAGCGGCAGTAAGGCCCTGGGTGAGGAGGTCCTGGCCGAGGCTCCGAACGCGTACCTGTGGAGGCTTCGCATTCCGTTCGATGAACGGGACGGGGCCCGGAACTATCTGTCGAAGGTCCAGCGGTATGCAAAAGTGTACGACAACGCCAATTCCATCTCGCATTTGACCGACTTTGCTCGGAGTTGCCTCGACCTCTGGGATTTGCGGGCCCCGACCGGAACCTACAACATCACCAATCCTGGCTTTACCACGACCAAACGCGTGGTGGACCTGATCCAGAAACAACTTCGGCCCAGCCGGAAGTTCGAGTTCTGGAAAAGCGATGAGGAGTTTTACCGCGTGGCCGCCAAGACGCCCCGCTCAAATTGTGTGATGGACTGCTCGAAGCTCCTGGCAACGGGCGTCAAAATTCGTTCCGTGGACGAAGCCCTTGTGGACGCCCTAAGGAACTG
>CAUJJW010000044.1 GCA_963205105.1 Verrucomicrobiota bacterium | reverse complement strand
CCCGGGTCACTCCGGTGACAACGATCGTCTTCACGAAAGAAACCGGGCGGACCGGACCCTTCCGGTCCGCCGGGTCCATCGGGGATCAGGCCTTGGCCACCAACTGGCGCAGCACGAAGGGCAGGATGCCGCCGTGTTGGTAGTAGTCGATTTCGATGGGGGTATCGATGCGGCAGGCGACGGGCACATCCTGAACAGAGCCATCGGCGCGGGTGATGCGGAGGGTCAGGTCCTGCTGGGGCTTGAGCGCCGGGCTGAGACCGAGCACGTCGTAGGTTTCGCTGCCGTTGAGTTTCAAGGTCTGGGCGGTAGTGCCGTCCTTGAACTGGAGGGGGAGGACGCCCATACCGACCAGGTTGGAGCGGTGGATGCGCTCGAAGGTTTGGGCGACGACGACCTTCACGCCCAGCAGGTTGGTGCCTTTGGCGGCCCAATCGCGGCTGGAGCCGGTGCCGTATTCCTGGCCGGCCAGCACGATCAGCGGGGTGCCCTGCTTCTGGAAGGCGATGGAGGCGTCGTAGATGGAGGTCTTGGCGCCGTCGGGCCCGAGCGTATTACCGCCCTCTTCGCCGCCGAGCATGAGGTTCTTGATGCGGACGTTGGCAAAGGTGCCGCGGGTCATGATGCGGTCGTTGCCGCGGCGGCTGCCGTAGCTGTTGAAGTCCTCGAACGTCACGCCGTTCTCTACCAGGTAGCGGCCGGCGGGGGAGGACTTCTTGATGGCGCCGGCGGGTGAGATGTGGTCGGTGGTGACCGAATCGCCGAAGATGCCCAGCGGACGGGCGCCGCGGATTTCGGTGATGGTGCCGGGCTGCATGGAGAAGTTCACGAAGAACGGCGGCTCCTGGATGTAGGTGGAGTTCCGGTCCCATTCATAGACATTGCCGACCGACGACGGAATTTCGTTCCACTTGGGATTCTGGGAGGCGAAGTCGGTGTACAACTTGCGGAACACTTCCGGCTTGAGGGCGGCCTGCATGGCGTCGCGGACCTCCTGGAGGGTGGGCCAGATATCCTTGAGGAACACGGGGCCGTTCTTGCCCTGGCCAAGGGCCTCGGTGGTGAGGTCCCGGTCGACGCGGCCGGCGAGGGCGAAGGCGACCACCAGCGGGGGGGACATCAGGAAGTTCGCCTTGATGTTCTGGTGAACGCGGGCTTCGAAATTGCGGTTGCCGGAAAGGACGCTGGCAGCGACGAGGTCGTTTTTGACCACAGCTTCCTCAATGGCCGGGGCGAGAGGGCCGGAATTGCCGATGCACGTGGTGCAGCCGTAGCCGACGGTTTGGAAACCGAGTTGGTCCAGGAAGGGTTGGAGGCCGGTTTTGGTCAGGTAATCCGTAACGACGCGGCTGCCGGGGGCCAGTGAGGACTTGACCGCCGGGTTGACCTTCAGTCCCTTCTCGACGGCCTTCTTGGCGAGCAACCCGGCCGCGAGCATGACGCTGGGGTTGGACGTGTTGGTGCAACTGGTGATGGCGGCGATCAGGACGGAACCATGGCCGATGGTGGCGCTGCCGGCGCTGCCGACCGAGACCTGGGCGGAGACGGTGGAGAAATCCTCAGCCTTTTTGCCGAAGCCGCTTTCGGTGACGGGTTTGCTGAACGCGCCCACGAAGCTCTCCTTGAGCTTGGGCAGTTCGATGCGGTCCTGGGGGCGCTTGGGGCCGGCCACGCTGGGGACAACGGTACTGAGGTCGATTTCGACAACCTGCGAGTAGTCGATCTGGCCCTTCTGCGGGACGCCCCACAGACCCTGGGCGCGGTAGTAGTTCTCGTACGCGAGGATATGGTCGTCGGGGCGGCCGGTGGCGCGGAGGTAGTTCACGCATTCGGCGTCGATGGGGAAGAAGCCCATGGTGGCGCCGTATTCGGGGGCCATGTTGGCGATGGTGGCGCGGTCGACGACGGGCAGGGCGGCGGCGCCAGGGCCGAAGAACTCGACGAACTTGCCGACGACTTTCGTTTTGCGGAGGAGTTGGGTGACGGTGAGGGCCAGGTCGGTGGCGGTGACGCCTTCGCGGAGGGCGCCGGTGAGGTGGACACCGACGACGTCGGGGGTGAGGAAGTAGACGGGTTGGCCGAGCATGCCGGCTTCGGCTTCGATGCCGCCGACGCCCCAGCCGACGATGCCGATGCCGTTGATCATCGTGGTGTGGGAGTCGGTGCCGACGAGGGTGTCCGGGTAATAAATATCACCGGCGCTGAGCATGCCCTTGGCGAGGTACTCCAGGTTAACCTGGTGGACGATGCCGATGCCTGGGGGAACGACCTTGAACGTGTCGAAAGCCTGCATGCCCCACTTGAGGAACTGATACCGTTCGCGATTGCGTTGGAATTCGAGTTCGAGATTGCGACCGAGGGCGTCGGCACTGCCGGCGAAGTCGACCTGGACGGAGTGATCGACGACGAGATCAACGGGAACGAGGGGTTCGATGAGCTTGGGGTTCTTGCCCATGCGGGAGACGGCGCTTCGCATGGCGGCGAGGTCGACGAGCAGGGGAACGCCGGTGAAATCCTGGAGGACGATTCGGGCGACGACGAAGGGAATTTCCGCGGTCCGAGCCTCGGTGGGCTTCCAATTGGCGAGTTCGCGAACATTGGCCTCGCTGACCTTCTTGCCGTCGCAATTGCGCAGGACGGATTCGAGGACCAGCCGGATGGATACGGGGAGGCGGGAGATGGGGCCGACTCCAGCGGATTCAAGGGCCGGGAGGCTGTAGAAGCGACCGGAACGGCCTTGGCCGAGGTCGAAACTTTGGAGGGAGCCGAACAAGTTATGGGCGTTGCTCATGGAGTGATCGTCGAGGCGCTGCGAAGGCGCGTGCGGGTGCAAACTGCTGGGACTGTAAAACCGCGTCAAGGCGTAGACGGGAGGAGGGACAGGATGCTGGTGGCGGCGCGCTGGGCGGCGCCGGGTTGGCCGAGCAGTCGGACGACGTTGGCGAGGGCGCTCCGGATGCAGGCGCGTTCGGCGGGGTCGGAGAGCAGGCGGGTGGCGGTCGCGGCGAGGTTCGAGGGTGAAGCGGCGTTTTGGAGGAGCTCGGGCATGACGGTGGCGTCGGCGAGCAGATTCGGCATGGCGAGGTGGCGGACGCGGATGATGCGGCGGGCGATCTGGTAGGTGCTCCAGGACGCCTTGTAGATGGCGATGGTGGGGACACGCCAGAGGGCGCATTCGAGGGTGACGGTTCCCGTGGCGGCGATGGCCAGGGTGGCGCGGGAAAGTTCCTGGTCGAGGCAGCCCATGCGGGTTTCGAGGCCGATTCCCTGGGCATCATCCAGTTCGAGGGCTCGCCGGCGGAGGTGTTCGCTCGTGAACACTGCGGTCCAATGAGCGGGGTGGGAGGCCTGGACGAGGCGTGCGGCGGCGGCCATGACCGGCCAGTGATGGGCGATTTCGGACGAGCGACTTCCGGGCAGGAGCAGAACCCGAGGTTTTGCGTCCGGCGTCGATGAGGTGGTGGGCTCGTCCAGGTTGGCGTGAGCAGCGGGGTGCCGATCGAGGATGGGGTGACCGACGAAATCGACTCGCAGGTTGGGATAACGGGCGGCGTACCAGGCTTTTTCGATGGGAAGGATGCAGATCAGGAGATCGAGGTCGCGGGCGAGGGTTTTGGCTCGGGAAGGGCGGGAGGCCCAGACCTGGGGGGAAACGTACTGGATGAGCTTGGGGTGCCAATCGGCGGGTTGGCGTGCCCGGAGGGCCGCAGCGAAGCGTCGGTTGAAACCTCCGTAGTCGACGCAGATGATGGCATCGGGGCGCTCGGCGCAGGCGAGATCCAGCATGTCGCGGAGGATACGGCGGAGGCGCCAGAGGTTCCGAAGGACATCCGAGAGGCCAATGATGGCGAACTGGGTTAGGTCGGTGGCGAGTTGGACCCCGGCGCCGGCCATTTTGGGGCCTCCGGCTCCGAGGAACGCGGGTTCGGGGGCACCGGCCGAGATCAGGCGGGTGCGGAGTGCATGGACGAGTTCAGCGGCGAGGAGATCGCCACTGGGTTCGCCAGCGATGAGCATGAACTTCCGTCGTGTCACGCGACGCGCGAGAGTGGCAGGTTGAACCGAGGTGGCGAAGAGCGAAGTGTGGTGGCGCGCGTTTGACTGGCGGCGCGGGAGGTCGCAGCCTGCCGCGGTCGGGCACGCCGGGTGACACTTTCAACCACATGAGTTCACGGGTACAGCTTCGGGCCTTGATACTGGAGGACTCCGAATTTGACGCACGGGTGATGGTCCAAGCCTTGCGGGCGGGGGGGTATGAAGTGCAGTCGCGCCGGGTGGAGACCGGCGAAGCGATGGAATCGGCGCTGCGATCGCAGGCGTGGGACATCGTTTTGGCGGATTACAACATGCCGGCGTTCAACGCGACCCAGGCGCTGCGAATTCTCCAACAGGAAGGTCACGACATCCCGTTCATCATTGTTTCAGGTGGGATCGGTGAGGACGTGGCGGTGGCGGCCATGAAGGCGGGGGCGCACGACTATGTGATGAAGGGAAGCCCAGCGCGCCTCTTGCCCGCGGTGGATCGTGAACTGCGGGAGGCGGAGATGCGTCGCAAGCGCCGGGAGGCGGAATCGCTGCTGCGCGAAAGTGAACTCAGATACCGCAGTTTGTGGGAGACCTCGCCGGATGCGGTCCTGATCTGCGACGAAGCGGGCCTGATCGGGTTTGCCAACCCCGCGGCGGAGACCGTGTTTGGTCTGTCGGCGCCTGAGTTCAGCGGTCGTCCGATCGCGTCGATCGAGCCGGCGGGTGGTGGTGGTGGATTGAGTCTGGCGTTGGCGGAGGCGGCGCAGATGGAGGGTGCTGCGGCGCCTCGGCCGTTGGTGGAGGGGCCTGCCCTGCGGACGGATGGCCGTGAAATTCTCCTGGAAGTCGCATCGAGCCGCCTGGATTTGCCGGATCGACGCGGCTTTGTGCTGTTTGCCCGCGATATCACGGAAAAGCGGAGGAACGAGATCGAATTGCGGGCGACGGAGGAACAGATGCGGGCGGCGCGGGAGATTCAGCAACGCTTGTTTCCAAAGCACTCGCCAACGGTTCCCGGGTATGACATTGCCGGCATGTCGGTGCCAGCGGATGCGACAGGCGGGGACTACTACGACTTCCTGCCGATGATGGACGGGATGATCGGATTGGTGGTCGCGGATGTGAGCGGTCACGGGTTGGGTCCAAGTCTGCTGATGATGGAGACGCGGGCGTTGTTGCGGGTGGTGGCGCGGAACCGGGTGGATCCGGGGGAGATTTTGGCGCGAGCCAACCGGGTCATCGCGGAAGACACCGAGGGGCAGAACTACGTGACGGCGCTCCTGGTGCGCCTGAATCCGCTGAACGGGGAACTGGTTCACGCCAGCGCCGGGCATCCCGCTGCCTTGGTGGTCAACCAGGATGGGGAGATCAAGGCCCAGTTGAAGCGGACAGGCGGTCCCTTGGGTTTCGCGGGACGACCCGCGGCGGTGTCGTCCGCGCCGGTTCGACTGGAGCCGGGCGACGTGCTGGTGCTGTACACCGATGGCATCAAGGAAGCGCGGCCGGGGGCTCCGGGAGCGGACCCGGACGAGGAATTTGGCGCCTCGCGCATGGTGGACATCGTGCGCGCGCACCGAGGGAAGTCGTCACGGGAGTTGATCCGGGAACTGTGCGACGCGGCCGTGGCCTACTCGGCGCCCGCACCACTTGAGGACGATCTGACGCTTCTGGTGGTGAAGGCGCTTTGAAGCCTCGGGAATGCCAGTTGCCGTCTGTTGGTCGATTCCTACACTCCGCCTCCCATGTTGGACATCTCGGGATTGAATCCTCAGCAGCGTGAGGCGGTGGTGACCGTGGAGGGGCCTGTGCTGATCCTCGCCGGGGCGGGCACCGGCAAGACCGGTGTGATCACCCACCGTATCGGCTGGATGCTGTCCAAAGGCATTCCGCCCGGTCAGATCCTGGCGGTCACCTTCACCACCAAGGCGGCGCGCGAAATGCAGGAACGTATCCGGCGGTTGGTTCCCACGAAGCGCGCCAAGAACGGCGAAAAAACCGAACGCCCGACCATCTGTACGTTTCACTCCCTTTGTGTGCGGATTTTGCGCCGGCACATCGACAAGCTCGGGTACAAGCCGAACTTCAGCATCTACGACGAGGCGGAGCAGGTGGGGGTGGTGAAGCGGGTGCTCGGCAACATGAAGCTGGGGAACGAGAAGGTTCAGCCCCGGGAAGTGCTCGGAGCCTTGAGCCGTCTTCGAAACGCGTCACCGAACGACCGGTTGGTGATGGACCCGACGACCCTGGCCCTGGCGCGTCACCTGCAACGGAACTACGAGTCGGCCCTTCGCGCCGCCAATGCGGTCGATTTCGATGATCTCATCCTGCTGACGCTGAAACTCTTTCGCGACCATGAGGACGCACTCGAAGACTGCCGGGACCGCTACCGGTACGTGATGGTGGACGAGTATCAGGACACGAACGGTTCGCAGTTCGAGTTGGTGCGGGGCCTGGCCGAGGAGCACCGCAACCTGTGCGTTGTGGGTGACGACGACCAAAGCATTTACGGTTGGCGCGGGGCCCAGGTGGCGAACCTGTTGGACTTCGAGAAGCACTTCCCGGAAGTGCGGGTGGTGCGCCTGGAACAGAACTACCGGTCGACCAACACGATTCTCAAGGCGGCCAACCAGGTGATTCGCAACAACCCGCGTCGGCGCGGGAAGGAACTTTGGTCCAAGCACGGGGACGGTGAAAAAATCCGGCTGGTGGCGTGTGAACACGACGAGGCGGAGGCGCAGTTGGTGGTGGACGACATTCAGGTCGCCAAGATGACCCGGCAGATTCCCTGGGGCGATCAGGCGATTCTGTTCCGTACCAACCAGCAATCGCGGCCCATTGAAGCCGCGCTGCGCAAGGCGGGTGTCCGCTACCGGGTGGTTGGCGGGCAATCCTTCTTCGACCGCCTCGAAGTACGGGATTTCATGGCCTACCTGAAGGTCGTCGCCAACCCGAGTGACGATGCAAGTTTGCTTCGCATTGCGAACGTCCCGGCGCGGGGGTTGAGCGATGTGACGATGGAACGCATTCTGGCGGCGAGCCACGAGCGGAAGAGCTCCGTCTTCGCGGTCATGCGGCATACCGACGTGCAGGATCAATTTCAGGAGCGCACCCGGCACGCGCTCCGGGACTTTCTCACCCTGATCGAGAACGCGCGTCAGCGGCTGGAGCAGTCGGTGGTCGGACAACCCCTGGGAGCATGGGCGGACGGTCTGCTGAACGAGGCCGGCTACTGGGATCACCTGCGCAAGTCCGAGCGTAACCCGGACGTGGCGGACGGCCGCATGCGGAACCTCAAGGAGATGATCGCAACCCTGGATGCGCCGGGGCCGAATGCCGGGCTGCCGGCATTGGAGCGCTTGACGGAGTCGTTGGCGGATCTGGCGTTGGACACCGACCGGCAGGATGACTCGGACGAACGGCCTGGGGATGAGGTGACGCTGATCACCATGCACAGCTGCAAGGGGCTGGAATTCCCGCATGTGCACATTGTGGGGATGGAAGAGGGGTTGCTGCCGCACAATCGCTCCAAGGAGGAAGGCACCTTGGATGAAGAACGCCGATTGTTCTATGTGGCGCTGACGCGGGCGCGGTTCACGCTGACCCTGACCTACAGCGCGGGGCGCAAGAAATACGGGCAAATGCTCCCGGCCCATCCGTCGTCGTTCCTTCGGGAACTGCCCATGGATCTCGTGGATCACGAAGCCTCCACGGCACGGAAGCCGGTGGCGGCGGGAAGCGGGAAGGGGCTGTTCGCGAGCATGCGGGACGCGGTGGAAAAGAAGGGAACACCGCCGCCTTCGCCACCGGCGGCGTGAGGGGGTGATTGCGACCCTCGACACCGCAATCCTTCAAAAACCCGAGAAGATTCCGAACGGATCACCACCCCATGTCTTTAGCTGGCCCAACGCCTGCGTGAGCGACAAGAGGCAGTGGGCGCAAACACAGGAATCGAGACAAACGTCATGGCTGTCTCCTTTCCGCTCGACGCAATGGTAGACCCGAGACAACCAATCATCGCTGGTTCCTGCCTCCACGTCCGTTTTTCCAGACCGACCGGCCTAAACAAGCTCCGAAGAGCAACAAGCTGACCGTCCTTGGCTCCGGAACGGAGATGACCAAGTTATCAATGGCGACTTGAGTCCCGCCAAAACCAGGATTCCCATGCGGCAGTCCTCCATAAGAAATAAACTCCACCCTATCGATACCATGATAATTGAAGTTCACTAAACTGGAGCCGCTGGTGTCCAACGTGAACGTGTTATCGTAGGTCGCAACCCCGCCGGCTAGGCCTATCACTCTCACCTGCAAGCCATCGTTCCAGGCAGCTGTCAAATGGGCCGAGTTGAGATCAAACTCATAGCCAGGGGCACGGAAGCCGCCGGTGGTGGTGCCATCACTGTTTGCATAGGCGTTGAAGGCGACGTTCTTCAGCGACACCACTCCATTCAGGTAACCCACGGAATTGCCTTGATAACTTTGAGGATCCAGCACCCCAAAAGAGTTCCATTCGAGATTGGCATAACCGTTGGGAATTGGCTCACCATTGTTCTGAAGCACTATATCATCGAACGTGATAAGCGTATGATTCGAGGCAATAGCCACGAATGCCGTTCCCGTGCTACATGCCAAACACGCCAGGGATATTTTCATGGTCTAGGTTGAGATGCGATGGATGGCTTTCCCTTGTTTGGTCCAACCACTCGGCTCAGCCGCCGCCGGCGGCGGTAAAGCCATTTTTGCAATGGGGTCAAACGTGGACAATGCACAATGTTTGAGGTTGAGAACAGGAGTGCGCTGACGCGGGTTCAGGGTTCCAGGTTCTATTCAAAGAACGGCCCAGGGGAACAGCACGAACTTGACCCTCCATGATCCATCCGGGCGAGGTTCACTGCTCACGAATCGGGTGACATTCTTCACGGAAGTCGATAGACCCTGGCGCAAGCTGAGACACCAGCCAACTCCGGTGTGGTGGACCGTTGTGTGCCATGAATGCGTTGACGTCGAAGACGGTGGGGATCACCGGGAAGTTGGGTGGCTGGAAGACGGGGCATTTCCTGATCGTGTTTCTGCTGGCAGTTCTGGGTGGGGGAGCCGCGGCAAACGCCGAAGGCTACTACCGGTTCGCGAATCGTTTTGAGGGCTGGGTGGATGGCCCGTTTCCGGGACCGTCCGGACTGCCACCTCGGGTCCAGGGTATCCATGAAGCGCCGGTCTATCACGCGGATGGAGTGACGCGGTTGGCGGGGAATGAGTTTCTGGCGCAGCTGTATTTTTTGGAGGCCCACTATTGGACTGCCGCGGGGACCAATCCCACCAACGTCTGGCGCGCTCTGGGAAGTCCGGCTCCCTTTGGAACGGGAGCGAATGCGGGATTTCTTGAAGTCCCGGATCAGGAACGGGTGGTGGGGACCGGCTCGCTACGGGGTGAGAAGACCTGGGTTCAACTCCGGGTCTGGGAAGCTTCCAAGGGCCGGTCGTACGAGCAGGCGCTAGCCGCGCGGGGTTGGGTGGGCGTGAGCGATGGGCTGGCCATCGCTCCGGGGACGCGGGAGGCGCCCGCGGTGTTGGATCGGTTGCACCCCATCCGGCTATCGCCCGGGTCGATCAAGATCTTTGGCTTGGACGTGGAACGGATCGTGGCGGCGGTGGAGGATGAAGTTCGAATCCAGCTGGTTCGGGCAGCCTACGAGCCGGACACCACGATTCAGTGGTTTCGAAACGGGGTGCTATTGTCGGGAGACAACAGCCAGGTGTTCTACCGTGAGCATTTTTCTCCGGCCGAGGAGGGTCACTACTTTGCGCGCATCACCGTTGGCGGCCAGGTGTACGAGACGCCCCGGTGCGTGGTGGAACAGCGGCGGGAGGGGATCTTGGGCGCCGTGGTCGAGCCGCAACAACCGACGTTAGGGCAGCCGTTTCGCATGGAAGCCTGGGTTGGCGGGCGAGGGAATGTCCGCATCCGATGGACACATCTCAGTGGTGCTGGTCTTCGGCTGATTTCGGAGGAATTCCGGCAATTGGAGGGCCAGCCGATTCGGGCGGAGTTGTCGGTGGCGTCGGCCGAGTTGGGCGCTTACGGCATTGAAGTAGCAGGGCCCGGTCTGGCGCATTCACGTTCGCTGGTGAAGACCGCAGGTGGGGTTCAGGTGCGGTTGTCCATGCTCCCGCCGGGTGGGTACATTGTCGTCGAGCCGGCTGCGCCCTTCGGCTATGAGCCAGGCACAGTGGTGACGTTCCGAGTGTTGCCACCAGCGGGTCATGTGTTTGAGCGGTGGACGGGTGATCTAAGCGGGACGGAGAACCCCAAGGTGGTGGTGCTGGATCGGGATGTAGACGTGGGAGCAGTGACACGTAACTTGTCGCTGGGCGTACTTCCGCGGGCGATCATTCGCGTGAATGTTGAACCACACACGGTGAGCCTGGGGCAACCGTTTCGGGTGACGGCAACCGTCCAAGGGGGCAGGGGACCTATTGACGTGCGATGGATGCACCAGGACGAGAATCGGAGATCCGTCATCCAGCAGGAGCGAGTGGAGCGGGCCGAGGAATCCGTGCCGGTAGTCTTCGAATCATCGCAAGCGCGGCGGGGGCGCTACGGTCTCGAGGTGGTCTGGGCGGACGGTGGACAACTTTCGAAGGATGTCACGAGTGTCCGTGGGGATGTGACTTTGACGCGGGAAACGCCGTATCAGACCTCCATCGAGGTCGATCCAAGGTCCGATTTGGATTACCTCCGTGGCTCCTCGGTTCGGCTGCAGGCGAATTGCCCGTCTGAACTGGAGTTTGTGCGGTGGATCGGGGATCTGGCCGACCGCGGCTCGGAGAATCCAACGCTGGTGATTCTGGATCGCAGCAAACACGCCGCGTTTGAGTTCCGAACCCGCATGTCGTTGATCCGCATCAGGGAGATCGGTTGCATGGTGGTCGACGAGTTCAACCGGCTGGTGGGGCCGTCGATCGTGGGACAGGTTGTTGCGGGACCGAGTCCTGACGCCATGGCTCCCTTGGAGAACCCTTCGGCGATATACGTTGGACATTACTCCGCGTGGTCGCTCAACAACCGGGGCTTTGTTGGCGTGCCCGGAGTGGCGGCAGGCCAGCCGGCCTTCGTTCAATTGAGGGTCTGGGAATCCGCGGCTGGTTTGTCCATGGATTCGGCCCGAGCGAATGGGGGGCGTTATGGACAGAGCGCGATCCTGGAGATCCCGACCGTGGACGATGTGCGTCGCTTGTCGGAAATAACGGCCATGGGAGGGTTCCCCAGCATCATGCTGAACTCCGCCCCGGTATTCGGTCCCATGAACCGAACGATCAAAGTGGGACGAGGTCAGAATGCCCGCATTCAGCCCAATCTAGGTGGATCCTTACCCCTGGTCCTGGAGTGGTGGAAAGACGGGGTACTGCTGTCAGGCAAGAATAGCCCCGTGCTCGAAATCGCTGGCGCGAAGGAATCGGACGCGGGGACCTATGTGCTCCGTGCCTCGAATGAACTCGGAACCCTGGAGTCTCCACCGATTGTCCTGGAGTTGATCTCCGTTCCCGAGATTCGCGACATCCGGATCAGTCCGAACCCAAGGTCGCGGGAGCCGCTACGCATCGAAGTCGATGCGACCTCGGATTCCGAATTCAGCTCCTCCTGGAGGATCGATGGCAAGACGGTGCTCGCGGGGCCAGGGGTTCCTGCGCTCGTTTTGTCCGAGGCTCTGCCAGGCACCTACACCCTGGTTGTCGAAAATGCGGTGGGAGGCGCCACCGAAAGGACTCTGCTGACTCTGGTTCCGCGATTTCGCCTCATATGGGGTGTTGAAGGGCATGGTCAGATTGTCGCCGATCCACCTTCCGATGGCTTCTACCCCGCGGGCACCCGGGTGGCCCTGGAGGCCATACCCGGAACGCAGCAGCAGTTCGCGGGATGGCTGGACGATGCCTCAGGTGCCGATCCCCGGATTGAGGTGCTCGTCGATCGCGACCGACAGGTGCGCGCGGTCTTTTCCGGTTCCGGGGGTTCCGTGTACATGGCCAACCTGATTCCCGGCCTCGGCGGTCTGGATGCCCCGATCTTCGATGTTGATGGCGTGACCCGGTTGGCCGGCGGCGCCTTTCGCGTGCAGTTGTTCGCAGGGCTCATCCCGACGGCCCTGGAGCCGGTCGGCGATCCGATAGAGTTCCGGACCGGCCTTGCGGCGGGGTATTTTTGGCCATCCTCTCAGCGGCTGCCCAATGTTCCTGCGGGCGTGGCCGGCTGGGTTCAACTGCGTGCCTGGAACGCGTCCGCGGGGGCCACGTATGACGAAGCGGTTCGCCAAATGGGCCCTGGCGGCGCCAGTGCCATCCTCCGGATC
>CAUJJW010000043.1 GCA_963205105.1 Verrucomicrobiota bacterium | reverse complement strand
CAGATCGGTCGTGCTGGCTTGATCTTCTTGTGCAAGAGCTTCGTCGTTTGCTCGTTACGCATCTCCGTTCCGATGCGCGCCTCGCTCACTCCTCGTCTTGCCCAAGAATCTGCTGCGCCATCACTTCCCTCCCGACTGCATACTTCCGGCTCAGGGATCCCCGCCCGACAATCGATCTTGTCCGGCATCCGACCCGCGTCTTCACGCGCCTGTCGGCGGCGAAGATCATCGACGGGAGACTTCACCTCCAGTTTCTATCAAACCGTGGCGATCAAGGGGGACGGAAGACGTATTCCGAGGATCGGATACTCTGGATCAGCTCCCCTGGGTGGAGTCGGGCCATTGCCGACTCACGGAGCTGGTGTCGCGGAGCGGGCCAACGCGTGGGCAGGAACGTTTTCCAAGAATTAGACACGTGTGGGGATCATGAACCGGGGACTTCGGGGGGCGAGATGTCCCCCTCGACGGCAGGCGGGACGCCCGCCGCCACGGAAGCACGGTTTAGGGGGGCACCCATGGCTTCACCCGCTGTGCGGACGGGATGGTCGCAGCGCAGCCATCCCCACCCACAGCCTCGGGAGTCACGCGGGCAGTGTTGGCGGCGGCGTCGAAGAATTCATTCTCGAGCGCGAGAACGTCATGGAGCGCCGCCAGCGGCAGGAGGTCCGTGGGATTGTCCCAGTCGCCGATGAGCGTGTGATGGGCGAGGCCGATGGGGGGGGATGTTCCTTGCGTTTGAGAATGGTCACGGCGACGCCGGATGGTGCGGCGGCCTGGGCGTTCATCTTGGCGAGTTGCCCGCCGCTATGGCGCCCTTTTCGTCGGAAGCGCGGCGTCAATCTCGGCGAGGGTGGGCAGATGGTGAATCTGCATGCGCATGGAGCCGTCGCCGATATCCCACGCGATGGCGTTGTTGTCGGGCGCGACGATGTTGGCGAACCAGGCGGCGCCTCCGGTGGCGGTCAAGGCTTCATCGCCGGTGGCGGCGACCCAGAAGTGGAGCTGGGTGTCGCCGCCCAGGGTTAGAATTGTTCGGCCATCGGATGAGAAGCCGATGCTGGCGATGCCAGTTGGATGCTTGAGGGGTGGTGATGTCTCCTGGCCGGTCATGGGATCCCAGACCCGGGCCAACCCGTCCCAGCCCGCCGTGACGAGTCGCCGGCCGTCCGGGGAAAAACGGAGCGTCTGGATGTGCCAGACGTGGCCGGTGAGCGCGACGGTCGTCTGGCGTCGTTCGACATCCCAGATCTTGACGCTGAAATTCGTGCTCGCGTACGCCAGCAGGCGACCATCCGGAGAAAACGCCGCCCGTTGAGGAATGCTCCAGCTGGGGCTCATTTCGGGAACGGCGAAGTCCGGGAAATCGGTAACGGGTTCGCCCGAAGGCAAGTTCCACAGCGTTACCTTGCCGGAGGCCCGGTCCCACCCGAGGAATTTGGAGCCTTTGGGGTCCGCTTGGACGGCGCGCAAGGGGCCCGGAGTCAGGTGCACATGGTGCTCCAGTTCCCCTTGGGGCATCTGCCAGGATCGGACGTCGCCGGCGTCGTCGCCGACGTAAACTCGGGAGCCGACCACGACGACGGCGCCCAGGGACGGCAGGGGGACGTTGGTGATGTTGCGGATCTGTTCGGTGTCCCAGAGTTCGACTTGCTTGGGGTCGAAGGAGAAGCGGAGGTAGTGGCGGGAGTCCCGAAGGAAGCCCAGCGAGAGTCCACCCAAAGGCCAGTTCCATGGACGCTCCCGGGAGCCGTCTCCCTGGGTGTCCCAAATCTTGATGGTGGCATCGCGTCCGGCGGAGACGAGCCGACGGCCATCCCTCGAAAATGCCAGGGACCAGATCTCGTTCTGGTGTCCGCGCCATGTCGCCTTCGGGATGGCGGTATTCGTCCCCGGTGAGGCCGGTTCCCAGAGGTGAATGAGTTGGTCTCCTCCGCCGCTGGCGAGGACCGAACCATCCGGCGCGTACTGGAGACCGAAGACGTACCTGGCATGGGCTTTCCAGGTTGCCAAGGGCGTCTTCGACGCGAGATCCCATTCGCGCACGTCACCGTCCGAGTTGCCGACGGCGAGCCGTTTTCCACCCGGGGCGAACGCGATCGACAACGGGAATTGGAATCCCCCGAGCGTGCCGGTCACTTGGAAGGTGTTGAGGTCCACCAGGTCCACGTGGTCCAGGGCTCGCCTGAAAATCGCGACGCTGCGGTTGTCCGGCGAGAACGCCAGTCGACCCATCCCGGGAGCCGGTGCGGTGAACTCCCCGCGGGGTTTCCAGGTGCCTGTGTCGTAGAAATAGGATCCGGCATCGTCGGTCCGAACAAAAACGGTGCCATCGGGGGAGAACGCCACGGCGTCGGCGTTTCCGGGCCACTCCTGAACGGTGGACCAGGTCGTGGTTTCGCGGACGACGACGCCTTGGGCGCTGGTTGACGCGAGCAGTCGGCCGTCGGGGGAATAGCTCAGGCTTTCGATCGCGTACTTTTCGCCGGTTCCTGGAAAGGACTGGAGGACGTTGCCCGTGCCGGGATCGAGGATGCGAACCTCGCCGCCAAACACAGCGCACGCGAGTTGGGAGTCATCGGGAGAAAACCGCGCGCAATTGACCCATCGATCGAGGGTGAAGGATTGAAGTTCACCGCCGCGGGTGGCTTTCCAGAGATAACGCCACTCCATGCCGCGAAGGTCCGTTTCATGCGGCGTGGGAGCGTAGCGTTGAAGGAGATCGTGGACCCGCCCCAGGTCATTGGCCTGGAGTGCGGTTCCGGCGGAGCGCATATCGGCCGCGTAGGCTCGAAGGCGGGCCGACTCGCGGGCCTCATCGGCGCGCCGTCGGAGTTCCCGTTCGGCGCCTTCGGCGCGGACGGCGCGCACGGCGAGCAGGGAACTGGTGATCACGCCGGCCAGCAGCAGCACGAGGATTGCCGCGAGGGCGGCGAGCGTTCCGCGATTCCGGCGTACCCACTTCGTGAGTCGGTAGCGACGACTTGGCGGGCGAGCCTCGACCGGTTCGTCACGAAGGTGGCGCTGAAGATCGAACGCGAGCCCGTTGACGGTGGCGTAGCGGCGCGACCGGTCCTTCTCGAGGCACTTCATGACGATCCAATCGAGATCGCCACGAACCTCGTCGACTCGCACGTGCGGGTGGGAGGAGGTCGATCGGTGTTTGGATGTCGGGTTGGGGAAGATGCGGGTCGAGGGTCGGGCGGGCTCGGTTTCGCGGATGGTCCGGCGCAGGGCGTCGATGCCATCGCGCAGGGCGGCTTTGGGATCGAACGGGGTCTCGCCGGTCAGCAACTCGTAAAGGAGCACGCCGAGTGAATAAATGTCACTCCGGGTGTCGATGTTACGACCGCCGAACTCGGCCTGTTCCGGGCTCATGTAGGCCGGAGTTCCCATCAGGATTTGTTCCTGAGTGAGCAGGGTGGCCTCGGTCAGCCTGGCCTCGGTGGCCTTCGCGATCCCGAAGTCGATGACCTTGGGGCAGGCCTGGGAAACGGGCCCTCCCGGGTGGGCCACGAGAATGTTCGAGGGCTTGAGGTCTCGGTGGATGACGCCCTTTTGGTGGGCGTGTTGCACCGCGTGACACACCTTCACGAAGAGCTCAATTCGCTCGCGGGTGGAAAGTTGGTGGGTCTCGCAAAAGTCCGTGATCCGGGAACCCACGACCCGTTCCATGACGAAGTAGGGCCGGCCAGTCACCGTGGCGCCGCCATCGAACACCTGCGCGATGTGGGGATGATCCATCATGGCGAGGGCCTGGCGTTCGGCCTCGAAGCGCGCCACCACCGCCTTGGTGTCCATGCCCAGCTTGATGATCTTCAACGCCACCTGGCGGACCACCGGTTCGCGTTGCTCGGCCAGATACACCACGCCGAATCCGCCTTCACCGATCGGTTCAAGCAGCCGGTATCGACCAATGATGGACCCGGGCTTTTCCCAACCCTCGACGCCAGGCTCCGCGCTTCGGGCAACTGGCGTCGGTTCGAAGGCGAGAAAATGCAGGCCTCGGGCTTGTTCGTGGCAGCGGATCAGGAGATCGACGCTCTGTCGGAGCATTCCGGTGGGACCGCACGCTCGATCCAGGAAGGCTCGGCGCTCCTCGGGCGACGCGAGTTGGATGGCTTGCTCGAAGAGGGATTCCTCGCTGGCGTCGGAAGGGGGGCGGGGGACGGTTTCTTCGGGGCGATGGACGTCCATGCGGGTGAGGTGACGTCGTGGTTCCGCTCAGGGCGTGCCTTGCAGCCGCAGAATTTCCCGGAGAAGCCAGGCTCTCGCAAACTCCCAGTAGCGCTTCACGGTGGCTTCCGAAACCTGAAGGACATTCGCGCATTCCTCGATGCTGAGGCCGACGAAGAATCGCAGTTTCACCAGCTCCGCTTTGATGGGATCCTGGGCGCCGAAACGATCCAAGGCTTCGTGAACCAGCAAGAGGGTGTCGTCGTTGGCTTCGGTGGCGAGGTTGAGGTCCTGCAGTTCCACCCGTTGGAGCGTTCCGCCACCCCGCTTCTGGCTCGATCGTTTTCGGGCATGCTCGATGAGGATCTGGCGCATCGCCTCGGCCGCCGTCCGGAAGAAGTGAGCGCGGTTCTCCCAGGACCCTCCATTGGAACCCACCAGGCGAAGATACGCCTCATGAACGAGGGCGGTTGCCTGCAGCGTATGATCCTTGCGTTGCTGGGACATCTGGGCCGCGGCGAGGCGCCGAAGCTCCTCGTAGACGACCGGCAGCAGCCGATCCGCCGAGCGTTCATCACCTTGACCGAGCGACTCCAGCAGTACGGTGACGTCACTCATGTCGGTCGGTGAAAAGGGAGGGTTGGGTTCGAAACCGTCGAGAGCGAAGTCCGGGTTGCCAGTTTTCCCTGACTTCAAAATCCCGGGAGTTTGTACAAGGGCACCTTCCGCGGCTGCAAGACCTCTCCCGGGGGACCTGCGTAGTTCGTGGGGCTTAGGAAATTGGCGTAATGGGTGTTTTGATGGGCTGGGGATGGGGGCGGTGATGGCTCCCGAGATTTTTTCACTTCGCTGAGCTTTTTGGTCCGGGGATTGCGTTGTTCGAGGTGTCCATGAAACGCATTGGCTCACGCTCCACCCCGGGGCCCAAGTGGTCGAAGTCCTTCGATGGCCCGGTTCTGGCGATGGTGCTGCTCGTCGTCGCTCCTGCGATCCAGGCGCAGTGGCTCAGTCAATCCATCGATTTGAAGGCCGGGTGGAATGCGGTCTTTCTCCACGTGGATGCGTCGCATCGGACGCTGAATGCCGCGGTGGGTGGGGATGCCGCGAATCCGATCCAGGAGATCTGGCGTTGGAATCCACCGCCGGTCGCTCAGTTCACCGACAACCCCGCGCAACCGACGGCGACCGTCGACTGGACCGCGTGGAATCGCACCAACGCGGCGTCTCCGCTGCAGCGGTTGAGCGGTGACACGGCGTACCTCGTTCGGGTGAGTTCGAATGCGGCGCCCTATGTGTGGGATGTGAAGGGAAAGCCGGTTCCACCGCGTCCTACGTGGTCGGTCTCAGGTTTGAATTTGATAGGATTCCCCGTCGTTCCGACCGCGCCGCCGACGTTCTCTTCATTCCTGGCGAACGCTCCCGAGCTTCAGTCGGTGACGCCGGAGGTCTATCGGTACCTCGGGGGGAACCTGGGAGCCACCAATCCGGTCTTGCTGGCATCGCCGATGTTCCCGGTGGCGACGGTTCAGCGGGGACAAGCGTACTGGATACGTTCGGGCACGGTTTTCAACCGGTACTTCGGCCCGTTCGAGGTGCTTCTTTCGTCGGCGAACGGGATCGATTTTGGCGAGACGACGGGAAGCAGCAGTTTTCGCCTTCGGAATCACACGACGAACGTGCTGACGGTCCGGTTGCTTCTGCAGAGCTCGGCCGCACCGCCCGCCACTCAGCCCGCCATTGCGGGCGAGCCACCGTTGCTCATTCGCGAAGCCATCCAGCCGTCCACGCTGACCTACGGCTATTCGAACCTGGTCAGTGGTGTGGTTCGCACCTGGCGCCTTGAACCCCGTGACCAACCCGGCTCCGAAGTCGAGGTGGTCCTGGGTGTGAATCGTGCGGCGATGACCCAGGCTCCGGAGACGTTGCTGGCGGGAGTGCTTCGGTTCACCGATTCGTTGGGGCACACGATGATTCATGTGCCGGTGTCGGCCACCGTCGCTTCCAGCGCGGGTCTCTGGGTCGGGGACGCCTCGGTCCAACAAGTCGCCCACTATCTCAAGGCCTATCAGCGCAACCCGGACCTGACGCCGGTCACCACCGCTTCCGGTAACTACGTGGTCACGGGAGTCGACACGTCGTTCGGTCCGGTACCGCGACCGTATCCGCTGCGCCTGATCGTGCATAACCCGACGAATGGCCCCAGCGCGTCGCTGATTCAGCGGATCTATTACGGGCTCGATGCGGCGACGAACGCCGTCGCCGCCACGGGGGAGTCCGCTCTGCATCCCGCTTTTCTCAAGAATGCCCGGCGCATCTCCGCGCCGCACTTGCCCTGGACCGAGGGCAACACGGTCTGGCCGCTGAGCGGGAAACTGGGTCAACAGACCCTTCTGAGCACCACGGTGTCGGTCGCCTATCATGACCAGGCGTCGAATCCTTTCCTGCACACCTACCATCCCGACCACGACAACCGGACCGCGACCTTCGACGCCATCCAGCCGCAGGGCGCGGAATCCTATGCGATCGAACGGGCGATCACCCTCGAGGTGCAGCCTCCGGGGAACGACTTTGCGAGCCTGGTGAATGCCGGAACGAGTCTTCGCGGAGAGTATCGGGAAACCCTGACGCTCAGAGGCCTCAGTCGTGCTGGCGGAGCCACCGACAGCCGTCCGCTTCAAGTCCGTGGGAGCTTTCAGTTGAACCGGATCAGCGACATTCCCTTGCTCACCCTCGCCCCCTGAACCCGAACCCTCTCAGTCCCATGAACCCTTGTGTCCCTGCGTTTTCCTGTCTCTCACCGAACCCCAGTCCGAACCCCTCTATGAACAAGACCCACGCCCAACCCGTCGGCCCGCGCACGGTGTTCACCTTGCTGCTGCTGGCCCTGGCCGGCGCCTTTTCGAGCCCCAGCGCCTGGGGTCAGGCCAATGCCAACCCACCCGAGCGCCTCACCTACCAGGGCTACGTCGTGGATGCGAACGGCAACCCCCTGGGTGCCACGAGCCCGAGGAACTACGACATCATTTTCCGCATTTGGAACGACGCCACGACCACCTCGGCGGCGAACCGGTTCTGGACCGAGCAACAGACCGTCACGGTGGACAAGGGTTACTTCTCCGTGCTGCTGGGTGAAGGCGCCAGCATCGGTGAGCCGAGGCCGGTGCTCTCGACGCTCTTCACCAATGCCACCGCCTCGGATCGCTGGGTTGGGATCACTGTGAAGGGCATCGGCGCCGGGACGCCGCCGGCGGACGTCGACATTCTTCCGCGTATTCGGCTGTTGACGTCGCCGTACGCGTTCCTGGCCTCCAAGGCGCTGAGCGTGGACGGGGCGGCCTTGCAGAGCGGCACCGTGCCGGACGCGCGTTTGAGCGGGAATGTGTCTCTGCGCAGTGGAGGCAACACCTTTGGCGGGACCCAGATCTTCAACGGGAACGTGGGGCTGGGTGTGGTCAACCCGACCAATGCCCTCCAAGTCAGCGGCGTTGCCCAGGTGGGCTACGTGAACATTCAGGCCCAAGACGGCGGCAACGAGGGTGGCGAGATGTTCCTTCAGGGCGCGGGGGTCAATCCGAATTGGTATCTGGACAACTTTTCCGGCCGTCTGCGGATGTTCTCGTCCCCCACGTTCGCGGAGCACTTCTCCCTTTTGTCCAACGGTCGTCTGGGTTTGGGCACGTCGTCGCCCACCACACGCCTGGATGTCAACGGGAGCGCAGCGGTCGGCTACCTGTACATCCGCAAGGGAAACGATACGGGCGAAGGCGGCGAACTCGTTCTGGACGGATCGGGCACCAATTCGTTCTGGGCGATCGACTCATGGAACGACGGCATTCGAACGTTCAACGACAAGGGTCTC
>CAUJJW010000042.1 GCA_963205105.1 Verrucomicrobiota bacterium | reverse complement strand
ACATCCGCAAGGGAAACGATACGGGCGAAGGCGGCGAACTCGTTCTGGACGGATCGGGCACCAATTCGTTCTGGGCGATCGACTCATGGAACGACGGCATTCGAACGTTCAACGACAAGGGTCTCGGCTGGGTCGTCCGCGGCAACGGGAACGTGGGGATCGGGACGGTTGCCCCGCAGGCCAAGCTCGACGTCAACGGCGACATCAAGGTGAAGGGTGAACGGCCGTTTCACTTCAAGACGTACAAGACGACCAACGCCGTGCTTGCGGTCGACACGGGATGGTCCACCAACCGGTATGTCGCCTCCATCGCCGGCTTTCACGCCGACACCGGGGACATTCTGGAGACGGTCTCGACGGGAACCCTCATCCAGGTTCGCGCGGTGCCGTCCTCGACCGGCACCTGGCGCATCGAGGCGGATTTTCGAACGCACAACGATTCGGAGGACTGGACCGTCAACGTGATGCGGGTCGTGCGGGAGATGGTGACGGAAGACTCCGAGTTCTGAGGCGCGTGCACTGCCCCTGCAGGCCTCCGATCGGCTCGACGTTGAAACGGGGACTTGTCTCCAGATGACCCACACGAAATCGCTTATGCTTCCGCTTACACGAACTCGGCTCGTTGCCATGGCTGCTTGGATGGCTGGGGTGGGCTCAATCGCTGTCGCGCAAACTCTGCCCCTGGAAATCCGCCAACCTGAGACCACCTGGAACTTCCGATCCCTTCGCGGCGTGCCCATTTCGTCGGTGGCTGGCACTCCCGCCGGTTCCGACGGTCGCATGACGAACCGGAACGAGTCCGGCTCCGCCCTGATGCCCACGACCAACCAGTTCCGCGGTTTCATGGCGTTCTCGGGCATTCCAGGCCTCACCTCGAACCAATGGGTGACGGTCAGCAATTCCGCCGCGTTGAAAGCCGGGACCGGCACATTCTCGTCCGCCTTGGCGACGGAGATGCAGCTTCCGCGCGGTCTTTCCAATGGCGTCGCCACCATCGTGTTCCGACGTCTTCAGATCGGCGCGCCCTACCTCACCCGACAGGTGTCGTTTCCGTTCGGCAGCATCGTCGAGGCCCCGGTCACGGATGAAAACGGGTTGCCGCTCAGCCCGGCTTTGGTTGGGAACTACTGGCTGCCCGAACCCTACACGACCAACGGCCACACCAACGCCCCGTATTACTGGAGCCGCCATGCCGGCAACGTCTACGCCGTCCAGGCGGGGCCCCTCAGCATCCGCTGGATCAAGGCGGCCTACAGCACGACGGTGCCGTCCGACTACGCCACCAACCCCGGCAACTACTACGTGAATGGTGGAAACTACTTCCGGCTCTTCACCGCCAGCTACCTCGTCTCCGGTTCCCCGGTCAAACCGCCCCGGCGCATGTATTGGACGGAGCGCGAGTTCCGACTGCTCGGCAAACCCATCGCCATCCCCACCGCCCGGGTGGGGGCTGTGAATGTCGTCTACAACAACAATTTTCCCAGAACCGTTGCCAGCGAGTTCAAGGGTCCCGGCCAGACCAGTCCCACCGACGGAAGCACCAACCAGCCGCTCCAGGAATTGCGCACGCTCTGGTACGATCAGCAGCAGGGTAACATCTACGCCTACAACCAGGAGGGACGGGTGTTCGTTGAATTGCTCGGCGATGCCCGGGCTGACGGCCAGAGCCGCGAATCCCTCGGTTTCGAGATCGTGGATGTGGTGCGCCAGCCCACGCCCCTCGACGTCCACACGGAGCTCGGGGATCGGATCCTCCCACCTCCTTCCGGAACGCTGGACGCATTGTCGCCTGAACCCGTGCTTCAGGTGGGCGGGCTCGCCTATGCGTACACCCACACCGTGGAGGGAAGGGATTCGACTGAACTCTTCGCCACCCGCGAAACCGCCAATCTGAATGATTACCTGGTCCATTGGATGGAAACCGGTCTCGAGGGATTGAAGTGGCCCTCGCTGTTCGGTCGTTACGAACTGCGCTGGCCCGCCGATCCTGCCCGCTACAGCCACTATGTCCGGCCGATGGTCGCCTCGGAGTCCGAAGCCAAAGAGACCGCCGTCGCCCTCCCCACGTCCAACGCTCCCGTCATCGAGTACCAGGACCCGCTCGATCTTCCGCGTGCGAAACTCACCGACGACTTCCAGTTCTACACCTTCCTCGATCCCGCGAACCCCCTGCATCGATCGCTCCTCCGTTACACGTCCGGGGAACGCGTTTCCTTCGAGCGGGTGTTCTCCTGGTTGGATTCCAACCTCAAATCCACCGACTTCAGTGGCAACCTGATCGCCAGCCAGTTGAATGGTTGGAACCCTGCGAATGGGACCGTCACGTTTGCCGATGCTTACTCGGCACCGCGCGTCATTCAGGACATCGCGGACATCGGTCAACGGCTCAACCCGCCGGCTGATGAGTGGCTGCCCGAGGACGGTTATCTCGCTGGCCATATCAAGGTCACCGAAGGCGACCTGTTCGATCCGAACAGTTACGTCGATCCCTTTGTCGGCGGCTTCGAGGCGGCCAACCGAGGAGCGATCCTTCCCGTCAACACGCTGCCCGGACGCGATCAACTCGAAGTCTGGTGGTTCCGTCCAAGTGCCGCGGACACCACGGCCGGTTTCCAGACCGTTCATTGGCCGTCCGTGATCGGCCACTACCAATTGCGCTGGCCTCTCGCACCCCGGGAGATCGTCCTCGCCAGCAATGACGGCAGTGGCGCTTTGACCAGTCTGGAAGCCAAGGGATCCATCTACTTCCAGAACGACCGCAGCCTCCCCGGCTACAATCCCAACGAAGAGCACGCCTTCATGCAGGGCGGCCAGGCGTGGGCTCTTCGCGATGACCTGAACATCACCACCGGTTCGGGCTTTTCCTCGGAACCCTACGTGCTGCTGTCTTACCGGGCGGGGGACGGTCGTCCTGCAATGCGGGTCTTCCAGGTGCTTCGGGAAAAGGGCTTCGACACATTCAACTATCGCGTCGAGGCCGGTTCTGTCCTGCAACCTCCCATGCCCTTGCCATTGATGGAAAAGCCTTTGGGCCCGAAAACCATCGGCTCCGAGCCGCGCAGCCTCAACCAGGAAGTCTATTCTCGAACCGTCACGGCCTCGGCGAACCTGGGAAGCGGTCCGGCCGCAGAACTCACCACCCAGGAGGCGCACCATTTCCGTCCGTGGTTTCGGGAATTGGCCCTCCAATCGCCCGATCTCCAGACCGTGCGCTGGCTTTTCGTCACGAACGCGAATGACGGCGCCAAGACGCTGAGAGGCATTCTCTCCGACCAGCGCGGCGCCTCGGTGAGTTCCGTCTCGTTACCCGCGTTGATCACCGAACTGGTGCTGGTGTCCACCACGACCCGGGAGGAGCTGACCGCCCGCTACGAGAAGGTCGTGCATACCGACCGCGAATATCGGCTCAAGGTGCGGCAGCCGGTCCGCTATGCCACCGCGACGAATCTCGCGCTCACCGTGGGACAGAAGGTTTATGCCGTTGCTCCGTCGCTCGGTACGAGCTGGGAATGGACGGCGAGCGCCTCGTCCCCGGCGTTCGTCGAGGTTGAGTACTCCCATGCCGTTACCCTGAGCACCACCGACGAGATCCTGACTGCCGAAAGCGGTCGTGTTGCCGCCGAGGTGACGGCCTTCCAGCAATCTCTGCCCACTCTGGACGACCTGCGAGTGGGTACTCTGTTGTTCGTTCCTTCCGGCACATCCTCTCCCGGCCAGTTCGTCGACTGGAGGCTCCGCTCGGAACCCATTCCCGCATCCGGCATCGCGTCGCAAGGTGCGTTCACGCTGCAGGACCGAAAGGGCGACCTCTGGGTGTATCGCGGCCCGCACCAGCCCCAGGACGCCTCCTGGATGGGCATGCAGTACTACTACAAGACGCTTCCCGGGTTTTTCTTCCCGACTCTGTCGCTGAGTGAACAGCCCCCCGCCGGTACGATCACTCCGTATCTCCGCGCCCGTCAGCCGGACGGCACCTTCGCCGGTGATCCGGTTTTCGGGAATCGACTCAACGCCACTGCAGGCGACAACAACGCCCTCCTCATCGCGTACCGTCCTATCTGGCCCGCTTCCGCGCCGGTCCTGCAAATGGCGGAAACGCTCACCGGCCCCAAACGCGGCCTGCCCGCCGTTCGCGGACAAACCAGCCTGGAGATCGTCTACCAGCAATCCCAGGTCACCAACGCGAGCCGGGTCAGTGCCCGTCTGCACGACCCCACCCGTGAGAAGGAGTACGAGCTCGGCGCCCCTGAAAGCGCATCGGTCCTCGGTCGCATTCCGGATTCCGTGAAAACGGAAACGTCCCGCGGCCTGACCTTCTTCCCGCTCCTGCCGCCGCACCTGAGCCAGCGGTTCTTCCTCGACCCCAACCGCGGCGCGCACGGGAAGCTCGTGTTCCAGGGAGAGTTCGTCGACGACGTCGTGGGTGAAAAATACCTCCACTTGAATGTGCTGAGCCCCAAGGACGCCACCACGCTCAGCAACCTATGCCTCCCGAGCGATCCCGCCCGCACCCGCTGGGATGCCGCCATCGGCGGTCTCACTACCCGCTTGGAGACCTTCGTCGAGTCCCCTCAGAAGCCGGGGACCTATGTGGCGCAGGAGAATCCGGTCGCCGTCGGCCCCGCCGCCCTCGCTGAGATTGCCGATGACGACACGGCGGTGGATTCGTACGCGCTGACCGCGGTCGGTCCTGGGACGGGCTACGTGACCTTGATTGCGGGCAACGGTCTGGCGTTCACACCGCGCGCCGATCCCGTGAGCGTCCTGGTGATGCGTGTGTCCGACGTGCTCTATCCGGGCGAACTGAAACTCGTCGCGTCACCCAATCCGCTCAGTGAACAGCTCACACTCCAACAGGTGGTGGATCTCGCCGGGAAACCCAACGACTACGAGTTCCAGTGGAAGATCGCGTCGCCGGTCGACGGATTGCCTCCCCGAGTCTATCAGACGACACCCCGCCTCCTTCTCGGCGACGGTACCTGGCAGCACCTCCCCATTCCCCGCGGCGCCCAGGATGGGGTGGTCGCGGCTGACCCGGCCCGCGTGACGTCCGTTTCCCTGCCGGGTTTCGGCGTTGTGCCCATCAACCGGATCCCGTTCACCCTGGCGGCCTCGGGTGACGGACAGTTCATCTTCAATGCCCCAAGTCTGCACCTCCCCGGCACCGGAACACCGATCGTCGCCGTCGGGGACGTGTACGCCGACAATCGGTTGGTCACCACCGAGGATTTCCCGACCACCGTCACGGGAACCTTCCGTCAATACGATGCGAGCGGCCTGGTGGAGCAGTTCTTTGTCAACTTGGGTCGGAGCGACGTGCGGGTGACGGATCTCCGCGAAGCCCCAGCGGACGGTACACCCAGCTCCAGGGCGCAAAGCACCCTGTACCGCGAGTTCACGGTGCCGCCTGGGAACTACTCTCAACTCTGGCTCAGTCTCGACCTCGACTCCTTCCTTGGGGCGCGCGTTTACCTGAACGGCGAGCCTGTGGTGGTTGCCGGGGTCGGTGCGCAGGACACGCCGTCCGCATCCATTCCGGCCGGGTTCAATGTCCTGCCCAGAACCTACTCCCTCGATCCTTCCATTCTCTCGCGGGGTCGTGCCGATGGCACCCAGCGCGTGGCGGTGGAATTGATTTCGTCGGCCGCCGCCGAGATCCCGCAACGCTTCAACCTGCGTCTCGAGGCTTATGACGCCGTGGATCAGACCGGTCTCGCGGGGAGCCCATGGCTCAACCTGGACGCCGGCAAATTCCCGGACGGCGTGCGCACGGTGATCGGGGAATCCGCCGATGTGCGGGCGCTCAGCGACAACTATCTCATCATGCGGTACCGGGCGACCAACGCCTCCCACGCGGCTTTCGTCTCCGGTTGGTCCCAGTGGACGGCGCCCCAACTGGCCGAAGGCTGGATCAAACGCGTGCTGGCGGGGATCAACCCCTTCAACCAGCGCGTGACCGACCTGTTCAACCATCAGGTCAACACCGACGTCAGCCTGCTCACCGCGGCCGGAAAACGCTGGGAAGGCGACGTGGCCCTGAATCGGGACAACATCAACGACTACGGTCTGATCGAGATCTACGAGACGGTGCTTCGGCGCGGTCGGATGCTGAGCGTCGACGGTGGCATCAATTACGGTCCGGCCAATGACGCCCTGCTGCTCGCCGCGAGCTATCTGAACGACCTCTACATGATCGTCGGCAACGAAGCCTGGGCGGACGCCGCCAACCCGACGATCGGCATTGGCACGGCGAATCGCACCTATGGCGACATCGCCACCGCGTTGTTTGCCTTCAAGGGCCAAGTCCCCTCACTGCTGGAAGAGGAACTGGCGCTGCTTCGGGGCCGGGATGACTTTCTGCAACCCGGAGTTCAACGAAGCCCGGTCTACAATCGACTCGTGTGGAACTACACCCGCGGCATCGACGCGGGCGAAGTCACCTACGCGGTCAATTACAACATCCTGGAGAACCCCGACCAGGCCCCCGACGGGACGATCAACGCCGAAGACGCCGCGCGGCTGTTCCCGCAGGGCCATGGTGACGCCTATGGGCACTATCTCACCGCGCTGAAGGGCTACTATTCGCTCCTGCTGAACAACAACTTCGACTGGGTGCCCCGCATCGAAGCGGTGACCGTCCTTGGGGTGCCCGTGTCGGTGGACTACCAGGACGAGCGGAAGTTCGCCGCCGCCGCCGCCGCGATAGCACGCGTCGGACGTCAGATCGTGGACCTCACCTGGCGCAAGGACGGCGCTGTGGGTCATGACAACGGTTGGTCTCATTTCGCGACCACCCGGGTGAACACAGGGCAGACGCTCCCGACCACGCGGTACTGGGGATTCGACCACTGGGCGAGCCGGGCCGCGCTGGGCAGCTATGTCCACTGGGTGACTGGGAATGCGATCCTGCCGGCGGCGGATCCAGATCCCACCCACGAAGGCATTCAAAAAGTGGACCGGACCACGGTGCCTGAGCTGACCGAGCTGGCGACCATGGCGCGGGACCTTCAGATCGCCGTCGACGGAGCCGAAAGCGGGCTGACGCCGCTGGGCTTGCCCGCCGAAAGCCTGGCCTTGGACATCAACCCCAACACCGTGGTGGGGAGCGAAAACGGCACCCATTTCGAGCAGATCTACCACCGGGCGAAGGCCACCTTGAACAACGCGGTGGCGGCCTTCGATGACGCCAAGGACGTCACCCGACTGATGCGTTCCGAACAGGACTCCCTGGCGGACTTCCAGGCCACCGTGGCGCGTCAGGAACTGGCCTACAACAACGCGCTCATCGAACTCTACGGGACGCCCTACACCGACGACGTCGGCCCCGGTGGAACCTACGTCCAGGGCTATCAGGGACCGGATCTCATCCACTTTGCCTACACCGAGATGCCGCAATTGACGTTCCCCAACCTGCTATCGCCGGAGATGCCCCAGACCTTCCGCATCGACATCCAAACGCTTCCCGATGACTACGGCTTGAGCGACCTGCCGTACGGTCTGCCGACTCGCTTCGATTTCATTCAATCCGCGGTGGAGAAAAACCCCGGTGATTACCGGCCCGGCATCGACTACATCGAGTTCACACTCGACTCCCACGGGGCGTTCCAGAAGCCGTCCGACTGGACGGGGCGGCGCGCCTCCCCGGGCCAATTGCAGGAAGCGATTGCCCGCATTCACCTGGCCCAGGCGGAAGCGGTGCAGACCCTGGCTTCCCATGAGTGGATGAAACGCGGGCTCGATCGGGCCATCCAGTACTTCGAGGCCAGCAAGGATGCCTACGACCAGGTCCACGAGTGGGACGTCGAGAAAGCCTCACTGCAGACTGCGATCGAGGGCATCAGTTTCGCCGCCCGGATGGTGACCCTCGCCCTGAACAATCGGGAGGGCGCTCTGGAACAGGCCGCGAACGCTGCGATTGAGGCACTGCCCCAAAGCGCGGTCTTTGGCACGTCGACAGGCGGTGACCTGACCTCGGCGATGCGTGGGCAGATCGGACTCACCTACCTCGCCGCCAAGCAAACCACCGGATTGATCAGTTTCGGCAAGCAATTCGCGGCGGGTGCCTTTCAGGTGGCCAAGGAGAACGTCATCCGGCTTCGGGATGTGCTGATCATCCAGCCTCTGTTGCGGGACCTCGAGCGTCGCAACCAGGTCATGGAACTGGACGCGTTGCTCGGCGACTTGCAGGGCGGTCTCTACACCATCAACCAGAGGCTCCAGAAGGTGGACGACGCCGTCCGAAACTATCAGACCCTTCTGGCCAAAGGGGACCGACTCCAGGCGGAGCGCGAGGTCTACCGCCAACGCACCGCGGCGGTGATCCAGGGCTACCGCACCCGTGACGCCGCCTTCCGTTTCTTCCGGAACGAGAAGCTCGAACGTTACAAGTCCCTGTTCGACCTGGCCGCCCGATACGCCTTCCTGGCCGCCAATGCCTACGATTACGAGACTGGGTTGCTCAACACCCCAACCGGACGTGGTTTTGTCGATCGTATCGTGGGTGCCCGCGCCCTCGGCGTGGTCCGCAACGGCGAACCCCAATACGCCGGCAGCAACACCGGCGACCCCGGCCTGTCCAGCGCTTTGGCGGAGATGAAGGCCGACTGGGATGTGGTGAAGGGCAGGCTCGGCTTCAATCGCCCCGATGCCTACGGCACCACCGTCTCACTCCGCACGGAGAACTTCCGCATCCTGTCGTCGACCAACAGCGATGTGAATTGGATCGATGTCCTGCAACAGAGTCGACGACGCGATGTGCTCACCGACGAGGATGTGCGACGGCATTGCCTGCAGATTCAGCGCGGCGGCGGCTTGCCGGTGCCCGGCATCGTTCTGGAATTCAGCACCACCATCACCAAAGGCGAGAATCTCTTCGGTCGTGAACTCGCGGCGGGCGATCACTCGTTCGGGGCGAGTTCCTTCGCGACCAAGATCTTTGGGGTGGGCGTGGCCCTGGAAGGCTATCGCGGCATGGATCAACCGGCGGCGAACGCCGGGGCAGGGGGCGCTTCGGCCCCGGAACCGGGTTCCTGGTTCCTCGATCCCCTGGGTTTGGCGGCCAATCCGGATGTGTATCTCATTCCGGTGGGCGTGGATGTGATGCGCACGCCGCCCCTGGGCGATTCGGAATCGGTCCGCTCGTGGTCGGTGGACGACGTGGCGATTCCATTGCCGTTCAACATCGGCGCGACCGAGCTCGACGGCACTCAGTTCTATCAGTCCGGAGATTCCCTGAGTGAGCCGCTCTTTGCGGTCCGTCAGCATCCGGGTTTTCGGCCGGTGCCGAGTCCAAGCTTGTTCTCGACGGGCCTCTATTCGTCGAGCGGTTCGCTGCTGCGCTCGCAGTACACCAACAATCGGTTGGTTGGGCGCTCGGCCTGGAACAGCCGATGGAAGCTGGTGATTCCGGGTCACACCCTTCTCAACGATCCCGAGGAGGGCCTGGAGCGCCTCATCCGCACGGTGCGGGACATCAGGCTGCACTTCGTCACCTACTCCTACTCCGGCAACTGATGGTTCCACCTTCGATACCCATGACCATGACCTCGTTCCGTCGCGTGCCGATCCGTTGGCGGGGCCTCGTGCTCGGGGCGGCCCTGCTGGCGCCCTCCCTGGCACCGGCCTTTCCGCCAGCCCCCCACCACCGTCTCTACGGACTCGTGAAGAACGAGTTTGGCGAGCCGCTGAATGTTCAAAATGCCCAGATCGTTTTCGAGACCGCCGACGGCGTGCAAGTGCCCGCACCCATCGTGCCCGGATTGGAACCCGGAGCGAACTATCAGCTGAACGTGGCGATGGACTCGGGCATCGCCCCCGACAGTTACAAGCCCACGGCGCTGAAGCCGACGCTGCCCTTTCGCATCCTGGTCATCGTCGGCAAGACCACCTATGTCCCCATGGAAATGGCCGGGACGTTCGGCAAACTGGGCGATGCCGCAGGCAGCACGCGAATCGATCTGACCCTGGGCATCGACTCCGACAACGACGGACTCCCTGACGCTTGGGAACAATGGTTGGCGTCCCAGTTGGGTGGCGGTGGGTTGGATGGAATCCGCCCGGGCGACGATTCGGACGGGGATGGGATCAGCAATCGGGATGAATACCTCGCGGGCACGTTTGCTTTCGATCCCGAAGGCGGGTTCCGGCTGAACCTGGTGTCACGCGTCGACGGGCCGCCGTTGTTGGAATTCACGGTGATCCAACCGCGCACCTACTCGGTTTATGGATCGTCGGACTTCCAGAACTGGACCCCGGTTCCGTTCCGGATCGCGGAGGAAGGCCCGGAGGCCTCGGTGCGGCTGAACTACGTGTCGACGGACGTTCGGATTCTGCGGGTCGAGCCGGTGCTTCCGACTAATTCCCCGACCCCCGGTTCGTTCTTCAAGGTTCAGGTGCAGTAGGGGCGTGGATCAGGCTTCTTATGCAGCCGGTGTCGCGGAGCGACATTCCAAGGTAGCCAGGCGTTTCAACGCCTGGACACGTGCGACCGAACCGGTTCCGTCGCGAAGCGACGATTGAACCCGGCGCTTGGAGCGCCGCCGTACCGACGACGAGGCACGGATTCAAGCGTCGCTCCGCGACGCTGCCGAGGTAGGCAACGTGAATCCAGGCCTTGAAAGGCCCGGCTACCTGCGTTCGTCGCTCCGCGACGGCAAAAAGAGGCCAAACTCCAGGGACATGCCGCGCTGCGGCAGGTCTTGGCGCGCGGAGCGGTCCTACGCATGGGCGCAGCCTTCGGGATGGGGTCGTCAATGGGGGATTGAATCTATCGATGCACGCCCGCGCCGGGTTCCATGATTCACTCTCGGCGTCACAACGTCTTGGACATCCTTAGGGCGTTGAGGCGTGATACCTGGGAAACCCAGTCGGCGATAGACCTATGAATTTTCTCGATCTCGTCTTGTTGGGCGCGGTCATCACGCTGTGGGTTCGGCTTTCGCGCCAGTCCACTCGCGTTCAACGGATGGAGACCGAACTGGCTGCACTCGACGAGCGACGACGCCGGCAAGAGGCCGCCGCGGAGTATGCCGCGAGGCGGGAGGCAAGCCCGGAGGTTGTATCCAGGCCCGAGGCGGAAGCGACAGGCGCCTCGGCGAAACCGTCCACGCCGAGGCCGACTCCGACCCCAGAGGTTGTGCCGAATCCGGAGTGGGTTCCGTGGCGGGTGCCGGTCGAGGGACACGGCACGCCACCGCCGTTGATGGTACCCCCCGTTCCGATCGATCCGATTTCACGACCATCCGAACCGACGACCTCGGTGCCGTCGCCGGCCCCGGCGTGGCGGGTGCCGGAGATCAACTGGGAGCAATTCCTGGGGGTGAAGCTATTCGCCTGGCTGGGGGGGCTGGCGCTGTTTCTGGCGGCGGCGTTCTTTCTCAAATACTCGTTCGACCACGATCTGATTCCGCCGGCGATGCGGGTGGTGATTGGCTACGTGACCGCCATTGGTCTGGTGTTGGGGGGGCTGCGATTGTGGGGTCGCGAGTACAAGACGCTGTCGGCGACTCTGGTTGGGACGGGGGTGGTCATACTCTACGCGGTCACGTTTGCCTGTCGGGCGCTGTACCATTTTCCGTTCTTCGGGGTGGTTCCGACCTTTCTTTTGATGACGTTGATCACGGCGGCGGCGTTTCTGCTGGCGATCCGCATGGATCTCCAGGTGGTGGCGATTCTGGGGTTGCTGGGTGGTTTTCTGACGCCGGTCCTGATCAGCACGGGGGTGGATAATCCGGTTGGGCTGTTTGGCTACATCACGATTCTCGATCTGGGGTTGTTTGCGGTGATTTGGAACCGGCGCTGGCGACCGCTGGCGGTGTTGGCGGCGGTGGCGACGATCGTGATCCAGTTCGGGTGGATGTCGCGGTTTTACTCGGTGGACCGGCTGGTGGTGTTGCAGGTGGTGCAGCCATGGTTCGTCGCCTTGTTTGCGGGGTTCTTCGTGGTGATGGAACGGGGAGGGCGCGGGGATCGGTGGGTGCTGACGTCGTTCCTGTTGCCGGCGGCGTTCGCGCTGCTCTGTGGCATGGGGTTGGCGGCCTCAGGTGCGGGCAACTACCCGATACGGCTGTTCGTGCTGTGGCTGGCGGTGGATGTGGTGGTTTTGGCGGCGGCTTTCAACGTGAAGGGGGTGCGATGGATCGAGCCGTTGGTGGGGGCGTGGGTGTTTCTCCTGCTGGTGATCTGGACCTCGCTGCACACGAGCCAGGAGAACTTGATGGCGTCTCTGGGCGCTTACTTTGCCTTTGCCTTGTTGCACACGGCATTGCCGATGATCCGGCTGCGGCTGCATCCGGACGAGAAGCCCGGGTTGGAGAGTCAGC
The DNA here is from genome assembly GCA_963205105.1 of Verrucomicrobiota bacterium. Classification (GTDB taxonomy): domain Bacteria; phylum Verrucomicrobiota; class Verrucomicrobiia; order Limisphaerales; family CAIMTB01; genus CAIMTB01. The sequence goes on along the minus strand of CAUJJW010000042.1, from coordinate 598 downwards.
TGTTTCCGGCGGTGGCGTTGGTGTTGTTTCTGATGCCGGTGTTGCGGGACACCGGGGTTTTGCCGGGGGTGTTCTGGGTGGGCATGCTGGGCATCATTGTGTTGGCGCTGATGCTGGCGTCGTTGGCGGGTGCCTTTCTGGCTGCGGGCGCGGTGCTGGTGGTGTCGCTGGCGGTCGCGGCGGCGGCGTTTGTCCGGAGCGGGCCGATTGCGATGACCTGGGGCGATTCGTTGGTGGTGGTGGCGGGATTCGCGGCGGTGTTCGTCGCTGGCGGTTGGTGGTTGGCACGGCGGAGGCTGCCGATGCTGCCGGGAGGGGTGACAGGTTTCGGGCTTCCCTCGATGGCGAACAACCCGCAACTCGCGATTGCGGGCAGTGGTGCGGTGCTGCCGTTCCTGCTGCTGACCCTGCTGGCGTCGCGGGCGGCGGAAACCAACCTGCATTCGTTGTTTGGCATGACGGTGGTGCTGGTGGTGCTGGTGTTGGGGTTGGCCCGGGCGACGGGGTTTCATCTGCTGGCGTCGTTTGGCCTGGTGGGGGTGGGGTTGGTGGAAGCCGCGTGGTACGCCCGGGGGTTTGGAGGGACGAACCTGGTGCC
>CAUJJW010000041.1 GCA_963205105.1 Verrucomicrobiota bacterium | reverse complement strand
CCCTCTGTCGCGGTTCCCTGGACCGGTCGGTGTCTTCGGGTCGCGTGTTGGAGGATCTGCCGCCAGGTTTGCGGTAGGTTCTCCCGGCGCGACTGGAGGAGTTGGTGACCTCTCGGGGTTCGGTGCTTGTGGCCTTTGACGCCAAGGATGATTTCGGTTTGGCACGCCTTCGGCTGATGTATCAGGCGGCGGCGAGCACGAATGCGCCTTCCGAGCCGGCCGCCATTGAACTGGATCTCGACGGGGCCACGACCAACGCGGTGCGGCGTCGGTTTGAATGGAAACTCTCGGACATTCGGCCGGCGGTTCAGGAGGGGGCATTCCTGGAGTTCTGGGTGGAGGCGATGGATCGGCGGGAACAGGGCGGTCCTGGAGTGGGTCGAAGCGAGCGCTATTTGGCCCGGGTGGTTTCGGAGGCGGAAAAGCGATCGGATCTGTTGACGCGGGCAGGGGATGCGATTGGGCGATTGGGAGACGTGGCACAGGGGCAGGAGCGGTTGAATGATTCGCTGGGGCGGATCATTTTGGAGAAGGCGCCGCCGCGATGATTGGAAACAACACACCCATGAAGAATTGGATGACGGCCCTGGGCCGATGGCTGGGATGGGGGCTCTGGCTCCTGGGCGGGATGGCAGCCGGGGCGGCTGACGCCGGGGTGGTGGTGTCTAGCCGTGGCGTGGCCATTTCTGGAAAAGGGGATGTGCTTTCCCAGGCGGAAACCGGCCAGCAGCAGCTGAGGGGAAGCACGGCCCGGGTTGGCGAGCAACTGGACATCATCCTGGCGGAATTTTCGCGAAACGGGCTGGCGGGCGAGGAAGTGCAGCTTTTGGGGTCGATTCGCGGTCTGCTCGGTCAATTGAGCGACGACGACATGGCGCGGGTCATCACGCTGCTGCAGGAGGCGCGCGGGATGGCGGAATCGGGCGAGCAACGGGGCCGATTACTGGAGGCGTTTGGCGACCAGAAGACGGTTGGGGTGAAACTTCGTCAGATCCTGCTCGAGTATCAACGGCAGCAGGAATTGGCGGGCGTGGCGGCGCGTCTGGAGGAACTGGCGGCGAGGCAGCATGTCGCCATGCGCGACACGCTTCAGCTGGCGCAGGCGGGAGCGAGCCGGAAACGGGAATGGCTCTCGGAAAACCAGCGGATCTCGCTTCAGTTGCAGGTGAGCGAGCAGGCGTCGTTGCGGGACGAAGTGATGGCAGTGATGGAACGTTTGCGATCGTGGAAGGGGGAGGATGACAACGATGCCGCGGCACGGGCGGCTGAAGCGATGGCCCGGCAGGAGGTGGTGCGGGTGGAGAAGGTTTTGGACGGTGTGATTCGTGATTTGAACAATGGCCAACTGCTCAGCGCGACGGGACGTCAGCGGCTGGTGCGTGGGCTCCTGCGGGAGGTGGCCCGGCAGTTGGTGGTGCCGTCGGACGAAGTGGAAGCATTGCAGGCGGCGGTCCGTGAAGTGGATGGTCTGATCGCCCGGCAGGACGCAGTGCGCCGGACGACGCGCGAAGTGGACAACCGCCCGACATCGCTGCCTCCGGTGGCGGGGCGACAGGCCGAGTTAGTGGATGACACGGACGTGGCGGGGGCAATGACTTCGTCCCTGGATATGGCGGCCGGGGAACATGTCCAGGCGGCGGTGGGGCGAATGCAGGAGGCTCGCGGCTCCCTTGAGAGCCCGAGCACGGGAGGCGAAGTGAAAGCGCGTCGTTTGGCGGCGTCGACGCAGCAGGATCTGGCGCTGGCGAGGTTGGCGACCGCCAAGAGGCTGTTGGAGCAGCGGATCGACAGTCTGGAGAAGCAGCGCGAGGCGGCGGCGGATCCGCTGACGAACCTTCAGCAGGTGCGCGAGGATGTGGCGGCTCTATTGGAACAGCAGAAGGCGCTGAAAACGGAGGCGGCCCAGGTCGAGTCAGACCCCTCGAAACTGCGGCCTATTGCGCCCCGGCAAGGGGATCTGGGCGACAAGGCGGCGGACGCGGGTGAGCGGGCAGGCTTGGATTCAGCGGAAGCCGCGCAGCACCTGAGTGAGGCCATGAACGAGATGCGGCGATCCCAGAAATCGCTGGGGGCGGCCCGGAATGATCCGGGAGCTCAGCAGGCGGCTGTGGATGCCCTGGCCAAGGCGTTGGATGAATTGGATCGCAAGTTGGCGGAGCTGGAGGCCGCGGAGAAGGAATTGGCGCAGATGGAAGAACTCCTTCGGCGACTGATCGCGTTGATCGAAGCCCAGCAGGGGTTGATCGACGAGACGGCCCGGCTGGCGCGCCGACTGGAAGGTCGGTTGTCAACGGCGGTCGGCAAGGATCAAGAGGGGCTGGCCGGCGACACCCGTCAATTGGAGGGGGATCTGCCGGACACTGTGGCGCAGGCGGCGACCTACCTGGCGGATGCGGCGACGCAGATGATTTTGGCTGGGAATGAACTCGGCGCGTCGCGCCCGGGTGAGGCCCGGCCCTCCCAGGACGAGGCGCTGGTGAATCTCCAGCGGGCTCGTCGCGAATTGGAGGAACGGCTCGCGCAGCTTCAGAACATGCTGGGGCGCCCACCCGAGGAGGCTTCGCTGGAGAAACTGGCGGAACTGATCAAGCAGGCTCAGCAGGACGTAAACTCGGCGATGACCGCGGAGGAATTGTCCAATGCTTCCAAGGCATTGAAGAAAGCCTCTCGCCAGATCCGGCCGGCGACCTCGGGTCGATTGGGGCGCATGCCGAAGATGGTGCGTGATCCGCTGCAGCAGGCGGATCGGGCTCTGGCGGAGGGGGCGGCATCAGCGGAAGCCGGGGATCAGGCGGCGGCGGACAGCGAGTCCGGGGAAGCGCAAGCGGCCTTGGCGGCGGCGGCGGCGGCGATTGATCTCGCGATGGCGGGCATGGGGCAGCAACCCGGTCAGGGTGAGGGGCAGGGCGGCGAAGGCAACTCCCCTGGCCAGGGTGAGGGCAAGGGACGCAGTCGGCAGCCGGGGTCGCGAGCTGGCAAGGGGACGGGTGACGCGGGGAATTTCTTCGGCAAGGGCGGCGCGGATGGCCCCAAGAAAACCGCAACGGGGTCGGGTCGGTACATCGGCCTTCCCGCGCGCGAACGGGCGGCGCTGCTGCAATCGCAGGGTGAGCGGTATCCGCGCGAGTATGCGCCGATGATCGAGCAGTATCTGAAGAACCTGTCGGATCAGGTAGGGGAGGCGCCGAAATAGGATGAACGACCTTCGACGATGGGTGTGTTCCGGGATGCGGAGTGCGCGACAGGGGAACTGGGGCTGGGCTCGGCTTGGAATGGTCGCCGTGCTGGCCGGGTGGTGCGCGAGCAGCTGGGCCCAACCGGCGGCGGTTCCTCCTGCGGCCGCGGCCTCCGCTGCTGGTGAGCCGGCGCAGGCCACGGCCGGAGCCGCGGCGCCGGGCCTGGCGGGTGGCACGAACGATTTGGGGCAGATCGTGGTGGATGGGCCGACCGAGGCGGTGTTGCGGGGCGCGATTCGGTTCCTGGCCTCCAAGCAACTGCCGAATGGTTCGTGGGGCATGACCGACTTTGAACGACGGCATCCGGTGGCGATGACCGCCTACACGCTGATGGCGTTCCTCGCGGCGGGTCATCTGCCGGGCGAAGGCGAGGAAGGGAAGGTGGTGCGGGCCGGTCTGCAATACCTGTTGGACGTGGCGAAGCCGGATGGGACGTTCGGCGATCGTTCCCTGGGGCAGTACATGTACAACCACGGGGTGGCCACCATTGCCCTGGCGGAGTTGTACGGCCAATCGCAGGCGGCTGACATCAAGCCCAAGCTGGATCGCGCGATTCGTCTGATTCTGACCTCACAGAATCCCGAGGGCGGCTGGCGGTATCGGCCCATCGCACAGGATGCGGACGTTTCGGTGACGGTGCTTCAGGTGGTGGGGTTGCGGGCGGCGAAGAATGCCGGCATTGACGTTCCCCAGGACACCATCGACAAGGCGGTGCGGTACGTGAAGAGCTGCTATGACGCCGGATCGGGCGGCTTCACCTATCAGCCGGGGAATCGGGCGCCTGGATATGCCCGGACGGCGGCGGCGATTTATTCCCTCCAGGTGTGCGGGTTGTACGACGATCCGCTGGTCAAGCGGGGGTCGGAATACCTGATGAAGAACATTGGGCAACGCGAGTGGTTCACTTACGGCACGTTTTACGCCGTGCCGGCGCAATACATGCTCGGTGGGGATGCCTGGAAGGTCTGGTACCCGCGCATCCGGGCCCAGCTCTTGAAGCAGGTGGTTCGTGAGGGGGACCGGGCCTACTGGGATGGTTCGATCGATATGGGATCCAACGGACTGGGACCCATCTATGCGACGGCCGTTTATGCCGGCGTGCTGGCGATGCCCTGGAATTACGTGCCGATTTATCAACGATGAAAGCGCTTCCGTTGGGTTTCGTTTTAGGGTTGGCGCTGACTGTTTGCCTGGGAATGCGCGCCGACGGGGAAAGCGTGTTGCGCACGACGTCGGGCGCAGTGATCCGGGGGCAGGCGAGTTGGGAACCCGCCGGAATTCTGGTCAAGCCGGGGACAGGCGACCCCATTCGGGTGCCGCTGGAGGAACTGGCCGAGTTGACCCTCGACGACAGCGACTCCGAAGCAGGCGTGGAGAAGCCTGCGGAGCCGTCAGCGCGTCCGATGGCTGGCGCGGCTGCGGAATGGGTGGGAGCCCAGGTGGGGGCTGGGAAGGCGGGTGCCATCGTCGAGGATGCGGAGGGTTGGCGCATGGACGGTGGCGGGTTGGGGTTGATCGGCAATGCCGACTCCTTTTTCTTCGCCCATCAACGGTTGGAGGCATCGGGCCAGTTGGTGGCGCGGCTGGATTCCTTCCAGGGAACCAACGCCGAAGCCGTGGCCGGCATCGTGCTTCGCGACAACCTGGGAGAGTCGGCGGCCTACGCGTTTGTCGGGTTCCGGGGCGGTTCAGGGCTGTGTTTTCAATACCGGCAGATCGCCTCCGGCATGACGATGCGCACCACCAATCTCGCCGTGGGAATGCCGGCTTGGTTGCGCCTGACCCGCTCGGGCGGGGCGGTGTCGGCGGATGCCTCTCCGGACGGCCGCCAATGGCACAACCTGGCCAAGGGCAATGTGAACCTGGGGCAATCCGTGCGCGCGGGCATGGTGGTCGCGGCGGGCTCCGCGGAAGGCACGGTCACCGCGCGGTTTCGCGATCCGATGGTGGGTGCGCGCGGCGTGGGGTATGCCCCGGGCAGTGGGTATCCCAAGGTGATCCTGCGTGGCGGCTCGGTGCTGATCGGACCGGTGGTCTCGGCGGATGAATCGGTCCTTCGGCTGGGCGGATCCCTGGCGGGAGCCGTGGTGTCGACCATGAACCTGGCGCGGATCGAATATGCCCCGCTCACGCCCGAATTGCGCGAACGGGCGGAGGACGATCGACGCGGGGTGCTGCTGGTGGACGGTGATTTCATGGATGGAACCCTGCGATCCATCGCCACCAACCAAGTGACGGTGAGTTCCTTGTTGTACGGGTTTCGGTCCTTCGCGGTGGGCAGTGAAGTGGCCTGGGTTCAGGCGGGCCCGGTGGAGGCCGAGGACGCAACGTATCGGATCTCGCTGCGAAACGGTTCCGAACTGCGCGCGCGCCAGTTGGAACTGGGCACCAACATGGTGCGGGCGGAATCGCCACTGCTGGGTTCGATGGTTCTGAAGCTTGAGACGATTCGAGGCGTTCGACACACCGTGGTGGGACGGTGAGCGGTGGTGGGGCTGGAGGACGATCCATGGTTCGAATGAATCCCACCCCACCCCGTTTGCGTACGACCCGGGTGCCGGTGGGGCGCCTGTCGCGCTTCCATGGCGGAGTGGGTTGGATGCTGTTGCTCGTTGTGGCGGGTGCCGGGTGCGCCGGCCCGTCGGTGGATGCACCCCGGGTTTCGCCAGCCGCCACGACGTCGCGTGGGGCCACGCCGGCCGTTCCGGCAACAGCGGGAATTCCCACGGACGCCTCGGAATTGGACGTTCCCGTTTCCGCCTGGGCGACCCGGGCACTGGATGGAACGTCGGAGGCCCAGGTGATGGAGGCGGTGCGGGGACACGAGCGCGGGTATTTTTTGGAGGTGCTGGAACGGGTGGCGAAGGAACCCCGCGATGTGTCCGGCGTGGTTCGGTCGGCGGCGCGCGCTTTGTCGGAGCAGGGAGGAACGGCGGGAGCGGTGGTGGTGGTGCGCGAACTCTGGGCGCGCGAATGCTGCATGCGCCGGGGATTTCTTGCGGCGGGGCTGCTCGGATTGGTGGAGGGGCTGGAAGCGCGGTACGCCGAGCCGGTGGAGGATGTAGGTACTGCAACGATGCTCGATGCCCTGGCCGCCCATGTGGATTCCGAAGTCGCGGCCGCCGCCCGCATGGCGGTGCCTTACTTCATGCGGGAGTGATTCCCGAGAGCTCAGGAACGCGCGGTGATCCAGACGAGGGAGTGGAGGGGGATCTGGTCGAAGAGCGGCAGCAGGTCCTGAGCGGCGAGGTGAACGCAACCATGGGAGGCGGGGCGGCCCAGGGTGGGTTCATCGGCGAGCCCATGGATGTAGATGAAGCGGCTGCGGGTATCGACGTCACCCCCCTGGTTGAATCCCGGTTCCAAGCCATCGAGCCAGAGGATGCGATGGGCGATGGTGGCCTCGGGCAGGCCGTTCCAGGTGAAACCGATGGGCACACGGGCGCGGAAGGCGGTTCCCACGGGCCAGCCCTGACCGATTTTGGCACCGATTCGGTGAAGGCCGAGGGGGGTGCGTTGGGTATCGCGGACCTGGCCGATGCCGAATCGGGACGTGGAAGCCGTGAAGCGCCGGTGAAGGCGGTAAGCGTCCGGGGCCAGAGGAGGGGCGAGCGGCGATCGGACGAGCCACAGGAGTTGCTGACGCGCAACGCAGGCGACCAGGAGGTGTCGGGTGGGGCGGATGTGATGTCGGCGGCAGGCGATCCGGCAGTCGGTCAGGAAGCGCATCCGAACGGGGCGATGGCTGTTTTGGAATGGAACAGCGGGTCAGGAGAGGAGTTTGACCAGGACTTTGGAGCGGCGACCGCTGGCGTCGTAACGTTCGCGACGGCCGGGGGGTAGGTCGTCGGGGGTGCCTTCGGCAAAACCGCCTTTGGATTGAAAGTAGGTGAAGGCCTGGGTGGACAGGGCGAGCAGCTGGGAGACGCCGGCTTCGCGGGCTTTGGCCTCGATGAACTGGAGCAGCTTGCGTCCGATTCCCTGATTTTCGTGGGCCGGACTGACGTAGAGGTAGGCGAGTTCGGCCTTTTTCTGTTCCGGATAAACGTGGAGGGCGACGCAGGCGACGGGGTTGCGATCGATCTCGTAGAGGTAGTAGTCGTTGAGCTGGCGTTCGATTTCGGCGCGGGTGCGTTTGACGATTTCGGCGCTGTCGACGGATTTACGGGTGAGGATGAGCAATTGGCGGACGTCCTTTTTGAGGGCGCGCCGGATCTGTTGGTATTCGTTGGCATAGACGAGGGTGCCGATGCCTTCGTTGGAGAACACCTCAGCGAGCAGGGCTTCGTCCTGGCAACCGTTGATGACGTGGACGCGGGGGACGCCGGCGCGACAGGCCTGGGCGGCGTACTGAGCTTTGGGAAGCAGGTCGGGGGGGAAGGCGTTGCGTTGGCGGAGGAGCAGGTCCTCGAGTTCGCTGGCGAGGATTTGTCGGATGAGCCTTCCGGCGCAGGTGAGTCCGTCGTGGCTGGTGACGTAGATGATTTTGGCGGCCTTGAGTGTTTCGCCGAGGGCGACGGCGATAGCGTCGGAATTCACCCGGTAGGTGCGGCCTTCGCCGTCGAAGCCGAGCGGTGGGATGACGGGAAGGATGCCCTGGGTGAGCAGGGCCTGGAGCATTTCGACGTCGATGCGTTCGACCTTGCCGGTGAAGAGGTGATCGACGCCGCCGAGGATGCCGACAGGATGGGCGATGATGGCGTTGGTGGAGGCGGCGCGGATATCGTTGGTGGAGAGGCCTTCGAGGATTTCGTGGGTGAGGCGGTTGGCGGCGGTGAGGGAGAGTTTGAGGGTGAGATCGTCGGTGATGCCGGACCCGTCGAGATTGGAGGCGGTGACGCCGGCCTCCTGGGCGAGTTGGCGGATCATGGCGGCGGCGCCATGGACGAGGACGACGCGGATGTTGAGGGAGCGGAGAACGGCGACATCGAGCAGGATGTTGGCGAAGTTCTCATCGGTGACGACGGCGGCGTCGACGCTGAGGATGAAGCAGCGTTCGCGGAAGCGGGGGATGTAACGGAGGATGCCGCGGAGGTCGGTAGGTTTCACGAGTGGCGTCGTTGGGGTCGGCTGGGAGCCGGGAGAGGATTTAGTGGGGGCTGAGGCGTTGGCTGGCAATGGAAAACGCAGTGGGTGGAACGAGCTTTCTGGTTGGAAGTTGGGCGGCGGGTCGTTAATGCAGGCGGATGCCTGTATTGATGGCCAAGGGCGGCTGGGTGTTATGGATGATCCTGGTGACAGGAGCCGTGGCGGTGGCCGTTTTCATCGAGAGGCTGTTGCACTACCATCGGGCGCAGATCAATTCGACGGAGTTTCTGAACGGGGTTCGGAATGTGATCAAACGGGACAACATCGTGGAGGCGGTTTCGATTTGTGACGCGACGCCTGGGCCGGTGGCCCGGATGGTGAAGGTGGCGATCCTGCATCGTGAGGGAGGCAAGGAAGGGATGCGGGAAGCCTTGGATGAGGCGGGTCTGATCGAGGTGCCGAGGTTGGAGGAGAAACTGGGGGCCCTGGCGACCATTGCGCAGATTGCGCCGCTGATGGGGTTGTTTGGGGCGGTTCTGGGTTTCGTGAAGGTCTTTTGGCAGATGCAGCTGAGCGGGATGCCGCTTCAGCCAACGGAATTCGCGGCGGGCATGTGGCAGGGGTTGATCTGTCTGGGAGCGGGAATTGCGGTGGCGGTGCCGACGTATGTGGCTCACAACTTCCTGGTCTCGCGCTTGAACGAGGTTCTGTTGGACATGGAGAAGAGTTCGACCGAGATCATCCGGCTGCTGGGAGACCGGGGAGGGGGAGGGTACCGGTGAGACTGCCTCGCAACTTCAAGATGTTCCGTGGGGGATTGGACGCCTCCGCGGTGGCGGGAACCATGTTTCTGCTCTGGATGGTGACGCTTCTCCATTCGTCCCTGGTCCTGCCGGCGGGCATTCGGCTCCGGTTGCCGGAGGCGGAGGGTTTATGGGGTGAGGTGGTGCCGCAGTGGTCGGTGGCGGTGGATCGCGTCGGGCGCCTCTCGTTTGAACACCAATTGATCCCGGAATCGAATCTCGTCGTCCGGCTGAGGGAACAGGTGCGGACCCGCGGCACCAACCAAACGCTTCTGCTGCTGGCGGACCAGTCGGTCTCGATGGCGACCCTGGCGCGGTTGGCGAACCTCGCCCGTACCGCCGGCGTTCGAGACGTCGTGCTGGCGACGAGTCCGCGACCGGGCGCAACGTCGCCGATGCGAGCGAGCGAGGCGCGGAACCGATGAGTGAAGGTGCGACATCAGGGCTGCATCCTGTCCGTCGTCGCTGGTGGCGGCAGTCGTGGCTCTGGATGGCGTTGGCAATCCTGGCGGCGGAGGTGGGTGTCGTGGTGCTGCTCTCGTCGCGCGGAGCCCTGGTGGGCCCAGCCCCGCGGTCGCCGATGCCACGGTATCGAATGGTTCCCGAGGCGGAGGAAGGTGGGGATCGGGATCGGGCGGAACTGTGGAGTGCACTCATGAGTCCGGCGGTGATGCTGATGCCATCCGCCTATGATTTTTCCGGCTCCAGTTGGTTGGCGGGGCCCAAGGCGGAGGTGGCTCTGGAGTCGTTTCTGGCACCCATTCAACCGCTGCCGTTCGAATCGATCCGGGGCGGAGGCGGCTTGGAACCTTACGCGCGGGTGGACCCGGGCCCCGGGAGCCGCTGGGAGGTACGAGGCGGCATGGGACCGCTGCCGACGGTGGGGCCCGTGCCGCTGCCTGTCGACGGGTGGATTCGGATTCTGGAAGGTTTGGCGGGGTGGACTCTGGATCAATCGGTGCGGTTGGAGCCGCTACCCGAAGGAGTGCTGGCGCAGCGGGCGGTGGTGCGCGTAACCGTCGACGGCAGTGGAACCTTGGCCAGTCCGCCGGTGATCTGGGAGAGCAGTGGAGCATCGGTGGCGGACGAGGCGGCGTTGGCGTTGGTGGGGAAGCTTCAGTTGACGCGAGCCGGATCCAGGGCGCCGGCTGCCGACGGCCTTGAACGGAGCTGGGGCTTCATCGCGGTCAGCTGGCCCGCGCCGAAAGAAGGGCCGAAGGAAGGCGGAGGGAAGAGTTCATGAGCCCCGACGCACTCATCTTCCTGTACATGGCGGTTCCGCTGGGATCGCTGGTGGTGTTGTGGCTGATGCGCTCGATTCGCGGACGACGCTTCCTTCCCAGTCCGGCGGAGGACCGCGTGTTCCGGTGTTCGCGTTGCGGGTACGTCTACACGGATGATCCCGATGTCGATCTCTCGAAATGTCCGCAGTGCGGGCTGATGAACGAAACCTTCGATTTCCGCACCTGACCGGGTCCAGGCCGCCGGGTGGCGTTGGCAAGCGCGAGGGCGTCTGGAGTTCAGCCGAGAGCCCGGGTCAGGCGGGTGCGATTTCGCGGAGGATGGAAGCGATGGTCTGCAGGGCGTTTCCTTCGAAGCGGTTGTTCACGTAGGCGTAGATGGTGCGGGACACGCCTTTGTCGCGATGAGCGATGCGACGCAGCAATTCCGTGATGGGCGCCCGGCCCTCGGGGTAGGGATCCTGGATGCGATCGTAGGGCTGGAAGCGCTTCACCGCTTCCTCGTAGTCGCGGCCCGGACGGAGCAGTAGTCGCGCCACGGCATGGTCCGTGGAGGTGAACGCGTCCGGAAGAGCCATTTGCTCCGCCAGGGAGGGCATGGCTTCCCAGGAATTGAAGACGTGACTCACCCTGTGGCGCGCCAGGCAGGCGAAGTATCCGGGCTGCAGAAACGTGGCGTTGCGGATTTCCACCCCATACCGCCAGTCCTTCGGCAGTTTCCCCAGAAAACCGTCCAGGGCCTCGACGAAGTCCCGTCCGCGGGAGTAGTCGGAGGGGTAAAAGCGCGAGAACTCGAACATCAGGACGCCTGTCTTGGAACGGAAAGGTGCGAGCGGGGCGAGGAAGGAAGACGCAAAGAGTTCGGCGTCGAGAAAATGGGGGTTGGGCTGGCCGGCGCGATCGCCGAAGCGGGGCAAACGCGTGAACCGCTTGAGGGTGATTTCGTCGGTGACCTTGAAGGTGAACTGGAAACCGTCCGGGACTTGGTCGGCGAGACCATTCAGGAAACGTTCGTCGGGGAAGCGGTAGTAGGCGGCGTCGACGCACACGGTGGTGAAGGTCTCGGCGTATTCGGCGAGGCAGAGGCGGTCGAAGCGGGACTGGGCGAATTGCCCCCGGTAGACGTAGCGATCGGCTGTGTAGAGCTGTCCGAGCCAGCCCGGGTACTTCCAGGAGGAGGTGCCCAGGAAGATGCCGGCCTCGGCCAGGGAGCGGAGCGCCTGGCGGGCGAGGTCTGGGACGAAGGAGGGAGGCGTCGCGGTCATCGGTGGCGCGGACGAGGAAAGTGCAGGTCGGGCTTGCGAAGCGGGGTTGGGTTCCGATAGCCAAGGGCGCATCACCCAGCCATGAGTGTCTTATTTGCCGCCGCGGAGGTCACGGGGAGTCGATGGCCATTTGTCGTCCTCCTGGCCAGCGTCACGTTCATCATCGTGGCGATCACGAAGCTGCGGTTGCATGCCTTCATCGCGTTGATCTTTGCGGCGTTCCTGGCGGGGTTCCTAGCCGAACCCTTCCAGCCGGCGGTTCTGGAGAAGCTTTCCAAGGGAACGAGGGCGTTCGTGGAGGGCAACCAATGGCTGGCGACGGTGGAATTGACGATGGTGGAGTTCGGGAACACGGCGGCGGCGATTTCGATTTCCATCGGGTTGGCGGCGATCATTGGGATGGCGCTGATGGAGAGCGGAGCGGCCGACAAGGTGGTGCGGCGTTTCCTGGCCTTTTTCGGTGAGAAACGGGCGGGTGCGGCGCTGCTGTGGAGCACCTATGTGCTGTCGATCCCGATCTTCTTCGACACGATGTTCATGCTGATGGTGCCGCTGGCTCGGGCGCTGCGGCTGCGAACGGGCAAGGACTACACCCTGTATCTGCTGTGCATTTGTTGCGGCGGGGTGGTGACCCATTCCCTGACGGTGCCGCATCCCGGTCCTCTGGCGATGGTGGACAACCTGAAGGTGGACGTGGGGTTGTCGCTGATCTGGGGAATTGTCGGCGGCATCCTTCCCTGTGCGGGCGGGTATTGGGCGGCCAAGTGGTTGAATCGTCGGGTGGTGGTGCCTCTGCGAGAGACCCGTGGGGCCGCGTTGTCCGAGTTGGAAGGCATCTCGAAGCGGCCTGAATCGGAACTGCCGTCCTTCTTCTGGTCGATCCTGCCGGTGGTGCTTCCCATTTTCCTGATCAGCCTGGGGTCCACGTTTGTGGTCATCCGGGGGAGCTTTCCGGGAGTGGTGACCGCGCTGGGCGGGGTGGAAACCTTTTCGGCCATGAACCGCTGGGTGTCGTTTTTGGGGAACAAGAACATCGCCTTGTTCATCGGGGCGGCGCTGGCGTTGTGGGTGTTGGCGAGGCGTCGGGGATTCACTTTTCGTCAGATCGAGGAATTGATCGGGCCCCCGATTGAAACGGCTGGGGTGATCATCCTGATCACCAGCGCGGGTGGGGCGTTTGGCCTGATGTTGAGGAACGTGGGTGTGGGCGAGGCGATCAAGGCGGCGGCTTCGGGCTATGAGGTGAACCTGATCCTGCTTTCTTGGGTGGTGGCGGCGGTGATCCGGGTGGCCCAGGGGTCGGCGACGGTGGCGATGCTGACCACGTCGGCGATGGTGTTTCCCATGATGGACCCCGCGGCGGGGGCCGCGTTGCCGTTTCATCCGATGTACATCTACCTGTCGATCGGTTTTGGGGCGTTCACGAGTTCCTGGATGAACGACAGCGGATTCTGGGTGGTGAATCGGCTGAGCGGGATGACCGAGACCGAGACGCTGAAGACCTGGACGGTGATGCTGACGGTGGTTTCGGTGTTTGGCCTGCTGTCGACGTTGATTCTGGCGAAGCTGGTGCCGTTGGTTTGAGAGGGGCCGTTAGGGGTTGGTTTCGGCGGCGGTTTTTTCGAAGAAGATGAGGTGTTGCCAGGGCAATTCCTTGCGGGTGCCGACCCATCGCAAGCGGGGGTGGACCTCGGCCTCCTTGCGGACCTGGGCTTCGGTCATCTTGTGCAAGGGTTTGATGGGAACGGAGATCTGTTCGCCGCGAAACTCGACAAACGCCACCCGTCCTCCGGGTTTGAGCGCGCGGGTGATGGCGGCGAGCATTTCGTGGGGATGATCGAACTCGTGGTAGACGTCCACCATGAGGGCAAGATCGATGGAGTTCTCGGGCAGTTTGGGGTCGGTCAAGGTTCCGAGCACCCCGACGACATTGGTGATGGAACGGTGGGCCAGGTTGGTGGCGAGCAGGGAGAGCATTTCCGGTTGGATATCCACGGCGTAGACCTTGCCGGAGGGACCGATGGCTTGGGCGATGCGCCAGCTGTGATAACCGGTGCCGGCGCCGATGTCGGCGACGACCAGGCCTGGGCGGAGGTTGAGCAGGGAGTGGAGGAGGTCGGGGCGTTCCTCGTCGGTGCGTTCCGGTCGTTCGAGCCAGGGGGCGCCTTGGTGTCCCATGACGTGGGCGATTTCGCGGTCGAGATAGAATTTGCCGGTACCATCGCGGGAAGGGGGGCGGAGATCGTAGAGGGGAGGGGTGGCGGCCGGGGTGAGGGGAGCGAAGCAGAAGCTGGAGGCGAGCAGGCAGGTCCAGCCGAGGAGATGACGGGCGTGCATGGGGGAGGAGGATGGCATGAGACGTGCGGCGGGGCAGGTGGGAAGTTAAGAGGGAATGCGGTGGGAGGCGAGGGGTGTGTTTGGGGGGATTGCTTAGGGGAAAGGGGCGTTTGGTCCACATCTAGGGGGGTGGGGAGGGTGAACCATCTATAAATGGGGCTTTTAACCTCTTGACCCCTGTTTCAGCGTCGCCGTAGCCTTTGGGCGGTAGGCTGACTTCATGTTCGCGCAGCTTAAAGGCCTCTTTTCCAACGACATTGGAATAGATCTCGGAACCGCCAACTCGCTCGTTTACGTGCGTGACCGCGGGATCGTGCTGCGTGAACCCTCCGTGGTAGCCATTCAGGCGGGCACCACCAACGTTCTGGCCGTGGGTGAAGAGGCCAAGAGGATGTTGGGCAGGACCCCAGGCAATATTGTGGCCATCCGTCCAATGAAGGATGGTGTGATCGCGGACTTCGAGGTGACCGAATCGATGCTTCGTCACTTCATCCAGAAGGTTCACCATCGGAAGTTGATAGCACCCCGGGTGGTCGTGGCTGTTCCGTCAGGAATCACGGAGGTAGAAAAACGCGCGGTCAAAGACTCGGCGACTCATGCCGGGGCGCGCGAGGTGTATTTAATCGAGCAACCGATGGCTTCGGCCATCGGGGTGGGTCTGCCGGTGCACGAGCCGGCGGGCAACATGATCGTGGACATCGGCGGGGGCACTTGTGAAATCGCCATCATCTCCCTGGCCGGCATCGTCTTCAGTCGTTCTCTCCGTGTGGGGGGCGACGAGTTTGACGAAACGATCATTGCTCACATGAAACGGGCCTACAACCTGATGATCGGCGAACGAACCGCGGAGGAGATCAAGATTCGGATCGGCTCCGCCTTCACGCTGGAGCAGGAGTTGACGATGGAGGTCAAGGGTCGTGACCTCGGAAGTGGGCTGCCTAAAACGCTGACCATTCGTTCCGAGGAGATCCGAGACGCTCTTAAGGAACCTCTAACGAGCATTCTGGAGAACATCCGACTCACCCTCGAACGCTGTCCGCCTGAACTCGCGGCCGATTTGGTCGACCGCGGCATTGTCATGGCGGGAGGGGGGGCGCTGGTCCGTGGTATCGACCGTTTGGTCGCCCAGGAGACCGGTTTGCCGGTGCACATCGCCGATGATCCGCTCAGTGCGGTGGCGGAGGGCACAGGCCGGGTGTTGCAGGAACTGTCATTCCTCAAACGAGTCGCCTCCTCCAGCACCGCCTAGCGGGCTGGGATGCTGCGCAAACCCCATTTCGTCCTCTTACTGGTCGTCAGCCTGGCGGTGCTCGTGCTACTGGCGCTGCCGGCTTCCGTCCGTTCCAGGGTCCGACTGGCCGCTGGCGGCTTGTTTCTCCCGCTGTTCGGCCTGGCGGGCACCGCTCAGGCCGTGGGCGAACGGGCCGGTGCCGCCCTCACCCCGCGTTCCGTTCTTGATTCCCGGATTCGCGAACTCGAGGAACAAACCCGAAACCTGCGAGCCGCCCTCACCGAATCCCAGGTCGCTGAGCGGGAGAATGATCGGCTTCGACAGATGGTGGGGTATCCCGCCCGGAACCGTTGGAAACTCAAGGCCGCCCGGGTGATCGGTCGGGACCCTGCCAGTTGGTGGCAGGCCGTGCATCTGGATATCGGCGCCCAGGACGGCGTCCTCACCAACCTCGCTGTGCTCGCTCCCGAAGGACTCGTCGGTCGGGTGGCCGAAGTGGGGAGTCGTACCTGCCGCGTGGTGTTGGTCGGAGATCCCAACTGCCCGGTCTCCGCCGCTCTCGCCGACACCCGGGACTCGGGGGTGGTGCGCGGTGCTTCGGCCGGCGACTTCCGCGGCACGGTGGTCGATTTGTCCTATCTCTCCCGGGATGCGGTGGTTCGACCCGGTCAACGCGTGATCACCAGCGGTCAGGGAGGCATTTATCCGGCGGGCATCACCGTCGGTGAAGTGATCGATTCGCGGATGGTGGAAGCCGGAATCTATGTGGAAGCCCGGGTTCGGTTGGCGGTGAATCTGGCGGGGATCGACCACGTGTGGGTGAAACTGCCATGAACTGGGTCCACCCCATCTCCCTCCTACTGGTGACGTGGGTTGCTGCGTTTTTCCAGGCCGCACCCTGGAGTGCCCGGCTGGGGTTGGGCGTGCAGCCGGATATTCTGCCGGCGCTGGTGGTTTATGCCGCCTTCAACGCCAGTCTGGCGACGACGGCGGGTGTGGCGGTGATGGCGGGCCTGGCTTACGACGCGCTTTCTTCGGGACCCTATGGCTTGTCGGTGCTGCCCCTGACGGTTCTGGGAGTGTTGCTGCACCGGCGTCGGGATCTGGTGCTTCAGGATTCAGCATGGACGCAAGCCTCCCTGGGGGCGGTGGCGACTCTGCTGGTGACCTTGCTTTCACTCACCTTGCTGTGGGTTTTTGGTCCGCTGGTGGCGACCGGGCCCATCCCTCCGTTGTATCAGGCGGACTATCGTCTCGGTGGCGAAGGGGGACCGGATTTTGGGGTGCGCCTGCTCTGGCAATGCCTGTTGCTGGTGGTGGGCGGGGCGATGGCGACGCCGGTGGTCTTCCGGTTTTTCGGATGGATCGATTCGACGTTCAACTATCGGCCGGTGGCAGTGGCGGCGAACCGGATGGATCGCGAGATCAAGCGGGGGAGGTTTTAATCCATGCTGATCGTCGACCAACTGCGCAGGGATGACGCGAGGCTCCGAGTGGTGGCCGTCGTTGTGCTGGTGGGAATTGCCATTCTCACGGCCGGGCTTTGGCGGCTGCAAGTGATGGCCGCGGGGCGTTACACCCGGTCGGAAGAAGCCCAGTCGGTGCGTCTGGTTCGGGTGCCGGCGGTGCGTGGGAAGATTCTGGATCGGAACGGTTTTGCCCTGGCTGAGAATCGTCCGAGCTACGACGTGAATCTGTACCTGGAGGAACTGCGCCCGTCCTTCGTGCATGAATACACGAATCGTGTTCTGCGCGAGGCCAGGGCGCAGCGTGAGAGTGGAAAATTCACGCTGGCGGAACGCCTTCAGTTGCAGGAGCAGGCCCGGTTGAACGTCTACAGCAATACCATCATGACGGTGTCCTCGGGGCTGGGCGTGCCGTTATCGGTGAGCCAGGACGGTTTTCTTCGCCATTATCGGCAGGCTTTGGCGTTGCCGCTGCCGATCGTGGACAACCTCGATTCCTCGCAGATGGCGCTCTTTTTCGAGCGTTGCCGGGGGGTTCCGGGCATCGACCTCGAGGTTCAAGCGGTGCGGAGTTATCCGTTCGGACGTCTGGCGGGGCATGTGCTCGGACATTTGCAGCGGTCTGATGAGGCCGACAACGACCCGGACCTGTTGATCTTTCGCTATCGGTTGAAGGACTACCAGGGGGTGGCGGGGGTCGAGTCCAAGTTCGACGAAGCCTTGCGGGGACGGGCGGGAGTGAAAGCGCTGCGGGTGAACAGCCAGGGTTACCGGCACGAGGAATGGTACCTCCACCCGACCGAACTGGGACGGGACGTCCAGTTGACCATCGACGTTCCCATCCAACTGGCTTCAGAGCGGGCGCTCTCGCGGATCGCGGGTTCGGCGACGCGCGGGGCGGTGGTGGTGATGGATGTGCGGAACGGCGACCTGCTGGCGCTGGTCTCGGCGCCTGCGTTTGATCCGAACAGTTTCCTGGGGCGCATGTCGCCGGAGGAGTTCCAGGAGCTCAATGACGGTAAACTGCGTCCGCAGATGAACCGGGCGGTTTCCGGGGCGTACGCTCCGGGGTCGATCTTCAAGGTGATTGTGGGATTGGCGGCATTGGAAGCCGGGGTGATGGACCCGCTCGAGTCACACGAGTACCTCGGGTACTGGCCGATGGGGGGCCGCTCGCCGCCGATCAAGGACACCGCCCCGGCAGGGTTTTACGATTTCAAGCGGGCATTCAAACGATCGAGCAACGCCTACTTCATCGACCATGGGATCAAGGTGGGTCGTGAGCGGATTGTGGCGGTCGCCCAACAATTCGGATTGGGAGAGAAGAACGGGTATCCGCTGGGCACGGAAGTGCGGGGCTTTCTGCCGGACGCGGAGAACCTGGAGCGGTTGCGGGCTCGTGGGGACCCCTGGACGGAAGGCGACACGGCGTTGTTGAGCATCGGGCAGGGGGCGGTGGCGGTGACGCCGCTGCAGATGGCGGTGATGACGGCGGCGGTGGCCAATGGTGGCAAGGTCCTGGAACCCCGGCTCGTGTTGGGGATCGGGGGCCAGGGGGACGAAAAGCCGCAGTCGTTTGCGCCTCAGATCCGCTCCGAGGTGGGCATTCAGGCGCGGCATCTGCAGCGGGTTCGCGAGGCGATGCTGGCGGATGTGGAGGAAGACGAGGGAACGGGCCGGGAAGCGGCACTTCCGGGCATGCGGGTGTGCGGGAAGACCGGGACGGCCGAGGTCAAGCAAGGGCGGGTGCTGGTGGACAAGATCACCTGGTTTGTGGCGTTCGCGCCGTTTGAATCCCCGCGTTACGCGGTGGTGGTGGTGGTGGAAAGCGGTGGCTCGGGCGGTCGGACGTGTGCTCCGGTGGCGAGGCAGATTTTTCAAGCGATTCAACAACGCGAAGGCGCGGGGCGTCCCCCGGCCGAGGACCAAGGGACCGCGGCGCCGCGGTCGGCCTCGAAACCGTTGCCCACGCCTGCAGGGCTTTATGCCGGGCTGGCGGCTGGCAGGGAGGTGTCGCCGTGAAGGGGGCAGAATTCAGTCTCCGACCGGCGCGTGTGGCCTGGGCGCTTTTGGGGGCGGCGTTTTTGCTGATGGCGGTCGGCCTGTGTTTTGTGCACAGCTCGACCCTCGGCGACACGAGCACCACCATGAAGCAGGTGATCTGGTTTGGGGTGGGCCTGACGGCGGCGGTGCTGCTGTGTTTCGTGGACTACCACGTGCTCGCCCGATGGGCGTGGGTGGGATACTGGGGTTCCATCGTGCTGTTGCTGGCGGTGATGGTGTTTGGGGTGTCGCGGAATGGTGCGCGGCGGTGGATTGATCTGGGACCGCTGCAACTGCAGCCCTCGGAATTTGCCAAACTGGCGGTGCTGTTTGCGCTGGCACAGTTCCTGAGTCGACCGATCGAGGAGCTTCGGCTGACGAATGTGGTGTTCAAGTCCATGGCCATCGTTCTGCTGCCCTTCATGCTGATTCTGAAGGAGCCGGATCTTGGGTCGTCGCTGGTTCTGTTGCCGATGATGCTGGCGATGATGTTTGTGGCGGGTGTTCCGGCTTCGATCCTGGCGAAGATCATGGGGGTGGGGGCGGTGATTGGCGGGTTGCTGGTGGCGGACGTGCTGTTCGCGCCGGAGAACTGGCGGTTGATCAAGCTCAAGGACTATCAGCGGCACCGGCTGATGGTCTATTTCGGCAAGGATTTTGTGCCCGCGAATGCGACGCCCGAGCAGAAGGCGTACTACCGGGAGTTGCAGCGCCACAAGGGATGGAATGTGCAGCAGGCGCTGATTTCGGTGGGCTCGGGTGGATTGGCCGGGAAGGGCTGGCGCCAGGGCACGCAGAACACGCTGGGCTATCTGCCGCGCCTCGGGGCGCACAACGACTTCATTTTTTCGGTGATTGCCGAGGAGAGCGGCTTCATCGGGAGTGTCACCGTCGTGGGTTTGTACACGGTGATTCTCTTCAGTGGTTTGATGATCGCGGGTCAGGCACGGGATCGACTGGGGCGGCTTATTGCCGTCGGGGTCATTTCCCTGTGGTTTGCCCACGTCTTCATCAACGTCGGTATGAACATCGGCTTGGTGCCCGTGACGGGCATTCCTCTCCCACTTCTCAGTTACGGCGGGTCAGCGGCTGTGTGTGCGCTGCTCGCCTTGGGTATTTTACAGAACGTCCACCTCTACCGGAGATCCTATTGACCATGAGCGAACGCAACGAACGAAGATCCCATGGCCGCCGAAGGGGCGGCATGCGTTTTCGCCCCGAAGGGGGCATCCATCAGCAGCAGCATGCCACCTCCCCGAAGGCCGAGCGGGCCGCCCAGGAAGCGCGCCAGGCCGCGGAAACCGGTGGCACGGAGAACGTCTTCAACACCAAGCGGTACGAGGCCGAAATCGAACGCACCGAAGCGCAGGTGGATGCCGCTGGCGGTACGGTGCCGCCCGGAACGGTCGCCCTGGAGCCTGGGACACCGGCGACCCCGACGGCTCCCGCGGAGGGCACTTCTGCGGGGACCGCTGCCGTGGGCGCGTCTCCCTCCGCCGATGTCGAAGCCGCCGCTGCCGCCGCCGAGCAGGCGGCCGCCGAGGACGCCAAGCCGAAGAGCCTGATGGATTCCATCAAGACTGCGGCCCGCAAAATGGTGGAGAAGGTGGCCCGGTTGCTGCGCCCCAAGAAGCCCAGTGGCAAGGAGATCATCATCAACTCCGAGTCGCTGGAAATCCGTGTCGCCGTGCTGCAGGAAGGGCGCCTGGACGAGTTCACCATTGAGCGCACCAATGAAGAACGCCTGGTGGGCAGCATTTTCAAAGGCAGGGTTCGCAATCTGGAGGATGGCCTCAAGGCGGCGTTCGTCGACATCGGCTTCGAGCGCAATGCATTCCTGCATTACTGGGACATCGTCCCAAGCCAGTTCGACAGCAACGTCGAGGTGGTGGAGCGCGATGGTCGGAAACGGGAGCGGCCCAAGATCACCCAGAAGGACGTGCCGCGCCTGTACCCCGCCGGCAGCGAGATCATCGTCCAGGTCACCAAGGGCCCGATCGGCACCAAGGGTCCCCGGATCACCACCAACCTCTCCCTCCCCGGGCGCTACCTGGTCCTGCTGCCCAACTCGGATCAGTCGGGCATTTCGCGGAAGATCGAGGACCCCGAGGAACGGCAGCGGCTGAAGCGCATCCTGCGTGAACTTTCCATTCCCGAGGGCATGGGCGTGGTGATGCGTACCGCCGGTGAAGGCAAGCAGGCGCGCTATTTCGTGAGGGACCTCGCCTTGCTGCTCGCCGAATGGCGTTCCATCCAGGAACGCATTCAAAAGCAGGGTGCCGCCACCTGCGTGTTCGAGGAACCCGATCTGGTGGCCCGCACCGTGCGCGACTTCCTCACCGAGGACGTCGACCGGATTCTCGTCGACGACTTCCGCCAGTTCGAACGGATCAAGGAGATGATCTCGCGGATCTCGCGTCGTTCGGAGAACAAGGTGAAGGCGTACAATGAGCCGCAGCCGATCTTCGACCGGTTCAACATCTCCAAGCAGCTGGAGTCGACGTTCCAGCGGACGGTCCACCTCAAGAGCGGCGGCTACATCGTCATCGACGAGACCGAGGCGCTGGTCGCCATCGACGTCAACACCGGCAAGCACAAGTCCGGCAAGGATCTCGATTCGACCATCCTTCAGGTGAATCTCGAGGCGGCGGATGAAATCGCCCGCCAACTGCGCCTGCGCAACGTCGGCGGGCTGATCATTCTCGACTTCATCGACATGCGGCACCCGAAGGATCAGCGCGCGGTGTTCAACCGGCTGCGCGACGCGGTCCGACGCGACAAGGCCAAGACGCATCTGCTGCCGATCTCACCGCTGGGGCTGCTGGAGATGACCCGTCAGCGGCAGACCGAAAGCGTGCAGTCATCGGTCTACGACGATTGCCCGTACTGCCGCGGTCGTGGCCGGGTGAAGAGCGCCGAGACGATGAGCGTCGAGATCCAGCGCAAGCTGGTGGAGATCCTGCGGAAACGGCCCCGGGACGAATCGGACTTTCAGCTGCGCATTGTGGTGCACCCGACGGTGTACGATCGGATGCGACGCGACGACGAGAAGTTCATCATCGAGCTGGAGAAGAAGTTCTTCGGCAAGATCTCGTTCCGGCCCGACCCGGGCATGCATGCCGAGCACTTCAAGATCATCAACGCCGTTTCGAACGACGAGATGATCAGCGTGGGTTGATCCGCTGCTTGGGAAGCGCCCTGTTCGATACCGAACTGCTCACGGACCTTGAACCTGGAGGGACTCCGGGGGGCGGGACGCCCCCCTCTACGGCAGGCGGGACGCCCGCCGCTACAGACGCACGGTTCATGGGAAGTTTTCCGCCACGGCGACGCGGTTTCACCGCGCGCCGTGGATTGGGCTAAGCAACGCGGACGATCGGTTCGCCAAGGACCTCCATACGGGGGCGGATTCCCAGACCGGGTTCTCGTGAGGCCGCCATGCGGCCATTCACGCGCTGGGGCGCGCCGTCCGCCGTGCTGACGGTGACGTAGCTATTGAAGTCGGTCGTCGTGAAGAGGAACTCCGACGGCGTGCTTTGGGCCAGGTGCGCGATGGCGGCTGTCGCGATGTCGCCGCCCCAGCTGTCCTCCAGCGTCATGGCGATCCCCATCGAGACGCAGAGGTCGCGCGCCTGACGGATGCGGGTGAGCCCGCCGAGCTTGCTGATCTTCAGGTTCACCACGTCCATCGCGAGGTCGGACTTTGCCCGCAACAGAATCGCGAGGTCGTCGATGTTCTCATCGAGCACGAACGGGTGCGGGGTTTGCCTTCGCACCGCGAGGCACTCCTCATACGTGAGACAGGGTTGTTCGATGTACACATCGATGTCGCGCACGGCCTTGGCGATGCGAACCGCCTCATGCTGCACCCAGCCGGTGTTGGCGTCGGCGACCAGGCGGTCGCCGGACTGCAACTTCGCGGAGACCGCTTGGATGCGCTGGATGTCGACATCCGGGTCGCCGCCCACCTTGAGTTGGAACCGCCGGTAGCCTTCGGCTCGGTAACCGGCGACTTTGGCAGCCATGGCTTCCGGGCTTTCCTGGGAAATGGCGCGGTAAAGCGGCACATCCTCGGTATATCGACCTCCCAGAAGTTCGCAAACGGGCATTCCTGTTGCCTGCCCGAGAATGTCCCAGCAGGCGATATCGATGCCGCTTTTCACATACGGATGCCCTTTGAGTGCAGCGTCCATGCGGCGATTCAACCGGGTGAGTTGGCAGGGATCTTCACCCAGCAGATGCGGCCCCAGTTCCTTCAGGCCGGCTCGGACGCCATCGGCGTAGGCCGGCAGGTAGAAGGGACCGAGGGGACACACTTCTCCGTGCCCGGCCAGTCCGGTATCGGTTTCCACCCGGATGATGGTGCTGTCGAAGACGGTGACGGATTTTCCGCCGCTCCATTTGTAGGTCACTTCATGGAGTGGAAGTTCGACGCGGTAGGCGAGGATGCGTTGGATTTTCATGAATTCAGGGGGGCGGCAGGGCGAAACGTTCCTTGCCGGCTTCGATATCCCAGATGCGGAGAACACCGTCGTCGGCGGCCACGGCGGCCCAGGTTCCGTCACGCGGGGTGGCCAGAGCCTGGAAGAACGACGAGGCGCTGGGAAGGTCGCGAACCTTCTCGCCATTCTCACGCACCACCCGGCTCTTGCCGCTTCCGGCGACGGCGACGAATTGGTTGGTCAGGCCCACGGCGCGAAGGCCGGTGACTTCCTTGCCGAAGCTGTCGACGTTCTTCAGGCGGTCGCCGGTTTGGGCGTTCCAGATTTTGACCACACCTTCGGCGCCCGCGGACGCGAGCACGCCGCCGTGGGCCAGCCAGGCGACGGCCATGACGTGGTGGGTGTGGCCTTCGAGGCTGCGCAGGAGTTTGCCGGTGCCGACTTCCGTAATCCGGGCGAAACGGTCGGCGCCGCCCGTGGCGAGCCGGTCGCCCCGCGGTGAAAAGGCCACGGCGAGCACGCAATCGCTGTGCACCGACCCCAGGTCACGGGCCAGGGTGCCGTCGGCGGTGCTCCACAACTTCAATTCGCCGGAGCGGCTAGGTTCTCCGCCGCCGGTCGCCAGGAGCGAACCGTCGGGACTGAACGCGAGCGCGTTGACGCGATCGACCAACGCCTGCGGGCCAGAAGCCGGGGTGTTCGTGCCGCCTCCGATCGTACGGTGACGCTCCCAGCGGGGGGTGAAATCCACCCGGCTGACGCCGTCATGACGGACCACCAGCGCGGTGTGGTCCTCCAGCGCCAACAAAGCGAGGGGCGGTTGGTCGGAAGTCTGGAAGGCGAAGGTGGCGGTGCCGGTCGCCAGGTCCCAGGCGATGGCGGAGCCCTGAGGATTCCAGGTGATCAGGCTCGTGCCGGAGGGCGTGGGGTGGGCAAGGGGATGCGGTTGGCGGCTGGCTTCGCCGGCGAGGTTTTGGCGTTCCTTCAGACGGGTTTCCGATTCGGCGATGCGACGGCGGGCGGTTTCGGCGGCGTCCTTCGCTTGTTGAAGCGATTGGGCGATGCGATCCGCTGATTGCTCGGCGATCTGGATGTCCTTCTCGCCGCCGTCGAGGGCGATCCTGGCTTTCTCCAGTTGGGGTTGCAGATCGGCTATGGCTTTTTTGGCGGCGGCGATCTTCTCCTCGGCCTGCTTCTTGCGCGGGGGCAGATCGGCGTTGGCGCGGTCGGCGACGGCTTTGCTCTGTCCCGCGGCAAACGAACGGGTTGCCAGTTCTTCCAGGGCTTTTTCGGCGCGGGTGCGTGCTTCTCCGGTGAGCCGGGTCTTGCTGGCGGCATCGGCATTCGCGGCGTCCGAGGCTTCCCGAGCTTTGGTCAGGGAAGGTTCATCGGGCCGGCCTGCCACGGATTGAACGATCCGTTCCAGGTCCGTTTTCAGTCGATCTGCCTGCTCGGCGGCGAGTCGGGTGGCGAAGGAACGTTCCGCGGCGTCCTGGGCGGCAACCCGGGCTTCGGCGGCGGATTTTTCGGCCGCGGCGAAGGCGTCGGTGGCCTTCTGCAATTCGGCGGTGAGTGCGTCGCGTTCCTGCGTGGCGGCGGTTTCGGTTTGCTGCTGCTGGGTAAGGCTCTGCTGTTTTTCGGCGAGGGCTTTGGCTTGGGTTTCCTTTTTCTCGCGGGCTTTGGTCAGGGTGTCGGTGGCCTTTTTGGCTTCAGCTTCGATGTCCTGAATCGACTTTTCGGCGAACGAAAGTTCCAGGCGCGCGAGGCCAAGGTCCTGTTCCTCCTCGGCGACGGCGACGGCTCGGCGGGGGTCTCCGTTCAGCGCATGCGTCATGGCCGGCTGGGTTCCGAATTCGAGCACGGCTGAGCCGCCCTGGGCCAGGCTGGCGATGAGACGAGTGGGCGTCGTGGTCGGCTGAAGGCACGCGACCGGACCTGCGCAGCGCAGCGAGGCCGGCGCCGCTTCACCTTCCACCGGCCAACGGAGCACGGTGCCGTCGTCGGCTCCCGAAACCAGGGCTCCCGAGGTGTCCGAGGCAAGACAGGTGACGCTGGCTTCGTGGGCGGCGAGGTTGCGGCCAGGTACCAGTTGGG
The DNA here is from genome assembly GCA_963205105.1 of Verrucomicrobiota bacterium. Lineage (GTDB taxonomy): Bacteria > Verrucomicrobiota > Verrucomicrobiia > Limisphaerales > CAIMTB01 > CAIMTB01. Next base: position 17,062 of record CAUJJW010000041.1, on the reverse strand, counting down.
GGGATTCGGGGCGCTCCGGGAACCGCCACGTCTGAATGGTTTTCGCGCCGCGCGACACGGTGGCCAGCCCCCGTCCGCCGTCGAACCAGGCCAGCGCCGCGGGATCTGCGCCGAGGGGTTGGTCGAAGGTGGGGGCCAGACCCGTCACGCTAAGGACACGGAGGGTGCCGCTGGAGCCGATCACGGCGACCCGGGTGGCATCCGGGGACAGTGAGATCAACGCCGGGCTGGTGGTGATGGCGGGCCACGAGGCCACTGCGGCACCGGTGTCGGTTCGGCGCACCTCGACATCGCCCGACCCGGTGACCAGGGCCACGGTGGCGCGGTCGTTGGAAATGGTCGCGGCCGTCCACGGGTTGCCGGGTTCACTGCGGAACAATTCGCGGGTTGCTGGCGCGCGTCGGCGCCAGAGGCGGACCTCCTGATAGCCGGCGGTGGCGAGCAGGTCTTCGGTGGGGCTGAAGGCGAGGGCGGAGACGATGTCGCGTTGGGCGGCTCCGTGCAGCTCAGGGTCTTCGAGACGTCCCGCGGGGCGGCCGGTGCGGGCGTCGTACAGTTGAACCCGGTTGGCACGGGCGCAGGCGACCAGCTGGGCGTCTCGGTCGACGGCGACGGCGTAGCTGGAGTTCCAGGAGTCCGGGATGGCCTGCCAGACCAGGGCGCGTGCGGCGCGGACTTCTCCCTGGGCTCCCTGTTGAATCCACAGGCGTAGCAGGCCCAATTCTTCCGGGGTCAGATTCTCGGCGTTCGACTTGTTGCCGACCGGAGGCATGACGAGGTCGTCGACCCGGTGGGCGGAGGAGGTGAAGACGAGGCTTTCGTCAGGCTTACCGTGAACGACTGCGGGTCCGGAAGCGCCGCCCTTGGCGATGGACGCAGGGTTCTCCAGGACCAGGTCGGCTTTGGCGCGGGTCTGGTTGTGGCAGGCGAGGCAATTGCGCTGGAGGATGGGCAGGACTTCCTTTTCGAAGTCGACGGCGGCATCGCGCCGAAGGTCAGCGACGGGCAGGGGCGTCGCGGATGCGGCGGCCAGGGTCGAGAGGGCGAGCAACCAGCCCGCAGCGGCGGTGGGGGACGCACTCGGAGATCGAGGGGCGGAGGTCGGATGGGACACGGGTTGCAGGGATGGATCGGGAAGTTTGGAAGGGGTCATCCTGCCTTGGGAGGGGGCGTGACTCGGACGATGACAGGCGGGGAATAAACGCGGAGCGTCACATCGGTGGGTTTGGCTTTTTCGCTGGCGGCCTTGGCTTGGGCGGCCGTGCTGGTCTTGCGGTCCTCGGCGGTTTTGGCGAGGGCTTGCGCATCGGCAAGTGCCCGCTCGGCTGCGGCGCGGGCGGCCTTGGCGGCGTCCAGGCGCTTCTCCGCGGCGGCCCGCGCTTCCAGGGCGACGGCATCGGAGCCGGTGGCTGCTTTCTCCTGGGCCTTCTTGAGTTCTGCATCTGCCTGGTCTTCCGCCTTCCGGGAAGCCGCGAGTTGTTCCTCGGACTTTTTGACCTGCGCGGCGGCGTCGGTGGCTTCAGCGGCGGCAGCCTTGGCGACGCTTTCGGCGGAGTCGGCGGCTTCGGGGTTGTTCCGGTACTTGCCCGACACGGTGCCTTCCAGGTGGACGATGTGTTCGCCTTCCGGAAGCTGGGCCTCGCCGAGATCCACTTCGACGACGACGTTGGTCGACTTCTCGGGAACGTCCGTCTCCTTGGCTTTGTCGAGGGTGGGGTGTCCGAAGGGTTTCAGCTTGAAGGCTCCTTGGAACTCCCCGGCTCGGGCGATGGCGAGAGGGATTCGGAGTTTGCCCTTGGCAGGGACCTCGATGGGCTTGGCATCGGCAACGGCAGGGGCGAGGGCGACGGGTGCAATTTCGGCTCCGACGACTCCCAACGCCAGGGTTGCGGAAAAGCGCGGGTTGCCGCGTTCCTGGTCCCAATCGGGAATGTGCCAGCGTGCAGTCGAGGCGACGGCCTTGCGGTCCACGTCCTGATCGGCGATCCGCGCCCGGCCGGAGACCTCCATCGACCCGGGACCGGAGGGGGCGTTGGTGGCGGCGGTGAGGAGCAGGGTGGTGGCCGACTGGCCGGAGGGAATGCGAGCCGGGGAGGCGATCACGCCTGGGGGCAGGCTGTGCGCGGTGACGTCGATGGGACCGTCGAAGCCATCACGGCGCAAGGCGATGACCCGCAGAGGAAGGGTGGCGCCTCGGCGGAGGGCAAGGGACATGAGATGGATCTGGCGATCGTTGTCGTCCTTCCGCGGCGGGGATTGCGGGATGACGGCCAGCCGGTAGTCCGGGGTTTCGGGGCGGATCTGGAGGCGGTAGGGCAGGCGGGGGGATTGGGGACCGCCGCGGTACAGGTCGCGAGCCAGGACCCGGTAGGTGCCGTCCTCGGGAACCTGGAATCGTCCGACCGCATCACGGGAGGTGGTGTCGAATTCGCGTCCGCCGTTATTGGAATCGATGTCAGCGAGCTCCTGGAGGTCCTGGATCTTCTCCTCGCCCTTGTCGTTTCGAGTGAGGCGTTGGATCACCACCAGAGGGTCCGTATTGAATCCGAGCCGGTCGGAAAAAACTTCGATCCAGAAGACGGAACCCTTGGTGGATTCGAAAGTGACGCCGCTGATTTCGCCGCGTTTGGGAAAAAGCCCGCTGAAATCGCAGGGCGGCGTGACGGCGGCGAGGCTGTTCGAGACGCTCCACGAACTTGGATAGGGGGTTTGGATGAAGGTGTGGAGGGAAGGGAACAGGGGCCAGGCGTGAGGATGGGCCAGGAAATTCTCTGTGAGCACGGCGGCGGCGGGTTTGCGCAGGGACAACCCCCCCACGGGAAGCTGGACGAGCATCGACTGAACACTACGGCTAAGGCTCGAATCGAGCATTTCGAGGGCTTGCCCGGAGGCGTCGAGAAACGGGGCCGGTTCACCCTTGGGCAGATTCTGGCCGAACAGCCTCGCGCTTGGCACCGTGCGGTCGGTCCAGGTGAACGGCAGCGCGAACTCGACGTGGGGACGGTCCGAGAGGACGAGGCGATAGACGTAGTCGTCGCCACCCCGGTAGGTCTGGTCATTCAGGCGGAGGAAGTAGGAGCCATCCTCCGGCACGGTGAAGGGGAGCAGGGCATTGCGGCGCACGACACGCAGTTCGCGTTGGTTCGCGGTCAGCAAAGCCAGGTCCGGAACGAGGCGCGAATCGAGGTCCCGCGCCTGAACCTGGGCGATGAGGCGTTGTCCCCGGCGGGCGTCAAAACGGTACCAATAGGTGTTGGCGGGTTGGACCCGGCCGTTGACCACGGAGTTGACGGCGATTTCGAAGGCGGCTGCCGGGGAGGTGTTGGTGGGGGCGGTGGTGTGCTCAGGATCGATGCCGACTTGGAATCCGCGCGGGTTCGAAACCCCGAACCGTCCGGCGAACCGGACCTCGAACAGTCCGGGCGCCACATCCCCGGGGACCACGACGGTGAAGACCGGGCTGCCGTCCGTGCGGGGAACCGCGGTGATGCTCGGATGGGAGAAAACGAGGGTGGTGGGGTCGTCCAGGTCGGAGCCGGCGACGGTGATTTCGTTGGTGGAACCGACCGCTGCGCCGGGCGGAAAGATCCAGGTGATCTTCGCGTTGGGCAGCTGGGCTCCGGCGGCGAGCGTGCCTCCGATCAAGGCGGCGAGAGCGTGGCAGAAACGTGGAGCTCGCATGGTGAACGCCGGATCTTGTGGCGAGCCCGGGGCGCGGGGGAACTCCGAACTGAGCCTAATGGTTGAACAGGAATTCCTTGGTGTTTAGCAAGGCCCAGACCACGTCCTCCCAGGCTTCGCGGCGGGCCTTGGCGCGGGCGGCGTCGGTCTCCGCGGCGTCCTTGCCTTCTTTCGCGGCGGCTACCACCCGGGAAAGGTGCTGCTGGGCGGTCTGGATCTCGGAGAGCTTGGGTTCGCGACCGACCGCGATGCGGTACAACTCCGCGATTCGCGCGGGTTCGTCCCGGTCCTTGTCCAGGGCGAGGCGGGCAGCGCGGCCGGTGTCGGAGCTGATCCGGCCCTGGATGTCCTTCGAATTGAGCAGGTGCAGGCTCTGACTGAGGGAGGCGTCCATGCTGCGTTCGCATTCACACGCGCTGCTGCTTTCGGGGCGTCCGAACACGGTGAGGAAGTAATTGCCGGCGTTGAAGCTGTTGTCCGGCAGGCAGACCGCCCGGGTTCCTTTGGGCAGACCGTCGAACTGAATCTCCGCCAACGTCACGGTGTTCACCGAGTCCAGTAGCACTTCGGCCGGGAGTCGCCTCGGGTAGAATCGTGAGAAATGATGGCGATCGCGCGCGTTGAAGGCATTGGGCTCGGCGCTGAGTTGGTAGGTCGTGCTGCGGGCCACGGACCGGACGAGTTCCTTGAGGTCGAAGCGGCTTTCGATGAAATGGGCGGCGAGGGCATCGAGCAACGCGGGGTTGGTGGGCGGGTTCGTCTCGCGCATGTCGTCCTCAGGATCCACCAGGCCTCGGCCGAAGAAGTGTTTCCAGTATCGGTTGGCGACCGCCTTCGCGAACCACGGATTGCTCGCGTCGGTCATCCAATCGGCGAGGAACTGGCGGGCGTCGTCGTCGGGTCCCACCGGGTAGGCGGGCTGAGCGAGGCCGGCGGCCTTGACGGATTGACCGTTCTTTTTGTTGGTGGTCTGGGCGACGCCGCGACGGTGGATCACCATTTCTTCCCCGAGCTGACTGCCAGGCTTGTAACCGATCTGGGAGAAGGTGGCGCCGAAGCTCCAATAGTCGGTCTGGCTCCACTTCTCATACGGATGATGATGGCACTGGGCGCATTGCAGACGTTGCCCGAGGAAGAGTTGGGAAATGTCCTCCAGTTGGCCCTGCATGGATTTGACCTGCCGATACCAGGCCACCGGCGGGTTCTCCGCGATGTCGCCGGAGGCGGTGAGGAGTTCCTGGACGAATTGGTCGTAAGGTTTGTTGGCCGCGAAGCTGTCGCGAATCCAGGAATGGAAGGCGTACGTGCCGCGTTGGTGCTTCGCGTCCGTGCGCTTGTTGCGCAGCAGGGCGGACCACTTTTGGGCGAAGTACTCGGCGTACTCGGTGGAGTCCAGCAACCGGTCGATCACCGCTTCCCGCGCTTTTTGACGGGTCGCCGTGGGGGCGTTGCGGGCGGACGTGGAGCCGGGATCATCCTGAGCGGCGGCGTTGAGGTAGGGGGCAATTTCCTCCGGAGTCGGCAGGCGACCGGCGATATCCAGCGTGACCCGTCGCAGGAAGGTGGTGTCGTCGGCGAGCGCGCTCGGCGGCATGCCCACCCGCTTGAGTTGGCGGAAGACCAAGTCATCCACGAACCCACGGCTGGGCGGGAGGGTGTCGACGGGAGCGCCGAGGGGAATTGTGCCGCGGAAGGTGGTGACCTTGGCCTGGTAACGGACCATGACGGCCACTTCGCCGGGCTGGTTGTAGGCGGTGACCCGACCGTTCGGGCTGACCGCAGCCATGTCCTTGTCGTTGGGTTCGAACAGAGCGCTCCGGGTGACGTCCTCGGTGGAGCCATCGGAATAATGGGCGGTGACCACGAGTTGCTGTTCGGCGTTCAGCGCCAGCATGCGTTCGGAAGGGAACACCTCGATGCGGGTGACGGTCGGTGCATCGGCCCGCCCTTGCGGCATGCCGAGCGAAATCCAGCGGACCAGGAGTTGGTAATCGTCCGAGCCTGGCTCGAGCCGTCGGCCGCCGCCGTGCGGGAGTTCAGCAGTGCCCTTGGTGATCAGCAGGCTGCGCTCGGGCGCGGCTGGAAAGAGTCGTCGACCCCGGGCTTCGTGGACCAGGTGCTCGTAATCCTCGGTGGGTTCGAAGCCGAGCAGAGACAGTCGAAAGCCGTTCTGCCCGGCGGCCTTGCCGTGGCAACCGCCCCCGTTGCAGCCGTTCTTGGTGAAGATCGGGACGATCTGGTTCGCAAAATGGATGGGCGATGAGAGTTCCGAATCGGTCACCGTGACGGGGAAGGTGGCGGTGGGACCATCGGAAAGGCGGGCCGAGATCACGGCGCTGCCGTCGGAGACCGGGGTGACGCGGCCGGTGGCGTCGATGTCCACGATGCCGCCGGGTTCCACGGACCACACCACGGCGCGGGTGACGTCACGATCGGAGTCGGCGGTGGCGAGCAGTTGTTGGCGGGCGTCGCGGGTGCGCAGGGTGAGGTCGGTGGTTCCCTCGCGGAAATGAATGGCGAGCCGCGCCTCGGCGGTGGGCACCCACGCCAGGAGCCAGGCCAGACTGGCAAGGCAGGTGAGCCGGAGGGTGGCTGGGCGGAAGGATGGGGGAGTCATGGTTCGCATCAAGGCGTACGACGGGTGGATGGGGTTGATGAACCGACAGATCCGCGGGGCGAGATGCCGGCCGCCACGGAGGCTCGGTGCTTGGGAAGACGCGTTGGCGCAGGCGCCATGCTCACCGACCATGAACCAGGGATTCCGGGGGGCGAGACGCCCCCCTCTACGGCAGGCGAGACGCCCGCCGCTACGGAGCCGCCCCCTCTTCCCCATTCGCGGTTCATGGGAAGGGGGTGTCCTCGGAGGCCCGGAGGGCCGGCAGAACGGAAGCCCATGGCGTAAGCCATGGGAGGGGCGTACCGCGTGACGTGGAGCCCCGGAGGGGCGGCCAGAAACGGCGTGGGGCAGGGCGACGGCGAGAGAGTGGATGATGTCGCGGCTCGCCTGGGAGGATCTGATCGCCCCGTCCGGGGCTGAATCCAAGTTCCACACGTCACCCACGGCTCACGCCGTGGGCTAGGGTTCTGGCGCCACTCCGTGGCTTGAGGAGCGGTTGGATCCTTCGTTCGCATCAACGGGTACGACGGGTGCATGGGGTTGATGAACCGGAAGAGCCATCCTTCACCCGACCAACTCCTTCATCGGTTGGCAGCCGTCGGGCACCAGGAACTGCGGGCGTCCCGTGAAGTCCGGAATCGTCACCTTGTTCACGTCGACGCCGAGGCTGTGGTAGAGGGTGGCGAAGATTTCGCCGAACTGGACCGGGCGTTCGGAAGGTTCACCGCCCAGGCGGTCGGTGGCGCCGATGACTTGGCCGACCTTCATGCCACCGCCAGCCAGGAGGGCACAATTCGCCCGAGGCCAGTGGTCGCGTCCGCCGTCCTTGTTGATGGTGGGCGAACGACCGAATTCGCCCCAGACGATGACGCTCACGTCCCGTTCCATGCCGCGGTCGTGGAGGTCCTCGTAGAGGGCGCTCAGTGCCTGGTCCAGCATCGGCAGGTCGTTCCGGGCGTTGCCGAAGTTGTTCCCGTGATAATCCCAGAAGCCGTACGCCACGGTGACGAACCGGGCTCCGGCTTCGACCAGGCGGCGGGCGACGCAGAACTGTTCATTGAGCATCGGTGCGGCGTCGCCGTGCACTTTGGCGTCGCCCTTGCCGTAGCGCTCCAGCCGCTTGGGATCTTCGTTCTTGAGGTCGAGTGCCTGCAGCAACCGGCTCGACGTCAGCATGCCGAATGCCTGCTGATTGAAACCGTCCAGACCCGACATCAAGCCGGTGGCGTCGACATCCCGACGGAAGGTGTCGAAGGCGCTCAGCAGGGCGCGTCGATCGGCGAGGCGTTCGGTGGTGATCCCGTTCAGCACCATGTCCGACTTGGCATCCGCCGCGGGACGGAACGCGTCATTCGCCACGCCGGCGTACCCGGCATTGGCGGCGTTGTACGGACGATGCTGCATGCGCGGCTCGAGCCCGATGAACGCTGGAATGGAGGAATCCGAAGAGCCAAACAGCCGGGCAACCGAGGCTCCCATGGTGGGCCAACCGCCAGGGGGTTGGCCGTTCTTGCGCCGCCCGGTCTGGCACATGAAGTCCGAGTGATCGTCGATGGCGTCGGAGATGGACCGGATGATGGTGTAACGGTCCGCCATTTTGGCCAGGCGCGGCAGGTGCTCGCAGATCTGGGTGCCGGGGACGTTGGTGGGGATGGGGTTGAACTCGCCCCGGATCTCGGCGGGGGCGTCCATCTTCAGATCGAAGGTGTCCTGATGCGGTGGTCCACCCGGCAGGTAGATCATGATCACCGCTTTCTGGGAGGAGCGGATTCCGGACTGGGATTCCGCGCGCAGCAATTGCGGCACCGCGAGGCCTCCCATGCCGAGCGCGCCGATGCGGAGGAAATTGCGACGCGAAACACCGTCGCAAAAGCGCTTGGAAGGACCAGGTACGACGAGCATGGGGGTTGGCTTCGGAATCTCGGGGTGGCTTAAGCGGGTCAGGAGGAATGGGACGATCCTATCCTACGAGCTCCCGGATGGGTTGGAGGCCGTTGTCGACCAGGAATTGGGGGCGTCCGGTGAAGTCCGGGATCGTCACTTTGTTCACGTCGATGCCCAGGGAGTGGTACAGGGTGGCATGGACTTCGCCGAAGTAGACCGGGCGGGAGGCTGCTTCGCCACCGAGACGGTCGGTCGAACCGATCACTTGCCCATGGCGCATGCCGCCGCCGGCCAGGAGGGCGCAACTGACCCGTGGCCAATGGTCGCGTCCGCCATCCTTGTTGATCGTCGGGGTGCGACCGAACTCACCCCACACCACGACGCTGATGTCCTTCTCAAGGCCGCGCTGGTGGATGTCTTCCAGCAGGGCGCTCAGGCCCTGATCGAGCAGGGGCAGGTCCTGGCGGAGGGCGCCGAAGTTGTCGCCGTGATGATCCCAGCGACTGAAGGCGAGGGTGACGCAGCGGGCGCCGGCTTCGACGAGGCGGCGGGCGACCAGGAACTGCTCCATGAGCTTGGGGCCGCCGTCGTCACGGTTGCGGGGGTCGCCTTTGCCGTAGCGTTCGACCAATTTCGGGTCCTCCTGTTTGAGGTCGAGGGCTTCGACGAGTTTGCTGGAAGTGAGGATGCCGAAGGCTTGCTGGGTGTAGGCGTCGAGGCCTGAAATCATGCCCGAGCTGTCGACGTCGCGGCGGAAACCATCCAGGGATTGCAGCAGGGTGCGTCGGTCGGCGAGGCGATCCAGGGTGATGCCTTGGAGGACCATGTCGTCCTTGCCGCCGCCCTTGTTGATTTCGAAGGGGGCATGGGCGGAGCCCAGGAAACCGGCTGTGCCGTTGTCCGACCAGGGGACGTGGCCCATTTTGGGGGCCAACCCGACGAAGGCGGGAATGGCGGGGTCGCCGGCGCCCTGGAGTTTGCCGAGGACGGATCCCATGGCGGGCCAACCGCCGGGGGGTTGGTTGCGCGGGTGTCGGCCGGTGTGGCAGGTGATGGCGTCGTGACGATCCTCGGCGCCGACCATGGATCGGATCAGGGTGTATTTGTCGGCGAGTTGGGCGACGCGGGGGAGGTGCTCGCAGATTTCGATGCCGGGAACGTTGGTGGGGATGGGCTTGAATTCGCCGCGGATCTCGGCCGGCGCATCCATGCGCAGATCGAACATGTCCTGATGGGAGGGGCCGCCCGGAAGGAAGATCATGATGATCGCCTTGTGGGGTTGGCCGGCGGATCGGATGCCGGAGGCGGACTCGGCTCGAAGCAACTGGGGCAGTGCCAACCCGCCCAGACCCAGGGACCCGATTTTGAGGAAGTTGCGCCGGGAGACACCGTCGCAGTACCCGGAACGGGGCGACTTGGGCCCAAGAATGGTGAGCATGGGTGGGTGAACCGGGCTTAGTTTTGTCATCTTATGCCCGAGTTCAGGGCGGCTTGGGAAGGGCCGATTTCAGCTGGAATGGGTGGCGGGCGCATCTCCGTGTTGTCGGAGGACACGGACCTCTTTTGGACAGGATGAACACGATGAACAGGATGACATGCCGTTCCGCTTGGGTTCCTGAGCCAACGGAACGATTCAGCTGGATGTCACGCCAAGACGTGACGCCAAGAAGGACCGTCCGAGAAAGAGGCTCGCGCCCAGAAGGATGAGCGAACCAAAGGTGTGGGTCGCCAGTCGGGCGGCGCCCCCGCGCTGGGTTCAACCGTCGCTCCGCGACGGAACCTCTTCTCTCGCACGGGTCCAGGCGTTGACACGCCTGGCTGCCTTCGAATGTCGCTCCGCGACACCGGCCAGCCCAATCTGGCGGCCGAGGAAAGTGGCCACATTCCAGGGACTTGCCGCAGCGTGCCCATCCCACCTCCAACACCTTTGGAAAGCATGGATGGGTGCCCGGGCATCGGCCGGCTTGTCGGCGTCGACCAGTTGCCCTCACCATCGATGAAACCCGCCATGGCAGATTCACTCGACAACGACGCGATGGAAGCAGGCGGCTTCAGCGATCCTGGCTCAAGGGAGCAGGCTCAAGACTTCGTCCGCTGGAACGGGGGCCAGAGCAGCCTCAGGTTGTTCGTGGTCTGCCTGCTGTGGCTCGGGCTTCTCCCTTTTGAGACCCACGGAAATGACGCGGTGTCGGACCCGGTCGCCAACGATCATTGGGCCTTCCAGGTGCTGCGACGTCCCGAGGTTCCCGGCGTGGCGTCGCCGGAACGGATGCGAACTCCGGTGGATCGCTTCCTGGAAGCGCGCGCCGCGGCGGTGGGGCTGGGCATTGGACACGAGGCGGAACCTTCGACCTTGATCCGGCGGGTGGCCTATTCCGTGACGGGACTGCCGCCGACCCCGGAGGAAGTCCTGGCATTTCTGGCGGATCGTCAACCGGGCGCGTACGAGCGGATGGTGGACCGTTACCTGGCGTCCGGCAGGTATGGCGAGCGATGGGGCAAGCTCTGGCTGGATGCGGCGGGCTACGCGGATTCCAACGGCTACTTCAACGCCGACACCGACCGCCCGCTGGCCTACCGGTACCGGGACTATGTGATCCGCTCGTTCAACCGGGATCTGCCGTTCGACCGGTTTGTGCGGGAACAACTCGCAGGCGACGAACTGGCCGGCTGGCGACCCGGTGACCCGGTGACGCCGGAGGTCGTCGAGTTGCTGGAAGCCACGCATTTCCTGCGCAACGGGCAGGACGGTTCCGGCGAGAGTGATGGGAATCCGGATGAAGTGCGAACCGACCGCTATTACGCCTTGGAGTCCGCGATGCAGATCGTCGGTTCCTGCCTGCTGGGGGTGACTGTTCAATGCGCGAAGTGTCACGACCACAAGTTCGAGCCGGTCAGCCAGAAGGATTATTACGCGTTTCAGGCGTTTCTTTACCCGGCGTTTCACATTGAGAAATGGGCCAAACCCAACGACCGCGTCGTGACCGCTGCTCTGCCCGGTGAGTTGGCCGCGTGGAAGGCGCAGGAACAGGCGTTGAACGACCGCAAAAAGGCTGCCGAGGCGGAGTTCGGGGCCTGGTATACCGCGCATCGTCTGAAGGGACGGGTTTTGTTCGAGGACACTTTCGACGACGCCAGTGCGTTCACGAACCGATGGTCGAACGTGGCTCCGGGAGATCAGGCGGCGGGCGGTTCGCCACCGGTGTCCTTCGATCCAGGAGCGGCACCGTCGGCGTCAGTGGCGGACGGCGCGCTTCGGTTGAAAGAAGGTGGAGACTCCGGCGATCGCTGGCTTTCCACCCAAGGCTCTTTTCCGTGGCGGCCAGCGCAGACGGGCGCCTGGATTCAGGTCACTTTTGATCTGCGAGCGGTCCGGTTGTCGGACGACGCGAAATCCGCCGAGCGCGTGGGGTACTTCATCGCCCTCCATGACTTCGACGACAGCTCAGCCACGTCCGGCGGGAACATCCTGATCGACGGCCATCCGGGCGGCCCCAGCCAGGTGCAGGTTGATTACCCGGGAGCGGACGCCAAGGGCCGGGGAGAAATCGGCACCGTGGGGTATCAGGCGGGCCACAACTACGGGGTCCGAGTGACCCGGCAGTCGGAGGACGACGTCGTTCTCGAACATCTCGTGGACGGCGTGCCCGACGGCCAGCCGCTGACTTTGAAGTCGGGGGACGTGACCGAGGGTGGGTTTGGTTTTGAGTTTTGCTGCGGCCGGAGTTTCGTGGTCGACAACGCGCGGGTGGAGGCTTCCGACGATTCGAATCCTGAATGGATGCAGCGTGCGGCGGAATTTCGAACTGCGGAGACGGAACGGCGCACGAAGCGGGATGAGGAGCTGAAACAGATCGCCAAGGCGCGACAGCCGAAGCCGGGTCGCATTGCCTGGGTGTCGGACGTGGAACGGGAGTTGCCGAACGTGCCCTTGTTGAAACGAGGCAACCCGAAGACTCCGGGAGAACCGGTGGAGCCTGCCTTTCCGGCGTTTCTGGGCGGCACGGGCAAGGGTGCATCGACGGTTGAATCGGGTGAGGGCGGGGCCGGTCGGACCACCGGGTTGAGAAAGGCATGGGCCGAATGGCTGACGGAACCGGGTTCCAGGGCCGCTTCGATGCTGGCCCGGGTGACGGTGAACCGAATCTGGCAGGGACATTTCGGGGTGGGACTGGCGGCGACGCCGGACAATCTCGGGCGCAGTGGCGCGCGACCCACGCATCCGGAGCTTCTGGAATGGCTGGCGTCGGAGTGGGTCGCCAGCGGGTGGAGCCAAAAGGCGGTGCATCGGCTCATTCTGCTATCCGGCGCGTTTCGCCAGACGAGTGTGGCCTCGTCCAAGTCGCTGGAAGTGGACGCTCCCAACCGGCTGCTGACCCGCTTTCCCATGCACCGGCTGGATGCGGAATCAGTGCGGGATTCGATGTTGGCGGTGAGTGGCCGGCTGGGGATGAAATCGTCGGGGCCGTACGTGCCCACTTCACGGAACGGGGAAGGGGAGGTGGTCGTGGACGAGAAACATCCGGACGCGTTTTCGAGGAGTCTGTTCTTGCAACAACGTCGGACGCAGGTGACCACGCTGCTGGGCTTGTTCGATGCCCCGTCGCTGGTGTTCAACTGCACGCGACGCCCGGCGAGCACGATGCCCCTGCAATCGTTGAGCCTGTTGAACTCCGAATTTGCCGTGGCCCGCGGGCGCGACCTGGCGGAACGCCTGCGTCAGGAAGCCGGATCGGAGGACGAAGCGCGGGTGAATCGGGCCTTTCTGCTGGCGCTGGGGCGGTTTCCTGACCTGGACGAACGCGGCCTGGCCTTGGACTTTGTACGCTCCCAGCGGGCTGAGTACGCGTCTGCCCCGGACGGCGAGGACCGGGCATGGGCGGATTTCGGGCAGTCGTTGTTTGCGATGAACGCCTTTCTCTACGTGGAATGAAGACACCCTTCAACGGCTGGACTCGGCGGGCGTTTCTGGGGCGCTCCGCCGGTGGGTTGGGCGCGCTGGCGTTGGCCCATCTCCTGGGCGACGCGTCGCGTGCTTCGGAACCGGCTCATGCCGTATCCACCGTCTGGACGCCGGATCCGAAACTGCCGCGACCTCGGGCGAAGGCCGTGATCAGCCTGTTTCAGCACGGCGGACCGAGTCAGATGGATCTGTTCGATGAAAAACCAGCACTGAACCGCTGGGATGGGAAGCCGTTCCCGGGCGGTGAACTGGAGATTCACTTCGACAAACAGGCCGGCAATGTCCTGGGAGCTCCCTACGCTTTCCGGCCCTGTGGACAATGCGGGATGTCGCTTTCGGAACTGTTGCCGCACACCGCTCGAATCGCCGACGACATCACCCTGATCCGTTCGATGACGACCGGTTCAGTGGACCACGAATCCGCGCTGCGCATCCTGCACACCGGAAAATTTCTGGCGGGCCTCCCGACGTTGGGCGCGTGGCTGCTGTACGGATTGGGGTCAGCGAACGAGAATCTTCCCGCCTACGTGGTGCTTGGTGATCCCGGCGGGCTGCCAGTGGACGGGGAGCGTAATTGGTCATCCGGGTTTCTGCCCGCCGTGTATCAAGGCACACCCTTTCGAAGCGGTCCGTCGCCGGTTTTTCATTTGGAAACGCCCGCCGGCGTTCGGTCGGGCGCCCGCACGAACCAGTTGGCCTTTCTGGACGCCATCAACCGTCGGCACGCCGCACGACATCCGGAGAACTCCGAGTTGCCGGCGCGCATCGCGAATTTCGAAACAGCCGCGCGCATGCAGTCGGCGGTCCCGGAGGCCCTGGATTTGTCGGGTGAATCCGAATCGACGAAGCGACTGTACGGCTTGGATAAACCGGAGACAGAGGAGTACGGGCGCCGCTGTCTTTTGGCGCGGCGGTTGATCGAGCGCGGCGTGCGTTATGTGCAGCTCTTTCTGGCGGGCCAACCATGGGACACGCACGACAAGAACGCCGAGCGCCTGAAGGGATTGTGCGCCAAGACGGATCAGCCGAGCGCGGCGCTGGTGCAAGATCTGAAACAGCGCGGGTTGCTGGAATCGACGGTGGTGCTCTGGACCGGCGAATTCGGGCGGTTGCCGGTGTCGCAGGGCAAGGATGGACGGGACCACAACCGGCACGCGTTTTCCACGTGGGTGGCGGGCGGCGGGTTTAAGGGCGGGTACGTCCATGGGGCGACCGACGACTTCGGGTACCGGGCGGTCGAGAAGGTTGTGAGCGTGCCGGATTTTCACGCCACGCTGTTGCACACGCTGGGCATTCACCACCGGGGACTGACCTTCCCGCACGAAGGTCGTGCGGCGAGTCTCACGGACTTCGAAGTCACCGATGCCCGGATCGTGCCGGAACTGCTGGCTTAAACAGCAGGCAGGATGACACGGAACGAGGTGCCCTTGCCGACGGCTGAAGACACGGCAATGCCGGCGCCCATTTCCTTGGCGAATTCGTAGACCATGGAAAGGCCGAGACCGGTGCCGCGGCGGCTGCTGAAGCCTTTGGTGGTGAAGAACGGTTCGAAAATTCGCGGGAGATTCTCAGGCGGAATGCCCACGCCGCGGTCGCGGATGGCGATGCTGACATAGGCCGTTGCCGAAGCGGGTTGGAGCCAGCAACTGTCGGGCGGGCGGGCGAGCACTTCGGTGTCGATCTGAACGGTTCCACGCTGGTCCATCGATTCGTCGGCGTTCTGGATCAGGTTGAGCAGGATTTGCTGGAGCATTTCCGGCTGGGCCAGGGCGGGGGGAGGCGGCTGGGTGGGTTGGACGAAGATCAGGCGTCCGGGGAGGCGTTCCTCCATGAGCCGGATGGCGCGGAGCACGGCGTCGGCTGGCTGGATTTCCTTCCGCGCGGTGGCGGCATCGCGGCTGTAACCCAGCATCGCTTTCACCAATCCCGCGCCTTGATCCACGGCGGTCTTGATCCGCTGGAGTCGTTGGCGCGCCTTCTCGGCGTCGTGGAGCTGGGATTCCAGCAATTGGGCGGAACCCTTGATGATCGAGAGCAGGTTGTTGAAGTCATGGGCAACACCGGCCGCGAGGGTTCCCAGCGCGCGCATTTTGTGGCTGTGGAGCAGGTCGGCATTCGCCTTCTCCAGTGCGGCGGAACGTTCGGCAACCTGACGCTCCACTTCGGCGTAGCTCTGCTTGAGCCTCAGGTATCCATGGATCGCCTGGGAGATCAGCGCCAGCACCAGCAGGGCGAGCCCGGCGGAGGCGAGCACCAGTCGCGGTTCCTTGAACCAGGGAAGCATCACGGCGAATTCGTAGACGGCGGTCGGCCCTTCTCCGTTCCCGCTGGGATCCAGGGCGCGCGCTTCGAACCGGTGCGTGCCCGCCGAAAGATTGGTGAACTGATCGCTGCTCGCCGCCCGCCACACCGACCAGGGTCCGCTGTCGAGCCGCCAGGAGAACAACAGGCGACCCGCCGGCGTGTAACGCCATTGATCCTCCCCGCTGATCACGAACCGGGCCCGGTTCTCGCCAGCCCGCAGGGGAAGGTCCGCGTCCGTGATCTGCGGCCGCGGTGGGTCGGTGTCGGCATGGGCGTCGAACGCAAAGACTCCGCGCGCTGTGGCCGCCCAGAGTCGCCCGGAACCGTCCGCATACACCGAAAAGACGACGCCGGAAGGAAGTCCTTCCTCCTCGCCCAGGACGAACCAGGAGCGGTCCTTGAAACGATGCAGACCGCTGCCCGACGCAATCCAGACGGCGCCGTCCCGTGCGGGATGGATGGCATGCACACCATCGAAACCCCGGCGAAGCACGCGCCAGCTCTGTCCGTCGAATTCCCGGATCGCATCCGAACCGCCCACCAGAATCTTGCCGTCCAGAAGTTCCAGCCCGACCAGAGCGCCATCGAACGCCCGGGAGCCGGGTTCCGAGTCCAGGGCATCGAACTGCTTCCATTGCCCGCCGCGCCGGATGAACAGGCCCTTCGTTCCTCCAACCAGCAGTTCGCCCGATCGGGTGGGCAGCACCAGGGTCAACGTCCCCAGGCTGGTGTGGTTCGTGGGCAGTTCGGCGAACGCAGCCGTCACGCTGCCGTCGAAGGCCATGAGCGTTCCGTCGCGGGGCGGTGGCGGCTGAAGGACCAGTCGGCCGTCGGGCAGGATCCCAATCGGCAAAGCCTCCGACACCGGTGAAGCGGGCGCGGTCGGCGTGCCATCCCGGGCGAACACCCGGTTCGTTCCTTCGGCGCGGATCAGCACGGAGCCGTCCGCGAGGGGGAACAGGAGTTCGCCCGGCTTGGGCGTGTCGTCCTCTCGAAACTCGGCTTATCGCGTGGAGCGCCAACTCTCCTCGTCGTACCAGAGAAAGGTGCTGCGCGAGGCGGCGATCAGCCTTCCCTGACGGTCGCTGGTGATGCCCACGATGGCGCCGACATCGGTGTCGATGCCGGGCACTGGACGCCAGGGGAGCGGGGCGATTCGAAACAGTCCTTCCGACGTGGCGACCCACGCCACTCCGTGGGGTTCGATGACCACGTCCGCCACCCGGCCCGCCTGAAGGACGGCGACGGGGCGCAAACTGCCGCCCTGGCGTTCGAGCCGGAACACCGTTCCCGAGGTGTGGCCCCACCATTCGCCGTCGGGGTCTGACCAGGCCTGACGCAGATTCTGGCCCTGAACGCTCCACCGCTCCCACGTGCCTTGCGCAAAGCGCAGCAGGATGCGTTCGCGGCTCCGACGGTCCTCAGCGGTCAGGATCACATCGCCGAAACGGTTCTCGAATGGGCGTTGGAGTTCTGCGGCTTCCAGCGCATCCGGAACCACGAATTCTTCGCGGGGGGTGTCGGCGCGGAGGTGCCGCAACGGGGCGGGAATGCGGATGAGCCCGCGACTGCCGGAGATCCAGGCGCCATCGTCGCGGGCCGGATTCAGCTCG
>CAUJJW010000040.1 GCA_963205105.1 Verrucomicrobiota bacterium | reverse complement strand
TTCCACCGGCTTGTAACCGCCCGCGTCGATCGTCGGGTTGTTTTCGCCGGAGGCCAGCGTCACACACTCGGACTTGCCGGTGCTGGTGTTCGCGTTGCTGTCCGTGGCCGTCGGGCCTTGGTACGCCTGGGTGAACGTGTACCCGCTGGGCAGCGTGAACGTCACTTGGTAGGTGCCGGGCTTCAGATTCGTGAAGCTGTAGGCGCCGTCGACTCCCGTGATGATCGCCACCACCGGGTTGCCATTGATGTCCGTCACCGCCGCACCGGTGCAGTCCGTCAGCGTGACCGTCGCGCCAGGAATGCCGGGCTCGGTGCCACCTTGCTGTCCGTCCAGATCCTTGTCTTCGAAGACAAAGTCACCGAGCGAAGCGGGGCGGAACAGACCGGCGTCGACCGTCAGGTCGCTGTCGCCAGGGCCGAGGATATAATTGCCGGTCTGGCCGGTCAGCACGTCGGCGTCGCTGTCCGAAGCATCGGGAGCAACGTTGGAGATGGTGCGGGCGTAGCCGGGCAAGGTGCCGAACGTGACCGTGTAGGTGCCGGGGACAAGCCCAGAGAAGAGGTACTCACCAAACAAACCGGTGTTGGTGGAGTCGGAGACCGCGTTGCCATGGATATCGGTGCCGTTCAGCTTGACGAGCACGCCCTGGAGGCCGGGTTCCAGCCCACCCTGCTGACCGTCGAGGTTGATATCCTCCCAGACGAAGTCGCCCAGTTCGGCGAGTTCGACGAGGCCTGCGTCCCAGTTCAGGTCCTGAGCGCCATAGGCGAGGTTGATGTCCGAGGTGATGCCGCTGAGGGGATTGGCGTCACTGCCGTTGGCGCCGGTCGACCCGAGGGCGTTTTGGCGGGTGAAGGCGTAACCGGCGGGGAGTTCGAATTCGACGCGGTAGCAGCCGGCGACGAGATTCTGGAACAAGTAGTAGCCAGGATTGCCGCTGGTGGGGTTGTTGGCCGTCGTCGCGGTGATGGGCTGACCATTGGAGTCGAGGACCGGAGTGCCGGTGCAATCGAGCAGGTTGACCACCACGCCGTTGACGCCATTCGCGGCTGGTTCGTTCTGAATGCCGTCTGCGTTGTCGTCGACCCAGACATAATCGCCGAGCGAGGTGCACGGGCAGGGAACTTCGAGGAAGATGAGTTGAACCTCGGGGGTGATGTTGTCCCAGTTGATGTCGATGTTGTAGATCGCGGCGATCTTGTCGCCACACTTGGGGGACCAGGTTGCCGCGTTGCTCTCGGCGAGGTTCACCAGGCACTGCACCACGGCGGTGCGGTAGGCCGGGTAGGGCGGATTCGGGTACAGGGGTTGCCCCATGATGGTGAAGATCGCGGTCTGCACTTCCCACATCGTGGGCACCGTCCCATTGCACGCATTGGTGCGGTGATTGATGAGGTAATTGAGCTTCTTCCAGATCGCCGGACTCACCGCCACGCCAGGATGGTTCGGCAGGTACTGATTCAGATTCGGATCGCAGGAAGAGTGCAAATAGCCGCCGTAGCTCGAACCGGCACCGGGATCGATGTCGGTCAACGGATCGAAGCACCACGCGGCATATCGTCCCGCGGGGATCGGCGGGGTGGGAACCGCTCCGCCACCTGCTCGGATGTCGACCGTGAACCAGCTGAACTCGGGGGCGACCCCGCGTCCTGCCGGACTTCCGTAAGTCACGCGAATGATGCTGTCGGCTTCATTCGAAGGGATCGGGGGAAGCGCCAGACAACACGATGTGTCGGCGACGGCCAGCGACGCCGGTGCTGGCAGGAGCCAGGCGGCAGCGGCCAGCAGCAGCGCGCTGAGCCAGCGTCTCAGTAGGGGGGTTGGATGGTTCGGTTTCATCGATGGGTGGTGGAGTGGACTCTGCGAACGTGGACTGAGGTCGATTGGGTGGTTGGGAAAGCAATGGGGGCCCTGGGACGGAACGCGTGCATGTCATGGGGCCCACCGCATGAACGCCGGACATCGGCCCCGAAACCTGCCTCTGATCGCGCCGACCAGAGGCAGGTTGGAGGGGACCCGATGCGGACCGCATCGGCTGGGTTCCTTAGCGGCTCTTCGCGAAGAAGCGCTTGGTGAACACCATGCCGCTGCAGGCGGCCGCGAGCAGGGCCAGGGAGGACCCGGCGTCAGGCAACGAAGTCGGAGGCGGGGCTCCGGCGAAGGACGAACCGGCGATCATAACGAGGGCGGCAATAATGAGGTTACGCATAGATGTTTATATTGTTCAGATTACGCACAATTACTTAGCTGATGCGCGCTAGCCGCTCGAAGCAAGTTTCAGGCCAAAGATCGGATGGTCGTCAAAACAGATCACAAGCAACCTATCCACAGCACCTAACGCGGCCCGAAAAACGTTCCAAGGAGGTCCCAAGCCGGAAAAATGTAAAAAAGTCCGACGTTTTTTAGGGACGTTTTTCCCTTGCTGATTTGCTTAGCACAACAAACACGCGGGGTTCCTGACGGAACTTCTACGACCAAAGGCGTATTAGGGTTGTAATGAATTCCGACAAAGTACCGCTGACACAACGGCAAGAAGAGGCCGCCATGTTCGTCCCAAGTTGGTTTAACCCGCCCTTACCGTCACAGAGTCAGGGAGGCGGGTTCCTTCGCAACCAGGTGCATTAGATAAATGCATTACATTTGCACGATCCTGCCTTCGAGTGCCTTAGGGAGCAGTAAACCACGAAGAAGCGCTGCCTTCGGTGAGTTTTGTAAAAGAAACTGACGAATCTAGCCCCGGTTTCCGAACCAGCAACCCCGGCGCAGCCCCATGCTCCTGCCGAAATTTTCAATCGCCCGGGAGGGCCGCCGGTCTTGCCCATGGAAACATCCTTCCCCGTAATGCACGCCAATCGCTGGCCTGCAGAAATGGTACCGGCGAAGACCTCCCATGAACCCCGAAACGCCCAGCCCCTCGCCGGACTCCAACCCGACGCCAACGCCCGCTCCGATCCCCGCCCCGGCGCCTGTCACGCGCCGCGAGATCTTCGGCTGGGCCTGCTACGACGTCGCGGATTCTGCGTTCACAACCGTGATTGTGACGGTGCTGTACGCCTCCTACTTCGGGCAGGTGGTGGTTGGCGACACCGGCCGGGCCGACTTTCTGTGGGGATTGGGGGCGTCCATCTCCGAGATCGCCGTGGCGTTGCTGGCGCCGGTGTTGGGAGCGATCGCCGATTTCTCAGGCAGCCGAAAAAAGTTCCTGGCGGTGTGCGCCTGCATGATCGTGTTTTTCACCGCGAGCCTTTGGTTCGTGGGGCCCGGCATGGCGACGGTGGGCCTGAGTCTCTACATCCTCGCCAACATCGGCTTTGCGGGGGGAGGAGTGTTCATTGATTCATTCCTCCCCGGGATTTCGAACGAATCGAACGCCGGACGCATCTCGGGCCTGAAGTGGGCGATGGGATACGGCAGCGGTCTGATCGCCCTGTTTCTTTGCCTGCCGCTCGCCGGAAACATCGTGAGCAACCCCACGCCCGAGCAGCTTTCCAAGGCCCGACTCATTCCACTGATCGTCGCCGTCTATTACGCGGTGACGGTTCTGCCCACGTTCTTCTTTGTGAAGGAGCGAAGCATCCCGCGCATCCTGCCGGCGGGACAATCGTATCTCACGGTTGGATTCCGGCAGCTGGCACACACCTTCAAGAACATCAAGCGCTACAAGGAACTGGTGAAGCTCCTGATCGCCTTCCTGGTGTACAACGACGGGGTGGTGACGGTGATCACCTTCGCCGCGCGGTACGCCACCGACACGATCGGCTTCACGACCAGCGACGTCACGATTCTCTTCATCGGGCTGAATGTGGTGGCCCTCCTGGGCGCCCTGGGCTTCGGCCGCCTGGCGGACAAGATCGGCCAGAAGCGCACCATCCTCATCTCACTCGCGATCTGGGTGGTGGCGTTGATCGTGGCCTTTTTCTCCCACTCGAAAGCCACGTTCTACGTCGTGGGCTTCCTGGCCGGCCTGGGCATGGGCTCCACGCAATCGGTCACCCGAAGCCTGGTCGCCC
>CAUJJW010000039.1 GCA_963205105.1 Verrucomicrobiota bacterium | reverse complement strand
CCGCGACCCGCCCCGGGCACCCCCCGCCTACCGGAAGCCCGTCTGACTCTCATGAACCTGCCAAGCTGGCGATCGCGAGGGTTGAAACGGGCGCACTCACCCCAACCCTCTCCCGGAGGGAGAGGGAGTCGAATGTCCCACGCCGCAGCAGGCCACAACCCCATCTGGGCGAGCTGACTCGACTCGTTCCAGCGAACGCCTGGCTCAACCCTCCAAAACCCGCGGGACATCATCTCCTTCTCCCTCCGGGAGAAGGCCGGGATGAGGGCCGCTCGCTCCACCCCTCGCGCCACGGTTCATGGGCCGTGAGCAGGTCCTATTTGAACAGGGGAGTCCCAAAGGGAAGGCTCACTCGCCACCAAACAGGTTTTTCAGACGATCGCGGGCCGCAGCCTCGCGCGCGTTGAGTGCGCCCGGTTGCCAGTCGCGCACGATGAATTCGAAGTACTCGCAGAAGTTCGCCGCGGCCTTCTCCGCCACCGGCTCCGCCCGGCGCTCGCGACACTGATGCGCCACACGGGCATCGAAATGCACGCAGTTCAAGCAGACCTTCAGGTCGCCCCGACAACGTTCACAGGTCTCGCTCCGTCCGGGCGCCCCGCTGAGCAGGTAAGGAGTTCCGCACTGGTGACAGTGACGATTCGCCATGGGCGAAGCATCGCGAGCCACCCTGTCGGCGCGCAACCGAAACGGCGGCCCCTCTCCGGCAACGGCCCCACCACCCTCCTCCACAACACTTCCTGTCCGTGGACCCCGGTTGCCCCGGAATTCGCATTGCACGCCGACGCCAACCCGCCTTGCATGGCCCTCATGCAACGCGGCACCCCCATTCTCCCGGCCTTGATCCTGGCCTGCCTCGCCTTTGCCACGCTCCCTTCGTCATCGGCCGCCGATGCCACCAACGCCCCGACTTCCGGCAAGGAACGCATCCTGTTTGACGGCAAGTCGCTCCAAGGCTGGACCGTCACGGATTTCGCCGGCCGCGGCGAGGTCTCCGTGGAGAAAGGCGTCCTGGTCATCAACCAGGGGTACATGACTGGCGTCCATTGGACCAATAACCCGCCCAAGACGAACTACGAGTTGTCGCTCGAAGCGCGCCGGGTCTCCGGGAACGATTTCTTCTGCGGCCTTACTTTCCCCATCGCCGGCACCAACGCCTCCCTCATCGTGGGTGGCTGGGGCGGCGGCGTGGTTGGGATTTCCAGCATCGACGGCAACGACGCTTCCTCGAATGAAACCACCAAGTTCATGGCATTCGAGAAAGACCGCTGGTACGCGATACGTCTCCGCGTCACCCCCAAGCGGCTCGAAGCTTGGATCGACAAGGAGAAGGTCGTGGACACCGAGATCCAGGGGAAAAGTTTCAGCCTGCGCTCTGGCCCCATCGAGGAGTCGGTTCCCCTGGGAATCGCCACCTACGAAACCCAGGCCCACCTGCGCAACATCAAGATCACCGAGTGGCCGACGCCCTGATCCACGACGCCAGTTCCGCGGCATTCCGGTGCAGATCATAGTCCCGCCGGACGCGGGCCTGCCCCGCTTCACAGCGCTTCCGGGCGTTCACCGGATCCTCCAGCACGGACCGAACCGCCCGTGACAGATTTTCCGGAGAAACATCGTCGAGAAGGATACCGGCGCGCCCCTGTTCGAGAATGTCCGCCGCCGCACCCGCCCGGCTGGCAACCACCGGCACGCCGAAGGCCAGCGCTTCGAGCAGGACGATGCCGAACGTCTCCAGGGTGCTCGGAAACACAAACACGTCCGCCTGCCGCCAGCGCTCGAACCATGCATCGCTCTGTGCCGTGACTCCCCGATGAACCAGCACGCCTGGCTCGGCTGCGATGTCGGACTGAGTGACCACATGCAGGTCCGCGCGCGACGCCAGGTCTCGTCGGAAGGCCTCCAGCAGAACCGGCCCGCCTTTCCGTTGGAAATCACCGCCAAGGAAGAGGATCTGGGGCCGCGTGTTGGCGGGTCTGGGCGACGCCTGCAACCGGTCGATGTCCAGGGATGGTGGCAAAACGGAGACCCGATCCGCCTGCACTCCGTATTCCTCTAAGAGCGAATCCCGCACAGGCGCCGACCAGGGCAGCAGCCGGGCCGCCGTAGCGAACAGCCGGCGTTCCGCTCCCAGGATGGGAGACAAGGTGAGCGGCAGAAGCCCGGCGGCCAGCCGGTTCGCCGCAAACCACCGGCTCCGGGACAACTGCCGAAACGTCGCATCGAGGGCGACGAACAACGGAAGCCCCAGGGGAGGTTCCACCAGGGACAACCCCACGCTCTGGGTATTCACCACCACCGCCTGAATACGCTCCCGGCGGCGCAACTCGTCCAACTGACGCCGCGCATGTCGGCTGGCCACCCGGCGCCACCGGGCCACGTGGAAGTCCAACCCCCACCGCCGCAGACCACGCACCGTGAAGTCCGCCTGCCGCTGGATCGCCGCCGGCATGGGCACCACATCAAGAACCTGCGGCTCGATGCCCAGTTCAGGATGCTCCCGAAGCTCGGCGGCGAATCGAGGGAGGTAGGATGCGTGCCCCAAGGCGTTCTCGTTGATGAAGGCGACGTTCATCCACGACTTCCTCCGAGTGCATCGGCCGACGACTCCATTGCCTCGTACATCTCGAGGTACCGGGGAATCAGCCGCTCGGGCGAGAATTGTTCGATTGCCCGCCGACGGGCCCGCGCGGACACGGCTTCCCATTCCCCAGGCGCCGCGTTCCAGCGGGCCAGGAGCTCCGACAGTGCTCCAGGCCGGGTCATGTCCAGGGACTCACCGGCGTCGCCGATCACCCATTGGGTCACCGGCCAGGTGTGCCCCGCCAGAGGAAGGCCTGAAGCCATCGCCTCCAGGAACACGATGCCGAATGGTTCCTCCAAAGCCGCATGCGCGAAGACGTCGGCCAGTTGGTACAATTTCACAACCTGCGCTCGTGGCAGGTTCCGCAGCAGCCGAACCCGCCGCCCCAACGCCTCGCGGGCCGTTGCCTCGAATCGCCGGAACTCTTCGGGTTCTGATTGGCCTGCCAACACCAGAACCGCCTCCGCAGCAGCGGGCAGCGCCGCCACCTCCCGCACCAACCAGTCGAGCCGTTTGTTGCCGCCGGCGGAGTAATCGCCCACTCCCAAAACCACAAAAGCGCCGGGCGCCAACTGCAGTTCCGGCCACGCCGCGCGCGCCGCCCGGCGATCCGGAGGCGGCTGAAAGGTCCCGATGTCCACCAGATGCGGGATCACGAACCATCCCCGGGTATCGACACCGGCCTCACGCGCCACCACATCACGGTAATGCGGAGCCAGCACGTGAACGAAATCGAGTCGGCTGCACCAGTGCGGGCCCAACCGCATCCCGTCTTTGAACACGACCTGCAATCCGGTTCCCCGAGTCCGGCGGTGCATCTGCAGCGCGAGATCGGGATCGCAGAGATGCACCCGTCGCCAGGAACCGCGGAGCAGCCGGCGGCGGAGTCCCAGAAGAAACGACAACTGTTCCGCCAGGTAACGCTTCGACCACGGCATCCAGCGGCGCAGCACCGGAAAGTCGCGTCGGAGATGAGGGATACGCACGTAGGGGGAAGCGGCCTCCGATAGCGGACCGCCACCGAACAACGTGACCGGCACACCCGCGGCATGCAGGGCGGCGGCAATGTCCCGGGCCCAGGTCTCGTTGCCCCGTCGCACGTGGCCAAGCCCCGAACAGGCGATCGCGATGGGGCTGCGCATGCGTGATTGGGGACGAGCCCCATCAGCCGCCCGTCGACCTGGAGTCGAGCATTTGCAGACTCATCAGGACGTAGGCTGTCACCAGGACCCGGTCGGATTCCCACCAACGCGGTTGTTCGTTGACCCAGGAACCGTCGGGCTGTTGCAGGGACACCAAGCGTCGCGCCACCTCGTCCCTCCAAGCGACCTCGGTTCCATCGCTCCGCTTGAGGCGATCGACACGCGCGGCCGTGAGCGCCTTCGTCATGAGGTGGAGGTAGTAGAAGTACCCCTGCTGCCCCATACCCGGATTCTCGGCCAGGGAATAGTGCTTCTCCAACCAATCGCGCACGGCGCTGACCCGCGGGTCGTCCTTCTCGACCTTGGCGTAAATGTAGCTCAGGAGACCCGCGTAACTGATGGATCCATACGAGCGCAAGGCGATGCGCCCGGTCGCCTCATTGGTCACCGCCCCCGCCATGCTGTGGCCCGGGTAGTAGAAGAAACCGCCCCGATCATTCGGGTCCCGGGAAACCCGATCGTCGGGATTCACCTCGGGCAGATTCTGGCAGTTCTGAAGAAAATGAGCCACTGCGCCCCAGTCCAGGTCCTTGAAGGAAGACCCGCCCGCCGCCTCATCCTTGGGAAGAACCAACTCCGACGCGCGCATCGCCTCGATGGCAGTGAACGTGTTGTTCATGTCGGAATGCTGGTACTTGCTGCCGTAGCCAACCCCTCCATCGAAGGGCGTGTCCCGCTTACCGGGTTCGCCAAAATCGATCTGGCTGGAGGCGAGATAGGCCCTCGCGTTGCGAATAACGGGCAGGAACCGCGGGTCCTGGGCCGTGGACAACGCCAGCAGGG
This sequence comes from Verrucomicrobiota bacterium, assembly GCA_963205105.1. Taxonomy (GTDB): domain Bacteria; phylum Verrucomicrobiota; class Verrucomicrobiia; order Limisphaerales; family CAIMTB01; genus CAIMTB01. Next base: position 705 of record CAUJJW010000039.1, on the reverse strand, counting down.
AGAGCGCGGTGTTGTAGTTCGCCAGGCCGCCCCGGTGGATGCTGCCGTCCGGACGAACGCTGCCGAGCAGGAACTCATAGGCGCGGCTCAGCTCGGAGGGTCGACTGCGGGTAAAACGCCCGGAGGGTTCCCGGTTCAATGCGGTCAGAGCGAGAGCCGTGACCGCAGGTTGCTCGGATGTCGACCACCAGCCATTGGAGTTCTGGTGGGTCAGAAGCCATTGAATCCCACGGTCCATGGCCGTCCGAAGCGCGGTCGGCGGCGCGGCGGGCGCCGGCTGGGCGGGAGCGATGACCGTTTCGGCCCCGCACCAGTTCAAGGAAACCAGCAGGCCGAAGGCAGCGACCAGGGAAGGACCGGGGAGCAGCCCCTGCCTGAAGAGCCCTCGTTTTGAAATCGATCGGCTCTCGGACCATGAACCGGGGCGCGAGGAGTGGAGTGGGCGGCCCTCATCCCGGCCTTCTCCCGGAGGGAGAAGGAGAATAGGCGCCGCGGGTTTCGGAGGGCCAAGCCGGACCTTGGCTGGTGCGATTCGCGACGGCACGGAAGGACGGGGTTCGGGCATGTCGCCGTGGGAAGAACGCGACTCCCTCTCCCTCCGGGAGTGGGTTGGGGTGTGGGAGCCCGGTTCATTCCTAGCGATGGTTTGCATGGGAAGGTTCATGGAGAGGCTGTTGGTTCATCGCGATGTTTAATAATACCGAG
>CAUJJW010000038.1 GCA_963205105.1 Verrucomicrobiota bacterium | reverse complement strand
GGACGGGGGGCGGAGGACGGGGGGCGGAGGACGGGGGGCGGAGGACGGGGGGTTACACGTCGCAGACCATGGCGGCGTGGCGGAGGGCGAGGACTTTGTCGGGCCAGGTGGGGATGAATTCCTGGGCGACGAAACCGTCGTAGCCGGTGTCGAGCAGAGCGCGAAGGACGGCGGGGTAGTTCACTTCCTGCGTGTCATCGAGTTCGGCCCGTCCGGGGACCCCAGCGGTGTGGACATGGCCGATGTATTCCTTGTGCTGGCGCAGCCGACGGATGACGTCCCCGTCCATGATCGCGACATGGTAGATGTCGAAGAGCAGCCGGAAATTCGGAGAACCGACCTGGCGGATGAGGTCGATGCAGGCATCCACGTGGTCGCCGAAGTAACCGGGGTGACCCTTCATGGGGTGGGAACCGTCGCGGCTGTTGAGGTGTTCGAGGCAGATCGTGATTCCCTTCTGTTCGGCGTAACCGACGACCTGTTTCCAGCACTCGACGCAATTCCTGGCGGCGGTGGCGTCGTCGATGCCGGGTTCGCGCATGCCGGTGAAGGTGATGACCTTCTTGGACTGGCACTGGACGGCGAGGTCGATGCCATCGCGTAGGGATTGGAGGACGCTGGGGTGGTTGGCGGGATTGACGGGGCCTTTGTTAAAGCCGTGTGAACCGACGAGGGAGATCTGGAGGCCGAGTTCGCGGACCATCGGGTAGTGTTTGGCGTCGATGCCTTCCATGGCGACGAGACCGATCTCCTTGCAATGGCGTGCCAGGTCGGGTGTGGGCATGGGATTGAAGGTCCAGCCCATGATGGATTGGCGGATGCGACCGTTGCGGACGCGGAATTCAGGGAGGGCGGCGGAGCGCGGGGCTTGGGCGAGGGAAGCCTGGGGTGTCATGGTGGCGGCAGCGGCGGCGCCCATGGCGGCGGCGCGAAGGGCGGAGCGGCGGGAGACCGTTTGTGGCGGGTTCATGGGCGGATCCTTTCAGGTTGGGCTGGGCGTGGGGAGCATGAAGATGCAGGTCAGGGTGCGGGGGGGCGCATCTGCGAGTTGTGGGTGGGGATTGTCGCGCTGCGACAATCCTCCAACAACATCGGGAACACTGGGCGAGATTCAGGGCAGCAGGAACAGGCGGGCATCGCCGGGACCGAACGACAGTTGAAGACCGGGCAATTCAGGGCTGTCGTCGATGGCGGCGACCTCGCGGCCGGTGTGTTTATCGACCTCTTTCACGGCTGTGGCGGGTGAGGCGAACTCGACGGTGGGCCAGGCGGTGTGGGCGTAACTGTGGTTCACGATCAAGGCGGCCCGTCGGCCGTCGGCATGTCGAAAACAGCCGACGATGAACTCGCTGTGGGGATCGGCGCCGACGCGTGTGACGCGGCGGACAGGGTGGTCGACTTGGGGTTCGCCCTCGGTTGGGGCGGTGTTCAGACGGAAGATGGCGGTGCTGGTGAGGTTCATGAGGGTGGGGCCCAGCGCCTTGATTTCGGCGTTGATCCGGCGGGCTTCGTCGTAGTGGCGGGTCTTGAGGCCCTCGGCGGTGAGCAGTGCGCCGCCCTTGGGGAATTCACCGGTGCCGCCGTTGCCTTTGCCCGGGGTCCAGTAGCAGAAGTAGAGAACGCCTTTGGCGCCATAGGCGAGGGAAGTGAAGATCTGCCAGCGGATCTGGGCCTCGGTGGGATCGAGGCGGTCGTTGAAGGGCATGGAGTAGAAATAATTCCAGAAGGGGACCTTGGCCTCGAGGGCATGTCGGCGGAAGACCTCCAGATTATCGCAGTACGCATCCCGGGAATCGCGGTCGGGGCGCATCAGTGGGTAGTGGTCCATGGAAAGGACATCCGGCTGGAAGACGCGCATGAACTGGCTGACATGTTCCTCGTAGGTGGGGGTGCCGAGTTGGGCGGTGGACGCGTAATTGGGATAGAGGTTCACGTACGCGAGTCGGCCGGGGCGCGCCTGGCGGATGGCGCGGGCGCGCTCGGCGAGGGCAGGGAATGCGGAGGCGCTGGGTTCGTCGGTCAGGAGGTAGCCCCAGCACGCGGGGCTTTCGGGAAGTGCGGCGGGCGCGGGGGAGCCGTCGACGAGCGCCTTGAGGCCGACCTTGTGGCAGAGGGCGAGTTGACCGGCGGCGTTGGTGCCGGCGGTGCCGATGACGACGGTGAAATGGGCATCGGCGATTTCCTGATACCGTTGCTCCAGGTTTTCCGAGGTTTGTGGCGGGACCCAGAGTCCGATGGCGATCCGATCCTGGACGAAGCGGGCGGAGTCGGCGGCGTGGCTGGGAGGGATGCCAGGAGCGGTGAACGCGAGGAAAACGGCGACGGCGAGTCGTGTTCGCTGGGCGAGGAAGAACATGGCGGAGGATTGGGAGGAGCGGGGGCCTTGGCAAGCGGGGTGGGGGCAGCCTGATGTTGACCTGGGGCGAGGGCTCCGGTAGCAACCCGGCGCCGTGTCTCAGGAAACTACATTGATTTTGTTTAAACCCGACGCCGTCAGCAAAGCCCTGGTGGGCCAGGTCCTGGCGCGCTTCGAAGGTGCTGGTCTGAAAATCCGTGGCATCAAGATGCTGCAATTCGGCGACGCCCTGCTGCGGGAACACTACGCGCACATCGCGTCGAAGCCCTTCTTCCCGGACGTGCAGAACTTCATGCAGAAGACGCCGGTGATCGCTTTGGCGCTGGCGGGCGAGAACGTGGTGGCTCGGGTCCGGGAACTGCTCGGGCCGACTGATTCCAAGAAGGCCGCCAAGGGCACGATCCGTGGCGACCTCGGGGTGGACGTGATGGTGAATGTCTGTCACGCCTCCGACTCATTGGAGACGGCCGCGGCGGAACTGAAGCGCTTCTTCCGCGACGGCGAGTTGTTCCAGTACTGATGGCTGCCGTCCGGATCGGACTCAGGGATTGGCCCACAGGCCGGCGGACTTGAGTTGTTCGATCAACACCTCGGTGCGCCCGGGGAAGTAGGTGTTGAGCAATCGGTCCACCTCGGGGCGCCATTGGTCATCGCGGGTGTAGAGCGTGTACGGGCCGGTTTTGTACGGGTGCGCATCCCGGCGGTAGTCTCCCCAACGGGCGGACTCGGCGATGATCGCCAGGTCGAGTTCGGCGGCACGCTGCTGAAATCGGGCGGCGGCACGCGCGGGGGTGAGGGCGCCCTTGCCGGTGAGATGAAGCCGGGCGCGATCGCGGAACACCTTCTGAAAAAGCGGGTTCTTGCGGAGGCGCTGGAACAGCCGGGGCGGGCTGTCGTCGGCGTCGTACCCGACAACATTGTCGTTCAACCCTTCGAGGGTGCGTTCGCCATCCCAGACGAAGAAGCGATACGGACCGGGAGGCGAGCGACGGCGTGCGGCGTACCAGTTGGAAGAGCCGTCCCAATCGCCATTGGCGCCGTAGAGGTTGAGCAGGAAGAAGTCGGCGAACGCGCGCAGATCGAGGCGCCTGGCGATCTCCGGGTACAACTCGGAGTGAGTGGCGGCAGTCTCCGCCAGAGCCATGAGTTCGCGCCAGACGACATCGTCCCCTTCGATGACATTCGAGCCATTGCGGGCGTCGTAGTCGTCGGGGGATCCGCCGAAGTGGGCGGCGACGAATGGAGCGGACGGCCGCTCGGCGAGATTGTAGACGCCCCAATACAGGCCGTTCAGGTAGAGATGAACGAAGCGCCCGCGGGCGGAGGGGTGATCCATGGCCGCGAGGCTGTCCCGCATCCACTGATCGCGGAGGTAGTCGCCGCGGTGACGCTCCTCGCCGCTCCAGTGCAGCCAAGTGTTGTTGCAGCCGGCGCGCAGAATCAGCTCATCGAACTCGCGGGCGCCGGTTTCCTGGAACAACGGAGCCTTCCATTTGCCGGCGCCGTATTTCTTGCGGAAGAGGATGCGGAACGCGTGCTTGGGGCTTTCCTCGGGGCGCCGATTCCAGCCGCCCTGAATCCGGACCCCGCAGTCGATGCGGAGTGGCGAGTTGTCGGCCGCCGGGCTTGAGGGGCGTTGGGTTGGTTCCAGGAACTCGACGGTGGCGGGACGTTCCCAGTCCGACCCGGTCTCGCGGGGATTGGCGTAAATGCCGTGCTCGGGATCGAGCAGGTCGTGGGGATCGACCACGAGGGAGATGGAGGGAAGGGATTCGAGGGCGGGGATGAGGCGGTCTCGGTACGCGGGATGATCCACGATTTCGGGATCCATGGCGTAGTCGGCGGGAACGGCTTTCCCGTCGTTGGTGCCCCACGTGGTGGGAAAGCCGGCACCCGTTTGGCGCAAGACATCCGACAAAAACAGGTAGGTGCGACTTTCGTGGTGGAGGGGGGGAGAGGAAGTGCCCTGGAAGGCAACGCGGAGGACAGTGGTGGAATGGATTGGGATCGGACTGGTGTAGGGGATGGCGTTGGCGCCGAGGGGGGAAGTGCCGTTGGTGGTGTAGTGGAGCTGGGGTTGGGCGGGTAAGGTGACCTGGAACGGTTGGGTGAAGAAGCCGCTGTCGACGGAGACGGGGATTTGGACCGAACCGGAACCTGGCTGGGCTGAGGAAGCGGGAGCGAGATGGGTGATCCAGAAGGCGCAGGCCAGAGCGAGGATAGGCCAGCGATGGGGAAAGAACCGAAGCACGGCCCATGAACCGGCGAGGGCGGGAGGATTACGATGAGGAGTAGGAGTACGATGACGAGGGGAGGGAAGGTTCATGGACAGCGCCGTGTTCGAAATCGACCTGCTCACGGGCCATGAACCGGGGCGCGAGAAGTGGAGCGGGCGGCCCTCATCCCGGCCTTCTCCCGGAGGGAGAAGGAGACGATGCGCCGCGGGTATCGGAGGGTTGAGCCGGGCATTGGCTGGAACGGGTCGGGACGGCTCGTGCAGATGGGTTGTTGGCGTGCTGCGGCGGGGGATAGGCGACTCCCTCTCTCTCCGGGAGAGGGCTGGGGTGAGGGAGCCGGTTTCAACCCTCGCGACGGCTTGCATGAAAGGTTTACGGGGAATGAGGAAGGTCATGCGCGCAGTTTCGGCTGGCTGTCGGTGAGGGTGAACGCGGTTCGATGGATGGACAAGATTTGCGGCGGGATGGGCAACGGGCGTGGAGACGAGGCATGAGCGGATGGTGGAAGTTCGCCCACAAGCGACATTCCCGGACCGGGTTTCCGTGTGATCACCTTTTCGGATGATCGGGCGGGGGCGGAGGCGGGATTGGCGCAGCAAGGTGAGGGGCCATGTTGACCTGCACTTCCAACGGCAAGCGCAAGGCGGTGGCGGCGGTGCTCGAGCACGCGAGCGGGGACAAGCGGTTCAAGATCCTGGAGACGCACATGAAGCGTCACCAGCACAAGGCGGACGCGCTGATCGAGGTGCTGCACAAGGCCCAGGAACTCTTCGGCTTTCTGGACGACGGGTTGATGCTCTTTGTGGCACACCACCTGAAGCTGCCTCCCAGCCGGGTCTACGGGGTGGCGACGTTCTATCACTTCTTCACGCTGAAACCGAAGGGGGCGCACACCTGCGTGGTTTGTCTGGGGACGGCCTGTTACGTGAAGGGCGCGGACCGGGTATTGCGGGCGATTGAGACGCGGGCGGGGATCAAGGCGGGTGAGACGACTCCGGACAAACAATTCTCGTTGGTGACGGCGCGATGCATCGGCGCGTGTGGTATTGCGCCGGCGGTGGTGTACGACGGGACCGTGACACCGCGCCAGACGCCGGAGGGCGCCTTGGAGCGGGTGAAAGGATGGTGTTCGCATGGACCTTAAGGACCTGCTGGCGCTGAAGGAGAAGGAACTGGCGGCGCGCAAGCCGATCGTCATCCGTTGCTGCACCGCGGCGGGGTGTTTGTCCTCGCGGGGGGAGGCGGTGAAGGAACGGCTGGAGCGGGCGGTGTACGATGCGGGCCTGGGGGAGCGGGTGGAAGTGCGAGGGGTGGGATGTCTGCGGCTGTGCTGTCAGGGGCCGCTGGTCCAGGTGGATCCGGACAACCTGCTGTACGAGCGGGTCACGCCGGAGGAAGCCGGGAGCATCGTGGACGCCCTGAACGGCGAGAAGGTGTCGGTCGCGCGGGGGAACCCGAACGATCCTTTCTTCACCAAGCAGCAGTCGATTGTGCTGGCGAACAGCGGGGTGGTGGATCCGAACCGGATCGAGTCCTACGTGGCCGCGGACGGTTATCAGGCGCTGCACCAGGCGCTGCACGAAATGACGCCGAAGGCGGTCGTTGAAGAAATGTTGGCCAGCGGTTTGCGGGGACGGGGTGGGGCGGGGTATCCGACCGGATTGAAGTGGGCGACGGTCCAAAAGGCGGCGGGTGCGAAGAAGTATGTGATCTGCAACGCGGACGAAGGGGATCCGGGGGCGTTCATGGACCGGAGCGTGCTGGAGAGCGATCCGCACAGCGTTTTGGAAGGCATGGCGCTGGGGGCCTACGCGGTGGGGGCGGACCAGGGCTACATTTACGTGCGGGCGGAGTATCCGCTGGCGATTGCGCGGTTGCAGACCGCGATCAACCAGGCGCGGAGGCTGGGGGTGTTGGGGAGCGCGGTGTTCGAGTCGCCGTTTCACTTCAACGTGGATCTTCGGATCGGAGCAGGGGCCTTTGTGTGCGGGGAGGAGACCGCCCTGATGGCGTCGGTGGAAGGGAAACGAGGAACGCCCCGGCCACGGCCACCCTTTCCGGCGGAGAGCGGGTTGTGGAACTGCCCGACATTGATCAACAACGTTGAGACGTTTGCGAATGTGCCGGCGATCCTGCGACGGGGTGGGGCGTGGTTTGCGGGGATCGGAACCGAACGGAGCAAGGGCACCAAGGTGTTTGCGTTGGCGGGCAAGATCCGGAACACCGGGCTGATCGAGGTGCCGATGGGAACTCCGCTGCGGGTGATTGTGGAAGAGATGGGTGGAGGAGCGCCGGATGGGGCTTCGATCAAGGCGGTACAGACCGGCGGGCCCTCTGGAGGGTGCATTCCGGCGGAACACCTGGACACGCCGGTCGACTACGACTCCCTGAACAAGCTGGGTTCGATCATGGGTTCCGGCGGCATGATCGTGATGGATGACTCGACCCGGATGGTGGATGTGGCGCGGTTCTTCATGGAATTCTGCATGGACGAGTCGTGCGGCAAGTGCATTCCCTGCCGGGCGGGAACGGTGCAGATCCATGGTCTTCTGGCGAAGGTCCTGGCTGGGGAGGCCACGGCGCGGGATCTGGGTCAGTTGGAGGAACTCTGCGACCTGGTCAAGAACACCAGCCTCTGCGGGTTGGGACAGACCGCGCCGAACCCGGTGCTCAGCACCCTGAGATTCTTCCGGCGCGAGTATGAGGAACTGCTGCTGCCGGATCCGTTCGCGGTGAAGCTGGCGGTTCCGGAAGGGACGGTTTCGGTGGAGATCCGTTAAACCACGCATTCGACGTTCCAGCCATGGCAGTCCGAACCCTCACCATCGACAGCAAGCAAGTGAGCGCGGAGGAAGGGACGACGATCCTGGGCGCCGCGCGGGACGCGGGCATTTCGATCCCGACGCTCTGTCATCTGGATGGCATCTACGACGTGGGCGCCTGCCGGATGTGTCTGGTGGAGTTGGCGGGGTCGCCGAGGCTTCTGCCGGCGTGCACGACGATGGTGGCGGAGGGCATGGATGTGCGGACCCAATCGGATCGTCTGCGGCGGTACCGGCGGATGATCCTGGAACTCCTGTTCGCGGAACGGAACCACGTCTGTGCCGCCTGTGTATCGAATGGGCACTGCGAGTTGCAGACCATGGCTTACAGCCAGGGCATGGATCACGTCCGGTTCGCCTACCAATCGCCTCTGCTCGAAGTGGACTTGACCCATGCGAGTTTCGGCATGGACCACAACCGCTGCATTCTTTGCACGCGGTGCGTGCGGGTCTGCTGGCACATCGAAGGTGCGGGGACGAAGAACGTATCAGGGCGCGGCACCCATGCCCGCATCATCAGCGATCTGAATCAGCCGTGGGGCATGTCGGAGACGTGCTCCGCCTGTGGGAAATGCATCCAGGCCTGTCCGACGGGCGCGTTGTTCCGTCGGGGAATGACGGCCGGGGAAATGGAGCGGGATCGGACCCGGTTGGAATTTTTGGTCAACGCGCGGGAGAAGAAGCAATGGAACGTGTGAGACTTGCCACCACCTGGTTTGGCGGCTGCTCGGGCTGCCACATGTCGTTTCTGGATCTGGACGAGTGGATCGTCGATCTGACGGCGAAGGTGGACTATGTCTACGGTCCGCTGGTGGACACGAAGGAGTACCCGGAAGGCGTGGATGTGGTGCTGATCGAAGGGGCGATCTGCAACACTGAACACGTGGAAATGGCGCACCGGATCAGGCAACGGACGAAGACGGTGGTGTCGTTTGGCGACTGCGCGGTGACTTCGAATGTGGTGGGCATGCGCAATCCGCTGGGTGGACCGGAAGTGGTGTTGAACCGGGCCTATGTGGAACTGGCGGATGTGAACCCTGGGATTCCGGTGGCGCCGGGCATTCTTCCTCCGCTCCTGGATCGTGCGGTTCCGGTGCATCAGGTCATTCCGGTGGATCACTTTCTGCCCGGTTGCCCGCCCTGTCCTGAGCGGATTCGGATGTTGTTGGAATCCTTGTTGGGCGCGGGTGCAGCTCCGACGGGGAGACTTATCAAATTCGGATAAAACAAGAGGCCGACCATGGCTCAACGCATCGTCATCGACCCGGTCACGCGCATCGAAGGGCATGCGAAGATCACCATTCAACTCGACGATGATGGGCAGGTGACAGACGCGCAGTTTCACGTGGTGGAATTCCGGGGGTTTGAGCGGTTCTGCGAAGGGCGGCCGCTGTGGGAGATGCCTGGGCTGACGGCGCGCACGTGCGGCATCTGTCCGGTGAGTCACCTGCTGGCTTCGGCGCGGGCGGGGGATGAGATACTCGCGGTTCAGGTTCCGCCGGCGGCGGACAAGCTGCGGCGGCTGATGAACCTGGCGCAGATGGTGCAGTCGCATGCGCTGAGTTTCTTCCATCTCAGCGCTCCGGACTTCCTGATGGGGTGGGACGCGCCGGTGGAGAAACGCAACGTGTTTGGTTTGCTGGGAACCCGACCCGAGTTGGTGCGTGCCGGGGTGCGATTGCGGCAGTTTGGCCAGGAAGTCATCGAGATCCTGGGCGGCAAGAAAGTGCATCCTTCGTGGGCGGTTCCGGGCGGGGTGCGGAGCGGGTTGACGCTTGCGGGGCGGGAACGGATTCGGACGGGACTGCCGGAGGCATTCCAAACGGCGCGACTGGCCCTGCGTTTGTTCAAGGACCTGGCGGGATCGTTGAACCGGGAGATCCAGATTTTCGGGAATTTTCCGTCGCTGTTTCTGGGGTTGGTCGGACCGGACGGGGAATGGGAGCATCATGGCGGGCGGCTGCGCTTCATGGACAGCTCAGGGAGCATTCTGGTGGATCAACTCGATCCTCAGAACTACCGCGAGTACATCGGCGAGGCGGTGCAGTCGTCGTCCTATCTCAAGTCGCCCTATTTCAAGCCCCTGGGTCCGGAGGAAGGCATGTACCGGGTGGGGCCGCTGGCGAGGCTCAATGTCTGCAAGTCGATGGGCACCCCCGAGGCGGACGTTGAGCTGAAGGAATTCCGCAAGCACAGCAATGGGGCGGTGACTTCATCGTTCCTGTACCACCACGCGCGGTTGATTGAGATTCTGACGAGCCTGGAGCGGATCGAACGGATGCTCGAGGATCCGGAGCTGCATTCGGACCACCTTCGGGCGGACGCGGGAGTGAACCGATTGCGGGGTGTGGGGGTGAGCGAGGCGCCGCGCGGGACGCTGTTCCACGACTATGAAGTGGACCGGGACGGCGTGGTGACGAAGGTGAACCTGGTCATTGCGACGGGTCAGAACAACCTGGCGATGAACCGCACCGTCGCCCAGATCGCCAAGCACTATGTGAAGGGGCCCCACGTGCCGGAGGCGATGCTGAACCGGGTCGAGCATGGCATCCGGAATTTTGATCCGTGCCTGAGTTGTTCGACTCACGCCCTGGGACAGATGCCCCTGGTGATTCGGTTGGTGGGTCCGGATGGGACGGTGCTCGATGAACGGCGTCGCGATTGAATCGAATCCAAGGAAGATCCGAGCCGGCGGCATGCTGGTGATCGGGTTCGGGAACGTGCTGCGTGGTGATGACGGGGTGGGGCCTGCGGTGGTGGAGGCCTTGGAAAGGTTGGGAATGGATGGGCTGCAAGCGGAGGCGCATCACCAACTGACTCCGGAACTTGCGGTCCGATTGAATGAAACCGCCGTCGTGGTCTTCGTGGATGCCTCGTTGAAGGAGACCGAAGGCGACGTCGTGGTGCGTGAGTTGAACAGTGATTCCCAGGGGGGCGGAACCGGTTGGAATGGGCACCGTCTGACGCCCGAGATCCTGCTGGGATTGACCCTGGAACTGTGGGGTTGGCGGCCGAGGGCGTGGTGTGTCGAGGTGCCGGTATCGGAACTCGGCTGGGGGCCGGGATTGACGACGCACGCGCGGCAGGGTGTGCAGGCGGCGGTGGAGGCGATTCGGGTTTTGAAGGGGAGCCGGGAATGCACGAAGCAAGCCTGATGGAAACGGCCCTGGAACTGGCGGCGGAACGCGCCCGGGAGGCGGGCGCTTCGCGCATCCACCGGTTGTGTCTGCGGGTCGGCGAACTGAGCGGTGTGGTGCCCGCAGCCCTGGAATTTGCGTTTGCCGCGTTGTCGCCGGGAGGACCGGCGGCCGGCGCGGTCTTGGAAATCGAGTCAGTTCCGGCCATGCGCTGGTGTGACAGCTGCCAGGCCGAGTTTGAAGCCCTGGAGGCGCTCCCGGAGTGCCCACGCTGCGGTGAATGGAGCCACCGTCTGCGAAGCGGGCTCGAACTGGAACTAGCCTCCTTGGAGGTTTCGTAGCATGTGCCAGGAATGTGGATGCGGGCTGGGGCAGGAGAGTGATGGGACCTATGGGACAGATGGGACCCATGGGACCAATAGGACCTATAGGTCCCATGAGTCCCATACGTCCCATCTGTCCCATAGGTCCCATACCTCTCATTCTGAGCATTCCCCTCAGCTCTTGCGGGTGCAGCAGTCGTTGCTGGAGCACAACCAGCGGTTGGCGGAGCGGAACCGTGGCTTGTTCGGGGCCAGGCGGCTGCTGGTGCTGAACGTGGTGTCCGCGCCGGGTTCCGGAAAGACCGCCTTGATCGAGAAGACTGGCGCATTGTTGCGCGGACGACTGCGGGTGGGGGCGATCGTGGGCGATTTGGAGACGGACAACGACGCCCGGCGGCTTCGGGAAGCGGGGTTGCCGGTGGTCCAGATCACCACGGGCACGCTCTGCCATTTGGAGGCGGAGATGGTGGGCCAGGCGATGGACACTCTGGATCTGGATGCTCTGGATGTGTTGTTCATCGAAAACGTCGGAAACCTGGTGTGTCCGGCGGCCTATGATCTCGGGGAACACTTGCGGGTGGTGCTGCTATCGACGACGGAAGGCGAAGACAAGCCGTTGAAGTACCCGCCTCTCTTCCATTCGGCGGATTTGGTGCTGATCACCAAGATGGATCTGGCCGGTGTGATTGGATTCAACCGGCCCGCAGCGCTGGCCAACCTCCAACGCGTGAGTCATCACGCCTCCATTCTGGAGGTGTCCTCCAAGACCGGGGATGGCATGGACGTTTGGGGACGCTTTCTGGAAGAAGAGCTTGGGAGGGTGGGCCGGTGAGACCGGAAAGGCCCCATGTTCGAAACCGACCCGCTCACGGTCCGTGAACCTGGAGGGATTCCGGGGGGCGGGACGTCCGCCGCTACGGAGGCACGGTTGATGGGAAGCGGAGTTAGCGCAGGCGCCATGCCCTGCAACCATGAGCTTGGGGGAATTCCGGGGGGCGAGACGCCCCCCTCTACGGCAGGCGGGACGCCCGCCGCTACGGAGGCACGGTTGATGGGAAGCCCGTTACCCTTCATCGAACGGATCTCGGACCTTGGACCGGGGCGGGTGGTGCGTTTGCGGTTGGGAATCCGTGGAGTGGTGCAGGGGATCGGCTTCCGTCCCTTCGTGTATCGCCTGGCCGCTCGTCTGGGGTTGTCGGGTTGGGTGGGCAACGACCGTCGGGGGGTGGTGCTGGAAGTGGAAGGTCCGGCGGATGCGGTGGTGTCGTTTCGGGATCTGCTGGCAACGGAGGCCCCGCCACACAGCCGGATCCAGGCGGTGACTCCGTCGTGGATCCCGCTCTGCGGAACACGAGGATTCCGGATCCGTCCAAGCCAGACCGGGCCGAGTGAGGCGGGCGCGTCCTTCGCGGTTCCGGACATTGCGACCTGCCCGGAGTGTTTGGCAGAGATCCGGGATCCAACAAATCGCCGGTACCGCTACCCCTTCACCAACTGCACCCACTGCGGGCCGCGTTACTCGATCCTGGAAGCGTTGCCCTACGACCGGGAGCGCACCTCCATGCGGGTGTTTCGCATGTGCGCCCGTTGTCAGGCGGAATATGACGATCCTGCGGACCGACGGTTCCATGCCCAACCGAACGCTTGTCCCGAGTGCGGACCGCACCTGGAGTACCGGCTTCCTTCCGGTAAAACCGTTGCAACGCGCGACGCTGCTCTAGGTTCGGCGGCGTCAGCGTTGCGGGCGGGTCAGGTCGTGGCGGTCAAGGGAATCGGTGGTTTTCACCTCTGGGTGGCGGCCCACGATGCCGCCGCGGTGGATCGGTTGCGGCAGCGGAAGCACCGGCGAACCAAGCCCTTCGCCCTGATGTTTTCCTCGATGGACAAAGTGCGGGAGGTCTGCGACGTCACCTTGCAGGAGCAGCGGCTGCTGGAATCCGCGGAGGCGCCGATCGTGCTGGTGCGGCGAAGGGGCCTCAGCAGGGCGTTGGACTGTGGCGAAGGTGGACCGGTCGCGGGGGTGGCGCCGGGGAATCCGAACCTCGGCGTCCTGCTCCCTTACGCGCCCCTGCATCATCTCCTGCTGGATGAACTGGGGTTTGCCGTGGTGGCGACGAGCGGAAACCGGGATGACGAACCGATTTGCACGGATGAGGCCGAGGCTTTGGACCGGCTCCAGGGAATCGCCGACGGTTTCCTCGTTCATGACCGTCCGATCGTCCGGCCGGTGGACGACTCGATGGTCCGGGTGATCGACGGGCGTGCGATGGTGCTGCGTCGGGCCCGGGGCTACGCACCCTTGGCGATTGAGCTGGAGGGATTCTTGGGAGGAGCGATCGGAGGAAACGACCGGTGCTGGAATGAAAGGCTCACGGCGGATGCACTGGGGGACGGGGAGGGATTACGATTCGGAGTACGAGTACGAGGGGAGGGAGGGCTCCTGGGATGCGCTCTGATGGATACAGACCTGCTCAAGGACCTTGAACCCGAGATTCCGGGGGGCGGGACGCCCCCCTCTACGGCAGGCGGGACGCCCGCCGCTACGGAAGCAGGGTTCAAGGGGCGGTGTGTGTTGGGGGTGGGTGCTCAGCTGAAGAGTGCGGTGGCGGTGTCGGACGGCGCGCAGGTTTATGTGGGGCAGCATGTGGGGAACCTCGAGACGCCCCTGGCGCAGGCCGGGTTCAGAGCCTCGGTGGCGGACTTGGGCCGGTTGTTCGACGTCCGGCCGACGGTGGTGGCGGTCGATGGTCACCCGGACTACGCGAGCACCCAGTGGGGGTGTCGACTGGGTTTGCCGGTGGTGAAGGTGCAGCATCATGTGGCGCACGTGCTGGCGTGCATGGCTGAAAACGGGACGCCACCGCCGGTGTTGGGAGTGGTCTGGGACGGCACGGGCGACGGTATGGATGGAACGGTTTGGGGTGGGGAATTTCTGTGGGTGACCCGGTCGGGAATCCGGCGCGTGGCACGGCTGCGTCCCTTTCGGCTTCCTGGGGGCGAGGCGGCGGTGCGCGAGCCGCGTCGAACGGCGTTGGCGGCGTTGTTCGAGGCGTGTGGGACGGAGGTTTTCCGGAACTCGGCGCGGCTGCTTCCGGGCGTGTTCTCGGCGCGGGAACTGGCGCTGTTGGAACCGATGATCGTGCGAGGCGTGCGGTCCCCGATGACGTCGAGTGCCGGTCGGTTGTTCGACGCGGTGGCCAGCCTTCTGGGGTTGCGGCAGCGCAGTGGTTTCGAGGGGGATGCGGCGATGGCGCTCGAGTTTGCGGCGGACGGGGAATGGGCGGGGACGATTTACGACTTTGAAAGAGTTCCCTGGCGGGGCGGTGGCGCAGGGGAAGGACGGTTTGAACTCGATTGGACGCCGATGGTGCGGGGGATGATTGCGGACCTGGACCGGGGGAGGTCGATGGCGGCGATGGCCGTGGATTTCCACGAGACGCTGGCGGCGATGATCGTGTCGGTGGCCCGGGACGTGGGTGAGCGGCGGGTGGCCTTGAGTGGAGGCTGTTTTCAGAACCGCCGGTTGACGGAGGCGGTGTTGCGGCGTTTACGGGAGGCGGGATTGTGGCCGTTGTGGCATGAGCGGATTCCGCCGAACGACGGGGGAATTGCTCTCGGACAAGTCGTTGCGGTGCTTGGCGAAGAGGAGTAGGAGCACACTATGTGTCTCGCCGTGCCAGGGCGCTTGTTGAGGGTTCAGGGGGAAGAAGCCCTTTGGCGAACGGGGCGGGTGGACTTTGGCGGAGTGATCAAGGAAGTGAGTCTGGCGTGTGTGCCGGAGGTGCGTCCTGGTGAATACGTCATGGTGCATGCGGGTGTGGCGATCAGCCGATTGGACGAAGAAGAAGCGTTGCGCCTGCTGGATTCGCTGCGGTCGATCCAGGGTCTTTCGGATTCTGGGGAGGAGGATCCATGAAGTATGTCGCGGAATACCGGGATCCGGCGTGGGCTCGACGGTTGTCGGAGGAAGTTGCCCGTGTGGTGACCCGGCCTTGGACCTTGATGGAGGTGTGTGGCGGTCAGACGCATTCGATCGTGAAGCATGGAGTCGACGCGATGCTGCCGACGGGTATCGAGTTGATTCACGGGCCGGGCTGTCCGGTTTGTGTGACACCGGTGGGGTTGATTGACGCGGCGCTGCATATCGCGGCCATGCCCGGGGTAATGTTCTGTTCCTTCGGCGACATGCTGCGCGTGCCTGGGACACGCGGCGATCTGTTGTCGGCGAAGGCTGCCGGGGCGGAGGTGCGGATCGTTTACTCACCGTTGGATGCGGTCCAGCTGGCGAGCCGGCATCCGGAGCGGCAGGTGGTTTTTTTTGGGGTGGGCTTTGAAACGACGGCGCCGGCGACGGCGCTGGCGGTGGCGCAGGCGGCGTCCCGTGGGTTAACGAATTTTTCGCTGCTGGTGTCGCATGTGCGAGTGCCGCCGGCGATGGAGGCGTTGTTGTCCACGCCTGGATGCCGGGTGCAGGGATTTCTCGCGGCAGGTCATGTGTGTGCGGTGATGGGAACCGCCGAGTACGAGTCCATCGCGGCGAGGCACCGGGTGCCGATCGTGGTGACTGGCTTTGAGCCGGTGGACCTGTTGCGCGGGGTATTGTGCTGTGTCCGGCAGCTGGAGTCCGGCCGTCACGAAGTGGAGAACGAGTATCCGCGCGCGGTGCGTGATGGGGGCAATGAACCGGCGCAGGGCTGGATGAAGGAAGTGTTTCGCGTGGTTTCCCGCGAATGGCGGGGAATGGGCATCCTTCCGGGCAGCGGCCTGGGTTTGGCGGAACCGTACGCACGCTTCGATGCGCTCCTGCGATTTGGCATTCGATCGGAGGGAGCCTCTCCCGAGACGGAGTGTTCGAGCGGGCTGATTCTGCAAGGTCGGTTGCGTCCTCCTGAATGTCCTGCCTTTGGAACGCGATGCACACCCGAGCACCCGCTGGGGGCGACCATGGTGTCGTCGGAGGGCGCCTGTGCCGCCTACCACCGTTATCGACGACCGAAGGGGAGAACATGAACGAAGTCCTTGAAATGCAGTGCCCGGTGCCCATTCGTGAGTACCCGCAGGTGCTCATGGCGCACGGCGGCGGCGGCCGATTGATGCATGCCCTGGTGGAGCGGATGTTCGGTGTGGCGTTTGCCAACCCCATCCTGGATCGGCGCCATGATGCGGCGGTGTTGCCGGCGTCGTCGCATCGACTGGCGTTCACCACGGACTCGTATGTGGTTCGGCCCCTGTTTTTTCCGGGAGGCGACCTGGGTTCGTTGGCGATTCACGGGACGGTCAATGACCTGGTCATGAGTGGAGCGCGGCCGCAGTACCTGAGTGCCGGGTTCATCCTGGAAGAAGGGCTGCCGATGGAAGTGCTGTGGCGGGTGGTGTTGTCGATGCGACACGCCGCGGCCCAGTCGGGAGTGATGATCGTGACCGGTGACACCAAGGTGGTGGATGCGGGCGCGGGGGATGGCCTGTTCATCAACACAACGGGACTTGGGTTGATCGAGCACTCGTTGACGATCGACCCGAGGTCGGTGGCGGTTGGGGATGCGGTTTTGATCAGCGGGGATGTGGGGCGGCACGGGATGGCGGTGATGGCGATGCGGGAGGGTTTGGAATTTGAGAGCGCGATCGAGAGTGATTCCGCGTCGGTCGCTGAGCCGGTGCTGGCGATGGTCCGTGCGGGGATGGAACTGCATTGTCTGCGGGACCTGACCCGGGGCGGGTTGACGGCGAGCTTGAACGAGATCGCGGAGGCTTCGTCGATGAGCATTCGCATCACGGAAGAGGCGGTGCCGGTGCGCGGGGATGTGTCGGCGGCTTGTGAGATTCTGGGATTGGATGTGTTGCAGGTGGCGTGTGAAGGGCGATTCGTGGCGTTCGTGCCTGAGGCGGAGGCGGAGCGGGCGCTGGCGATTCTGAAGGCTCACCCGGTTTCGGCGGGTGCGGTGCGAATCGGGACGGTCGAGTCGAAGGACGGTGCGGAAGTGGTGGCGCAGGGCGTGCTGGGCAGGGATCGGGTGCTGCCGATGCCGAGCGGTGAGCAGCTACCGCGGATTTGCTGAGCGGGTGACGTGGAGGACCGCGAGGCAGGACTCGGCGGTGGCGGGGTCGCTCAGGCAGACGGCGCCTTCGCGGAGGCGAAGGACGGGGTCGCCATGGAAGTGGAGGGGGTGGGTTTTGGCGAGGGCTTCGGCATAGCTTGGGAAATCGGCGAAGCCGTCGGCCTGGATTTGGGCGCGGTTGAGGAGGCTGAAGCGGGCGAAACTGCCTGCCTGCACGTAGCGCATGAGTTCGAGCGTCACCCGGCCCATGGTGTAGCGCGGGTTGATTTCCACCACGGGCTTGAGCCGGGTTGAACCGTCGGGCTGCCGGTAGACGAAGGCGTCGATGCCCAGCGGGCCGAGGTAACCCGTGGGGGCGAGGCGCGTTTCCAGGGCCTGGGCCAGATCGATGAACAGGCGGTGAAGTTCCCGTGGCACATCGGCGGGCCGGGCTGGATCGCGGAGCAGTTCCGCCACGCGAGCGGGCGGGCGGGCGGCGTGATCGGGGGCGGCCCAGTTGGCGAGGAACTGTCCCCGCGGATCGGTCACGAGGCCGGTGTAACCCTGGATCTGGAGACCGTTGGGGCGGCGTTCGAGTTGGATGGAGAAATCGAACACCCGTTCCAGCCAGGGCTCGACCACCAGAGAACGTCCCTGGCGGAGCCGGTTGGCGAGCCATTGACGTTGCGTCTCCAATATTGCGGGTTCCCAGAGGCGGATGGCATTGGAACCGGCCAGACCCAGGGATTCCTTCACGACGATGCGGTGGTGGCCGCGGGCGCGGATCTGTTCGATCACCCCGAGAGCGGCCTCGACGGAATGGACAGGGACACCGGCGACTTCAGCTGGGCAGAGCCAGGGAGGAGGGGCGGACAGTGGATCGAGGAACTCGCGGAGGAAGGCGGCGCTCCAGGCCTTGGAGTACAACTCGGCGATCGCGGGGGAGAAACGTTGGGGAAGATCGGCGGTGTCGTGGGTGATCGCCGGTTGGAGAGGTGCGAGTTGGGTGATGCTGTCGGGGCTCCAAGCCCAGGGTCGGAGCGCGCCGAGCTTGCGCTGGGCGAGCAGGGCCAGGGCCGCGGGGTCGTTGAAGGGGACGAATTCGGGAACGTCGAGGCCGGCGTGGCGGAGGCTGGCGAGGAACTCCACGCGCGGACGGCTCGGGACGAGCACGACGTCATCGGAATGCCCGAGGAACATGGGCAGGTGGGCGAGGTCGCGGGCGAGTGCGGCCTGGTGTTTCACCGGGTTGAAGGCGGGTCCCGAAGCGATGAAACCTTCGGCGAACGGGTTGAAGAGGAAGACGGTCGGGGTACGGCCCTTGGATTGGGAGAAGACTTCGAGTTGGGCGATGAACTCGGGTTCGAAGCCGGCGGCGAGCCGACCCTGGACGTTCACCGAAAACCCTTTGGCGCGCTGGGGGGAGAGCGGGAACTTGAGATGGCGGCAGAAGGCGTCCCAGTCGGATTGTCCGGGGGTTTTCCAGCGACGGAACCATTTCAGGCCGTAGGCGACGTGGGCGATCTCGTCGTGATAAATGCGGTCGAGCAGGGCGGCGGAATCGGTGTCGCCGACGTTGCGGAAGCCGCCGGCGAAGTGTCGGGCGAAATCGAGATTGGCCTGTTCGAAGGTGAGGCTGAGGCCCGCGACGTAATCGACGGGGCTCTGCATGCCGGAGACGGCGCGCCAGAAGAAGCCGCTGACGGGGAGTTCACCGAAGGTGATGCCGCAGGCGCGCATGCGGTCGATGTAGAGGCGGGTGTGTTCCTGTTCGTCCTGGAGGGTTTGAAAGACGCCGCGTCGGAAGGCGGGCGGGGCATCGGGGAAGCGGAGGAGCACGAGGGCCATCAATTCGACGGCGAGCAATTCGTGATTGGCGAAGAAGTGAAGGAGGCGGCCGCGTTCCTGGGTTTGGTCGAGATGATGCAGGCTGGGGAAGCGGGACTTGGCGGCGCTGGAATCCTTGAAGAGCAGTTCCTGGGGGCGGCCTGGAGTGGCAGGGCTGGGGAGGGCGGGGCCGGGTTGGAGGTCGGTGACCCCGGGTGGGGGCGGGCTGAGCTTGGCCTCGAGGGAAGTCGCGAAGAGGACGCTTTCGGCAAAATCTCGAAGTTCCATCGGGATCGGGATCGGGATCGGGACGTGGGGAATTCGAGCGGTGCGTTGCTACTCCGGTGCCGGAGGGGCCGGAGCCAGCGGGGGCAGGAGCTTGAAAACCCGGGAGTAGATGTTGTCGAAGCCGTGCGGTTTGTTGCGGCCGCGGCTTTCGTCGATGGTACGGGCGACGGAGATGCCGAATTCGGGCACTGCGATGAGGATGATTCCGATTTCGCCGCTGTGGGCGATCATCTTTCGGCTGCGGATGTTCCGGTAGATGGGAATCATGGCCTGGCCGCCGGCGGATGAGATTTCTTCAAGCTCGGTCGGGTTGAATTCGGACTTCAAGGCTTTGCCCAGGTCTTTGGCCTTGGGGAATTCCCGGCCGGCATAGGGGAGGAGGCGTTTAGCCAGATCGTTGCGCAGCCCGGAACGCTCCAGGGTTTCCACCGTCGACGGGGGGATTTCGAGGCCGCCGTCCAGATCGAGTGCAAAAAGTCCAAGTCCATAGGGGACACCGCCATCCAGGGTGACGAGGGAAGCCTGGAACGCGATGTCCAGCCACCGCTGGGAGATGATCTGACGGTCATGGTAGCGACCGCCATTGGCCAGGACGGTGCCGATTTTGGCGAGGTCGTTGATGAGGAGTTGGGCGCCGTCCATGCCCCAACCGTTTCCTGCGCGATCGGTTTGGAGGCGGAAGTTTTCGATACCGAGGGGTTTGAAGAGATGCTCGATGAGGAACTCGTTCATGGATTGTCCGGAGGCTTTGCGGACGATACCGGAGGCGACATTGATCGCGCGATTGTTGTAGCGGTAGACGTGGCCTGGGGGGGTGATGACGTCGGATTTCAGTCCGAAAGCCACGAAATCGATCTGGGGGTAGATATCGTGGGAGCCCTGGGTCGTGAGAATGCCGGAAGTGTGGTCGAGCAGATGACGGATCCGGATCTGGCTTCTCAGCGGATCGCCGCTGATTTCCGGGTACCACCGCGACACGGGTTCGTTGATGGACGGAATGAGGCCTTTGTCCCAGGCGATGCCGACCGCCAGGCCTGTGAGGACCTTGGTGACGGAGTAGATCGGGAGGCGACGATCCCGGGTCCACCGTTTCGCCTGGACTAGTTTTTCGCGCTGATGAACGACCAGGCCGTTGCTTTTCTGCGACTCTGCCTCCTGGAAGAGGGCGTCCATGGCTTCTTTGGGAAGCGGGTCATCTGGGGGAGATGATGCGCGTGCTGTGGCCAAGGAGCCCACGAGTGCAGCCCACGTGCTGAGCAAGCGGATCCAGGAGCGACGCAGTGTCATGAGCGGAAACGATACCGGAACATCGGGGATCGCCCAGTTCAGAATAGGAGGCTGGATGAGAGGTTGCGGACGCGAGAACACTTATTGCGAAGGTCCCGGGGGTGTGGGGAGGCTTTCGGTATGAGCAGCAAGCTGCGAGGGGCCATGGCCGTCCTTCTGGGCATTCTTTCCGGCATGCCTTGGGCCATCGGGGCCGAGGACCGGCCGACGATCACGCGGGAGCAGGATGTGCCGCCGTATCGGTTGCCGGATCCGCTGGTGTGCTGGGATGGCACGGTGGTGAAGGATCGCAAGACCTGGCAGGAGAAACGTCGGCCGGAACTGCTGAAGCGATTTGAGGAGGAAGTGTATGGGCGCACGCGGTTGGGGCGTCCGGCGGGCATGCGCTTTGTGGTTCGCGACGAGAAGAAGGGGGTGTTTGGCGGGCTGGGAACGCAGGTGCGTGTGGGGGTGCTGTTGGAGGGGCGCGAGGACGGGCGGAAGATGGAATTGCTGATGTATCTGCCGGCCAAGGGGCGGCTGCCGGTACCGGTGTTCCTGGGACTGAACTTTGACGGGAACTACACGACGACGGTGGATCCGGATCTGCCGGTGCCCGGGCATTATGCGATGGGGTTATTTCACAATGCGCTGACCGACCACCGGCCGGAGGAGGCGAGCCGGGGCATTCACCAGCACCAATGGCCGTACGCGTACGCCTTGGAACATGGTTACGGCGTGGTGACCGCGGCTTATGGGGAGATCGAGCCGGATGCCCCGGACCGGTGGAAGGAAGGAGTGCGTGGGTTGGGGCCCGAGCCGGGTCCGGGGGATTGGGGAAGTATCGGGGCGTGGGCGTGGGGGTTGAGCCGGGCGATGGACTACCTGCAGACCCATCCGCGGGTGGACGCCCGGCGGGTGGCGGTGTTCGGGTTCAGTCGGCTCGGGAAGGCGGCCCTGTGGGCGGCGGCCCAGGATGAGCGGCTGGCGCTGGTGATTTCGCAGCAGTCCGGTGCGGGCGGGGTGGCGCTGAGCCAGCGGTTGTTTGGGGAAGATGTGGAGCATCTGACGACGAAACTGGGTCATTGGTTTGCGCCGGATTTCGCGAAATTCGCCGGCAAGGAATCGGAGATGACGGTGGACCAGCATGAGTTGGTGGCGCTGCTGGCACCGCGTCCGATTCTGATCCTGAGTGGCACCACCGATCACTGGAGCGATCCTCGGGGCGAGTATCTGGGCGGGCGTGGGGCGGACCCGGTGTATCGGATGCTGGGGAGCGAAGGGTTGTCGGCGCGGGAGTGGCCGAGGCCGTCGGAGTTCGTGGACAGCCGGGTGGGGTACTACCTGAGGCCAGGGGGGCACGACGTGACGTTCGAGGACTGGCAGGTGATGGTGCGTTTCGCGGACCGCCACCTCCGTTGAGGGTGGAGCCGGCCGGGACTGGTGCGGCGCGGGATGAGGGCCTAGAGTGGCCGAAATGAAGGCTGTTGCATCCGAGAGGCAGAATCGCCGGTCCCGATGGGAGTCCGGTTCGACGCGGGCGATGGTGGTGCTGGGAGGCGTGGCGGTGCTCGTGATTGTTCTGGCGCTGCTGCGGGGTTCGGGGTCTCGCACCCCGACTTCGGGTTCCGCCGACGCGGGTGGGAGGGAAGGAGGGGAGGCGAGCAGTGCGGGAAGCGGGGGTTCCTCGGAGCGACCGATGCCGCGGCTGATGTCCCGATCGGGCGGAGGTAGCGGCCAGGGTGGTTCGGCGGCGGTGGTGGCCAACAAGGTGACGGAGTTCAGTCGGGGGCGCCGGGAGTTGGTCGGCAAACTCGCCGAGAAGCTCAATGTGCCGGTGAGCCCGGAAGTGGATCAGTTTTTCTCGGCGGTCGAGGCCGGGGATTGGCGGGCCATTAAATCGATGTTTCACGCGGTGTCGTCCCAGGCAGGGGCGGCGGATGCTCCGGCCGGTTTGGCGGCGTTGCTTCCTGCGATCAAGGAAACCTACGCGGTGGCGGAGGCGAAGGAGGCTTGGCCGGCGGAGGATCTGTTGTCGTACGGACAGACCGTGCTGGCGGCGTTGAAGCCGGGCATGGTCTATATCGGCGGGAGTCGTTGGGGCAGCGCCATTCCATCGTTGCTGAACGAGACCTCCGGGGAAGGCCGTGCGGTCCTGCTGGATCAGTCGATGCTCTCCGATCCCGGTTATGTGGAGTACCTCGGCCTGATGTATTCCGACCGCATCACGACGCTGTCGAAGGAAGACACGGAACGGGCGCAGGGCGGTTATCTGGCGGGGTTGCGGGAGCGGGCCAAGAACAATGAACTGCGTCCGGGCGAAACGGTTCCGGAAGGAGATCCCCGTCAGGCGGTCGTGGGATCGGCGGGTGCGAGTCAGGTGTCGGAGAACCTCATGCTGGCTTTGCTGTATAAGAACCCCGGCATGACGGTGGCCATTGAGAAGCCGGCGCCGGGTTCACCGCTGTACGATCTGGCGACGCCGATGGGGCCGATCTTTGAGGTGCGATCGCCGGCCGGCGGGGGCGAGAGCGGTGGCGGGGTGACGACACCGGCGCAGGCGGAACAGACGGCCAGCTACTGGCGCGATGCGGCGGCGCAACTTCAGGCCTTGCCCGAGACGGATGCGACGGTGAGCCGGCGTCAATCCATGGCCGAAATGGCGGTGGCCCAAGCCAACATGCTGGCCAGCCGGTCGTTGGGTGGACAGGCGGAACAGACCTATCGGTCCGCCATGGATATCGCTCCGGCGTCGATCGAGCCGGTGGGCGAACTGGTGAAGTTCCTGCAAGGCTCGGGCCGGGTGAATGACGCCCAGCAGGTGCTCGATGACTATGTGCGTCGCAATCCGGGCAGCGAGAACACCGCGGATCATTATCGCCGACTTTTGTCGGGCCAACGCTAGTCGGATGGGAATTGTTGGCTACTGCTTGGGCCGATCGAGGCGGGCCAGGCAGGTGAGGATGTGTTCGGTCAGGACATGGGCGGCGGGTTCCTGGAACAACTGCCAGTGATCGCCGGGTAGGTGGAGCACTTCGACCCCGCCCTGAATGATGCCCGACCAACCATTGGTGGCGTCCATCTCTCGGGAGATGCCGAAGGCGAGTTCGTCGGTGGTGCGGATGAGCACGGCGGAGCCGGGATACGAAGCGACCTGATAGGCGGCCGCCGCACGGAACGAGGCATCGAAGACCCGTTGTCGGGACGACACCACAGGGGTCTCGGTGATGGCTTTCGGAGCGTCCTCCGGCGCGTCGAGGCCGAGTTCGGCAATCCGCTTTTCCCGTTCCGTGTGCAGTTTTCCGGCGAGCCTGGCGCGAAGAAAACCCCAGGCTTCGGAAGGACGCATCCGCACGAGATGCCGGATGAGGGCCGGGATGGCCCGGAGCAGAGGGCGGGGGCGGAGGGCATCGGGAGCGGCGGCGTCGAGCAGCAGCAGCAATTGAGGTCGACGGCCGAGGGCGTCGAGTCGGCGGGCCATTTCCAGGGCGACGGTTCCGCCGAGGGAATAACCGGCGAGACGGATGGGCCCCTGCGGCCAGACTTCGATCAACCGCAGGATGAGGTAATCGGCCAGTTCGGAGACGTGTTCGGCGGGAAGTTGCTGGCCGTCGACGCCCGGGAATTGGAAAGCGTCGTGGTAGCGGGAAACAGCGCCCAACCGTTCAGTGAGTTGAGGGGGCAGGTAGTTGATGCCGGGAATGCCCGGGATGAAGAAGAGAGGTGGGTTGTTTCCGGCACCCTTGAAGGCGTCGTCGATGGGCCGCTGTTGATCAATGATCCTGGCCAATTCCGCCACGGTCGGTGCGGCGAAGAGGTCGGTGACGGCGATGGTTTTTCCAAGCGTTTGGCGCACCTCAAAAATCAGGCGCATCACCAGGATCGAATGCCCGCCGAGATCGAAGAAGTTGTCCTGCACCCGGACCGACGGGCGGTTCAGCAAGGAGGCCCAGATGCGGCACAAGGCGTGTTGTGTGGGGGAGGTCGGCGTCGGGCTGACGGGTGGGACGGTCGGGACAACGGCGGCGCGGTCCTGGCGGGAGGGATCGGTCGCCAGGGCGGGCCGATCCGCGGAGGGCATGGGAAGCCGCCTGTTCAACAATGACCCGCTCACGGACGATGAACCGGGGATTCCGGGGGGCGAGACGCCCCCCTCTACGGCAGGCGGGACGCCCGCCGCTACGGAGGCACGGTTCATGGGAAGTGCCCTGTTCGAAATCGACCTGCTCTCGGACGATGAACCGGGGATTCCAGGGGGCGAGACGCCCCTCTCTACGGCAGGCGGGACGCCCGCCGCTACGGAGCCACGGTTCATGGGAAGATCGCAAAGGCGGGCGTCGGGTTGATCGGCGATGGCTTTCCAGAATTCCAGCCAACGCTCGGTGTGCCGCTGGAGGGTGGCGGCGTCGTAGAGGTCCCGGCTGAACTCCACCGAACCATGCCAGCCACCGTCGGTGCACTCGGTCAGGAACAGGGTCAGGTCGAATTTGGCGAATTCCCAGGCCAGGGGAAGTGGTTCGGTGTCGAGTCCTTCCAGGACAAGATTCGTTGCGGTCTGGGTGGGCCCGACGAAGGCAAGCTGGAACAGGGCATTCTCGCCCTGTCGCCGTTGAATGGCGGCTGCCTGGACCATTTCATCGAAGGGCAGGACACCGTGCTCGAACGCTTCGAGCACTCGGGAGTGGGCCTGGCGGACCAGGTCGCGGAACGAACCATGGCGGAAGGCTTGAGTCCGGATGGGGATGGTGTTGACGAAGAAACCGATGAGGGGCTCGACCTGCGGACGTTCACGCCGCGCGAGGGGCGTTCCCACAATCAGATCCTCGGTGCCGAGCAGATCCCCCATGGCCGCCTGAAAGGCTGCGAGGGTGACCACGAAGGGAGTGACGGCTTCCTGGGCCGCGAGGGTTTCGAGCTGTCGCCGAAGGCTGGGCGGACAGGCAAAGTCGACGCGACCACCTTCGGAGGTGGGATGGGTCGGCCGCTCATGACTGCCGGGAAGTCTGGGCAGACTTGGCGGATTCTGAAGCCGATGCCGCCAGTAGAGTCGATGGCGTTCAGTCTCCGGAAGTTCTAGACGGCTTCGTCGCCAGGCGGCGAAATCGGCGAACTGCACCTCCAGTGGCGGCAGCGGCTGTCCGGGAGTGGCGTACGCTTTGCCGATGTCGCTGAACCAAAGAGGCAGGGACCATTCGTCGCAAAGGATGTGGTGAGCAACCAGGAGCAGGAGGTGGCGGTCGGCGGACTCTCGAAGGCAAAGGCAGCGCCAGAGCGGAGCCCGGGAGAGGTCGAAGGGCATTCGAAGTGCGTCGCGCAGCCAGTGGTCGCGACACTCACGCTCCGACGCCGGTGATGTGGGGGATGCGGTCAGGTTGGTGACCGGGATACGGGTCGGAGGCAGGTCGATGCGGTCCAGCAGGGCGGTGCCTGCGGGCGCGAGAATGCGACAGCGGAGCAGTTCGTGACGCTGGGCGACCGCGTCGAGGGCTTGTTCGAGGCGTTGGAGATCCAGCGGGCCAAGCACGCGAAACGCTGCCGCCACGTTGTAGGCGGCGGGATCGGGCAGGGCATGGTGCAGGAACCAGAGCCGTTCCTGTTCCGGAGAGAGGCGGGCGGGGCTGTCCGCGGGCCGCGGGGGGATGGGTTCCTCGGTGGTGGGCGTCGTGGATTCGATGCTTCGGGCGATGGCTCCGAGTGTCCGAAGTTCAAACACCCGTGGCACCGGGAACGGAACGCCCTCGGTTTGGGCAATGCGTCCGGCGAGGCGCATGGCGAGCAGGGAGGTCCCGCCAAGGTCGAAGAAATCGTCCTCCAGCCGGAGGTCGGTGTGCCCGAGCAATTGGGTCCACTGGGCGGCGATGCGGAGCTCGAGGGCGGATCTTGGGCGGCTTCGAGGCTTCGGGGATGAGGCGGGGCGGGGCCCGGCCAGGGCGGGGAGGGCACTACGATCCAGCTTTCCCTCCGTGGTGAGCGGCAGCTGCGGGAGGTTGACGAAATCCGTTGGGGAAAGGGTGCAGGCGAGAGTGGGGTGGAGTTGGAGCCGGAGATCTCCAAGAACGGGGGACTGGCCGGGTTGGGATTCAAGAAATGCGACCAGGCGTTGGACGCCGGACGGATCGTTGATGACGTCGACTGCCGCCCTTCGGACTTGGGGATGGGATTCGAGAACGGCCTCGATTCTTTGACGATCGACCCAGCAGCCTTCGAAACGAACCCGTCCTGGGGCGGGTGCCCGGGCTTCGCGGAGTTCGGGGTGGAGTGCCGGGATGTGGAAGGAGCCGACGGGTGCGTCGGGTTGGGCAGCGATGGATGCGAGCAGCGTCTCGAACGCCGTGATGAGGTGGCGGACCGAATCGGGCTCGAACAAGTCCCGGTTGAATTCGGCGTGGCCGGACCAGGTGCCATCCGGACCTTCGGAGAGAAAGAAGGTCAGGTCGAACTTGGTGAGGCCGGTGTCGGGTTGGAGAGCGGTGGCGGTGACGCCCTCCACCTGAAGCGAGGTGGCGGGCTGGCTGAGCCAGACGAAGACGGTGCCAAAGAGGGGAGTCTGGCCTTCGACGCGGCGCGCACGGCTGGCCTGGACGATTTCGTCAAAGGGCACCAGGCCGTGCTCGAAGGCATCGAGCATGGTTTGGCGGATGGAGCGGAGCAGGTCGCGGAAGGTTGCCCGTCCCGGGATGCGGAGGCGGACGGGAACGGTGTTGACGAAGAATCCGATCAACGACTCCAACTCGGGGCGATGTCGATGGGCGAGCGGGGCGCCGACGACGAGGTCGTCCTGGCCGGTGAGATGGAAGAGGACCGCGTGAAAGGCTGCGAGCAGCAGCATGAAGGGCGTTGTGCCTTCCAGGGTGGCGAGCAGTTCGAGTGGTTGTCGGACGGCTTGTGGGCAGCGGATGGGAAGGCGACCGCCGCGGACGCCCGGGGATGCCGGGCGCGGGTGATCCAGCGGCAGGTGAACGGTGGGGGGCGCACCCGCCAGATGCTGTTCCCAATAGGCCCGGTGGCGGTCCAGGTCGGGTTCGGCGAGCCGTTGTTGCTGCCACACGGCGTAATCCGCGTATTGAAGCGGCAATGGGGCGAGGTCGACCGCCCGACCGTCTGGCCCTTCTTCGCGGGCATAGGCGTTGGAAAGATCGGCGAGCCAGAGGGGCAGGGACCATTCGTCGCAGATGGCGTGATGGGCGACGAGCAGGAGTACGTGTTGGCGGGCGCCGAGCCGAAGGCAGCTGCACCGCCACAGCGGAGCTTCGCCGAGGGGGAAGGCCGGGCTGATCTCGGCATCGAACCAGAGTTGAAGCTGACGGTCGGGATCTACGTCCGGGAGGGAGGATGCCTCGGTGCGGCGCAGGGGTGGAAAGGCTTCGGGAAGGATCTCGACCCGGGGTTCGCCCTCAGCAGTTACGAACCGGGAGCGCAGGATGTCGTGTCGTCGGGCGACGGCGTGCAGGGCACGCTCCAGTCGGTCGAGGTCGATCGAACCCTCCAGTCGGACGGCGCAAGGCACGTTGTAGACGGCGGGGTCGGGCAGGGTTTGATCGAGGAACCACAGGCGTTCCTGTTCCCGGGAGATCGGGTGTGACACCGCCGACGAGGCGGCGAGCTGATGGCGGGATGCGGTGGCCGGACGGGGTTCCAGCAGCCGGGTGGCGAGGTTGGCAATGGTGCGGTGCTCGAACAGCCAGCGAACCGGAAACTCGATGCCCAAGGCCTCCACCGTCCTGGCCACCACCTTCATGGCCAGGAGGGAATGTCCGCCCAGCTCGAAGAAATCGTCGTGGATGGAGACCGAAGGCCGATGGAGGAGGTCCGCCCAGATCCGGGTCAGGGTGGATTGGATGGGGGCCTCCGGGGACGGGGAATGGGTGGAGCTGGGAGTGTTGTCGGAGTCGGCGAGGGCGAGAAGGGCGTTGCGGTCCAGTTTGCCGTTGGGGGTGATGGGGAAGGTGTCGACGCGGACGAATCGGGAGGGGACGAAAGGATCCGGCAGGGTTTGGCGCAGGAACTCCCGGAACGCCACGGGCGATGGAAGGTCGGGGGCGGAGAGATCGGGTCTGGGTTCAATGAAGGCCGCCAGGTCCACGAAGGTGGCGGGATCCGTGGCTGAGGCGCGGGCCAGGACGACGGCGCGTTGCACGGCGGGATGCGCTTCCAGGGCGGCGGCGACCTCGCCGGGTTCGATGCGGAACCCTCGGATTTTGACCTGTTCATCGGCGCGCCCGAGGAACTCGAGGCAGCCGTCGGGTCGCCAGCGGCAGAGGTCGCCGGTTCGATACAGACGGCCATCCGGGCGCGGGGGTGAAAAAGGGTCGGGGAGAAAACGTTGGGCGGTGAATTCGGGTTGGTTGAGGTAACCGAGGGCGAGGCCGTCGCCGCCGATGAACAACTCACCGGGAACGCCGATGGGGACGGGCTGGAGGTTGGGATCGAGAACGAAGCAGCGGGTGTTGGCGATGGGTTTGCCGATGGGGATGGACCCTGAGGGGGCGGGGTCGCCGTCGCGCGGGATGGGGTGGGTGCAGGCGAATGTGGTGGATTCGGTGGGCCCGTAGCCGTTGATGAGTTGGGTGGAGGGGAGGAGGGCGAGGGCGCGTCGGATGTGGGGAACGGAGAGGGCTTCGCCGCCGGTGAGCAGAAAGCGGAGGGGCGCGAGCAGCTGCGGGTCGGTGTCGATGAGGTGATTGAAGAGACTGGCGGTGAGCCAGAGGCAGGAGACCTGGTGTTGGTAGATCAGGGCTCGAAGTTCCACCGGATCCACGTGTCGTGGTTGGTAGAGGACGCATCGACCTCCATGGAGCAACGGCCCCCAGAGTTCGAGGGTGGAGGCATCGAAGGAGGGCGGGGCCAGCAGCAGGAAGGAGATGTCGCTGTTCCAGGGCAGGAACGAGGAGCCGACCACGAGTCGGATGACGGCGCGGTGAGGCACGAGGACGCCCTTCGGAGTGCCGGTGGACCCCGAGGTGTACATCAGATAGGCCGGGCTCAGCGGACCGGCCAACAGTGGGGGCGGGGTGCTCGGCGGTTCGGGTTCGGAACGGGACGAGGCATCCAGGTCGAGTTGGCGGAGGGAAGGAGCCTCGAGTCCCGGCGGGACGGGGCCGGCGGTGATGAGGATGGGGGCGCCGGAGTCCTGAAGCAGGCGGTTGAGTCGGGCGACCGGGTATTCCGTGGCGAGGGGAGCGTACGCGGCGCCGGCCTTGAGACAGGCGAGAATGGCGACGACCAGCTGCACGGATCGGTCGAGCAGGATGGCGACAGGTTGTCCTGGTTGAACACCCAACCGGAGCAGGCGATGGGCAAGGCGATTGGCGCGCGCTTCCAGCTCCGCGTAGGTCAGGGAAATGGGATCGGCCACCAGCGCGACGGCATCCGGTCGGCGCCGGGCCTGTTCGGAGAACAGCGCGTGAACGGTGGTCTGATCGGGAAACGAAACGTTCGTCCGGTTGAAGGCGTCGACAACCTGGGAACGGTCGGGGGACATGTCAGGGGGCAGTCAGCATCCCGATGCGGTCGAGACGCAGCACGGCTTCCTGCCGGGCGCGTGACGCGGCGAGGTCGACGAACCAGGAAGCGACCCAGTCATTGTGGGCTTCGGGATCCACGAGCATTTGGTCGAGGCGCCAGGACTGGCGGTCGTCCGAGCCGCGGACGTGGGTGTGTCGGAGATTGCGGGCCTCGGGTTCGAGGCAGAGTCGTTGGTGATCGACGTGGTAGGCGTCGAAGGCGGCGTTGAGCCGTGCGACCGTCCAGGGTTGGCCCTCGGCGTCGGCGGGATTGGGGAGGGAAGCGACGGCGGCTTCGAAGTCGGCGTTGGCGAAGGCGCGGAGGAAGGCGAAGACGTGGGTGCGCAGGGTGGCGGTGAAGGTGCGGGTATCGCGGGTGATGTCGCGAGCGGCCTCCTCGGCGCCGGGAGGGCGGGCTTCGGGGGTTTCGCCGCGCGGTTTGTAATTGGGATCGCGCATGCGCTCCCACTCCTCAATGAGGCTGGAATCGACCTGGCGGATCATGAGTCCCAGGTAGGTCTCCATGTCGCGCACGGTGTCGTTCTTGGCGGTGTCGGGGACGGTTTGGGTGAGGACCTTATAGACGCTGTTCAGGTGGCGGAGGAGCAGACCTTCAGAGCGCTGGAGTTCGTAGATTTTGACGTAGTCGGCGAAGGACCGGAACTCCTCGAACATTTCGCGCGCGATGGACTTGGGGCGGATGTTTTCCTGACCGACCCAGGGGTGTTTGTCGGCGAAGGCGTTGAAGGTTTCGTAGACGAATTCGCGGCGGGGTTTGGGGTATTCGAGTTCGTCGAGGCGGGCCATGCGTTCGTTGTATTCGACGCCGTCCTGTTTCCACTCGGCCATCTTCTGGTTCTTCACCTTGTCCAGTTGGCGGCGGAGGATGATTTCCGGGTTTTCGAGAATGGATTCGACGAGGGTGATGAGGTCGAGGGCGTAATCGGGGGCCTGGGGGTCGAGCAGGGGAAGGGTTTCGAGCAGGTACAAGGACAACGTCTGGTCCATGGAGAAATCGTCCTGGAGCTCGACATTGACGCGGAGGGCGTAGGACTTGGGAGCGGGTGCAGTGGGGGCCTGCGTGGTGGAAGAGGGTGGAACGAACTCGACGATGCGGCGTTCCAGCAGGGAACGGAACAGCTGCCACGCGCGGCGGGCGTGGCCCCTCTTTTGGGAAGGCGTGTCGTGGCAGCGACGAATCAGGCTTCGCATGGCGCCGCAACCGTCCGCGGGGCGGCTGAGCACATTGAGCAGGATTCCGTGGGAAACTTGGAAGCGCGAAACCAGGCGTTCGGGCGGGGCGGATTGCAGGCGGGTGAACGTGTTCAAGTCCCAGCTGACGAACCCCTTCTCGGGCTGCCGCCGTTGGAATTTCTTCCCGTCCCGTTTGGATTTTTCCTCGAGTTTGAGGTTTTCGACGACGTGTTCCGGGGCCTGGGCGACGACCCAGCCGCGGTCGTCGAAGCCCTTGCGGCCGGCGCGGCCGGAGATCTGGTGGAAATCGCGGGCGGACAGGATGCCGACCTTCTGGCCATCGAACTTGGACAACCGGGTGAAGAGGACGGTGCGGATGGGGACATTGATGCCGACGCCGAGGGTGTCGGTGCCGCAAATGACCTTGAGCAGGCCGCGCTGGGCGAGTTGCTCGACGAGAACGCGGTATTTGGGCAGCAGGCCGGCGTGGTGGAGACCGATGCCATGTCGGAGCCAGCGCTTGATCTCGGGTCCGTAGGGGCTGGTGAACTTGAAACCCTCGATGGCGGTGGCGATGGCGGCCTTTTCCTCGCGGGAACCCACGTTCAAGCTGGTGAAGTCCTGGGCGCTCTCGGCCGCGTCCGCCTGGGTGAAATGGACGACGTACACGGGTGCCTTGCCGCCTTTCACCAGGAATTCGAGGGTCTCGGCGAGCGGCGTTTCGGCGTAGGAAAACTCGAGTGGAACGGGCCGGTCCTGGGATTTGACGGTGACCGATGGCCTGCCATTGAGGCGGGTCAGTTCCTCCTCGAAGAAGGTGGTGTCGCCGAGCGTGGCGGACATCAGCAGGAAACGCGTCTTGTTGAGGGCGAGCAACGGCGCCTGCCACGCGACCCCGCGGTCGCGGTCGGCGTACCAGTGGAACTCATCCATGACCACGTCCTGGACGTTGGCATCGGCGCCTTCGCGGAGGGCGATGTTGGCGAGGATTTCGGCGGTGCAACAGAGGATGGGGGCATCGCGGTTGACGGTGGCATCGCCGGTGCTCAGGCCGATGTTGTCCGGGCCGAACTCGCGGCAGAGCGCCATCCACTTCTCGTTGACGAGGGCCTTGATGGGGCAGGTGTAGACGGATCGGCGTCCGGTCGCGAGCGACTGGAAATGGAGGGCGGAAGCGACGAGGGACTTGCCGGAGCCGGTGGGGGTGTTGAGGACGACGTTCTTGCCGTCGAAGAGATCCAGAAGGGCGGCTTCCTGCGCCGGGTACAATTGGAGGCCGCGCGCGTTGGCGTAATCCAGGAACCGGTCCAGGAGCTGGTCGGAAGGGACAGGTCCGTCCTTGGGTAACAGGTCGTACAGGGTTGCGGCCACGGCGGGACGGACGTTACGCGGCGGGAACCGGAAGGGGGAGGCCATTCCTCGGCTTTGACGTGCAAGGCAAAGTCGGTAGTCTAACCCCCTTTGTTGCCGCAGCAACCCAGCGAAACCACCAGCCAGGGCACGGGGCCGAGCCAGATGTGGAGTGATTCTGCCCGGTCGAAGCCCGGAGTGGTGTTGCTCCACGGCATGTTTGGCCGGCCTGGTGACTGGGCTGACGTGGGACGGGAGTTGCGCACGGAATGGCGGGTGATCACGCCGCATTTGCCGGTGTTTGATTTTCCGTGTGGCCGATGTGGTCTGGAAAACCTCTGCGAGGACGTGGAGCGGCGGTTGGATCAGGAGGGTTTTGAACGGGTGGTTTTGGGCGGCAACTCGCTTGGTGGGCACATTGCGGTGCTGATGGCGTTGCGGTTGCCGGCGCGGGTCGAAGCGTTGGTGCTCACCGGGAGTTCGGGCCTTTTCGAGCGCGGATTCGAGCGTGGTGTTCCCCGGCGCCCCACCCGGGCCTGGCTCCGGAACAAGATGGAGGAGGTTTTTTTCGACCCGATCCACGTCACCGAGGAACGTTTGGATTCCGTCTGCGAGACCGTTGGGGACACGCGGACCATGCTGAACGCCGTGCGTTTGGCGCGATCGATCAAGCGCAGCAATCTGCGGGACGTTCTGCCGAAGATTCAATGCCCAGTCACCCTGGTCTGGGGTGAGGATGACCGCATCACGCCGCCTTCGGTGGCCCATGAATTTGCACGGTACCTGCCCAAGGCCGACCTTCACTTCATCCCAGGCTGTGGCCACACCCCGCCCATGGAGCGGCCGGAGGAGTTTTACCGGATTTTCCGGGCATCCCTGGAGCGTTTGAGTGGCTGATCATCCTCCAGCCGGGACCCTGGCATCCGGGACCATCTCCGGCGTTGGAACGTTGATCACCGTGCGCGGGGTGGAGCGCGACTTCGATGGGGGACAAGTCCGGGCCTTGCGCGGCGTCGACCTCGACATTCAGGAAGGCGAGACGCTGGCGGTGGTGGGGCCGAGCGGTTGTGGGAAGTCGACCTTGCTGCAGATCCTGGGCGCGCTGGATCGGCCGACGCGCGGGGAAGTGTGCTTCGCAGGGAAAGCCTTGTCCGGCATCCGAGACTTGTCGGAGTTTCGCGCGCGCGAGATCGGCTTCATTTTTCAGTCCTTTCACCTGATCCCGACCCTGACCGCGCTGGAGAACGTGCAAGTGCCGATGCTGGAGTGCGGTGGGACGTGTGCGTCGCGTCGAAAACGGGCGGAAACATTGCTGGCCTCGGTGGGTCTGGAGAACCGTCTGCATCATCGGCCCTCGCACTTGTCCGGGGGCGAACGGCAGCGGGTGGCGGTGGCGAGGAGCCTTGCCAACGGCCCGCGCTTGTTGCTGGCGGATGAACCGACCGGGAACCTGGACAGCGCCAATGCCGCCCGGATCATGGATCTGCTGCTGGAGGCGCACCGGCAGCACGGAACCGCGCTGGTGATGGTGACGCACGACCCTTGCGTCGCTGAATTGGCGGGCCGCGTGGTGCGCATGCTGGACGGCCGGGTGCATTGCGACAGCGGCCAGGAACGGAGGTGCCGGTGACCTTCTGGACCGTGGCCTGGAAGAACCTGCTGCGTCGGCCGACGCGCACGATTTTGACCTTGTGCGGGATTGGGGTGGGTATCGCCGCGGTGGTGGCTTTGACGAGTCTGGCGCGTGGATTTGAACGGGTCTGGCGGAACGCCTACGAGGCCCGCGGCACGGACCTGGTGATCACCAAGGCAACCAGCCGCAGTCCGCTGCCCGCTCCCTTTGACACCGCGTTGGGTGCCGAGTTTGCCGCCCTGCCCGAGGTCGAGGCGGCGGCGGGACTGATGAGCGACCTCATGGGTATCGAGGAATCGCCGACCATGCTGGTGTTCGGCTGGGACTACCCGGGATTCCTCTGGGATCACCTGAAACTGCGGGAGGGAGTCTGGCCCGAGTCTGGGGCGACCCGACAATTGGTGCTGGGATCGCTGGCCGCGGAGACGCTGGGCAAGAAGGTGGGGGACACGGTTCAGATCGAGTTCGACGAGTTTCAGGTGACGGGCATTTTTGAAAGTCCGGCCCTGGTGGAGAACGGCGCGGTGATCATGCCCCTGCCGGAAATGCAGCGGGTCACCGACCGTGAGGGGCAGGTGAATTTCCTGAACCTGCGCATGCGTCCCCGACTGCGGGAGCAAGGGATCGCGGCAGTGCGGGCGCGATTGAAGGAGAAGCACCGGGGCTTCAACGCACTGGAGGCCGGGGAAGTGGCGAGCCGCAACACGGGCGTGGAAGTGGCGCGCGGCATGAGCTGGGCGACGTCCTGGATCGCCTTGGTGGTCGGGGCCTTCGGCGTCGCCAACACGGTGCTGATGAGTGTGTTCGAGCGCACCCGCGAGATTGGCATTCTGCTCGCGATCGGGTGGAAGCGCCGTCGGGTGATGGCGATGGTGCTGATTGAATCGATGGCGCTTTCCCTGCTGGGCGGGATTTGCGGGATCGTGATCGGGCTGGTTGCCGTCAAGTGCCTCGAACAAACCGAGATGCTGCGGGGCAAACTCGAGGCCGATCTCGGGCTTGGGCTTTTCGCGATGGCGTTGGGGGTGTCCCTGGCCCTGGGCGTGGCGGGAGGCCTTTACCCTGCGTGGCGCGCGTCCCGACTTCAGCCAGGCGAAGCGTTGCGGGCGGAGTGAACTTCCAACGCCTTGTGTTTCACGCGTCGAACGGGGAGTGCGGGCACCAGCCCCGACGGGACTGAATCGGATAGCCCAGGGCGGCGCCCTGGGCGTACGATTTCAACGCATTCCCCAGCCCTAAAAGGGGCGTCACCAGGTTCGGATGAAAATCATGCGTGATTTCAGGAAAAAGGCAGGCGAGGTAAGTCCACGTGGCAGGTCGCGGGCGCGTGCGGCGCT
The DNA here is from genome assembly GCA_963205105.1 of Verrucomicrobiota bacterium. GTDB lineage: Bacteria > Verrucomicrobiota > Verrucomicrobiia > Limisphaerales > CAIMTB01 > CAIMTB01. The sequence goes on along the minus strand of CAUJJW010000038.1, from coordinate 21,738 downwards.
CCTCCTTTTCCTGGCCCTGGCGGTCGCCGGGGTGGCGGCGGCACCTCCGGCGGCGGAAACACCCGAGGCGCGGGGCCTGGTGTCGGCGGTGGTTCGAAATCAGCAGACCACCGGGTCGAAAGCACGCCTTCGGCTGGCCATCGAACCGCCTGAAGGTCAGGGGCCAGCCCGATCCCTCCAGGTGCTGCTCAAGAGCCGGCGGGAGGGGGCGACCCAGGAAACCTTGGTGATGGTCCAGTGGCCCCGGGAGGAGAAGGGGCGCGCCTGGATGATCCGCCGCACCGACTCAGGCGAGGTGGGCGGGTTCCGCTTCATGCCACCGAACGAAGTGACCCCTGTCACGGCCGCGGAGCTTGAGGCTCCCTTGTTCGGCTCCGACCTGAGCGTCGACGATTTCGCGGAATCCTTCTGGGACTGGCCGGAACAGCAGGTGGTGGGAGTGGACAAGGTTGGGAGCGCGGAATGTTGGGTGGTGGAATCGCGAACATCGGATGCGTCTGTCCGGCATCCCCGGGTCCGCAGTTGGCTGGCGAAGGACAAACCGATCGCGTTGCGGGTGGATAAATCCGACAAGAACGGCGAACTCCGAAAGCGTCTGACCGCAGGTCGCGTCGTGCGACGTGACGAAGGCGGGTGGGTGGTGGCCGAGTGGATGGTGGAGACGGTGACCTCGGGCAGCCGAACCCGGGTGACGGGGAGCCGGAGCGACCGGGATCTCACTCTGCCGGCCTCCGAGTTCAGTCCCGAAGGCGTTCGGCAGTTGCTCGATTCGCGATGACCCGAGGTCGGTTACTCGACCGTCCAAAGAGCCAGGTCGTCCTTGTCCTTGATGAAGATGCGGTTTCCAGACAGGACCGGATAGGCGTAAGTCTGGCCCGCCGCCACCTTGTACGTGGCGAGCACTTTCAGGCCGGAATCGTTCGGCTCGAACACCACCAATTCACCGGCCGGAGTGATGGCCATCAGCGCGGGGCCGGCATCGACGATGTTCCCGTATCCGCCACCGCCGCCCATGCCACCGCGTCGGCCACCCGGTCCGCCGGGACCGCCGGGACCGCGCGGACGTCCCGGACCACCTTCGGCGGGAGGCGGAGCGGCTTGAGCCATCACCAGGCCGGCGACGGCGGGGTTGAAGGCCGGGTGTTGGGCGGAGGGTCGCGGGGTCTGGGTTTCGGGAGCGGCGGTGCTGGGGAAGGGGGCGGTCCAGGCGGTGGTTCCGTCCTTGGCGCGGACACAGAACAATTCGTTGCGACCGCTCAGGCCGAAGATCAGGCCGCCTTTCAGGGTGGGCGTGCTGAACTCCACCGTTTTCTCGGTGTTGTTCCAGAGCTCCTTGGCGACGAGTTGAGCGCCGGATTTCTCCATCTTCATGGCGCGCAAGGACAACCCGGGGATGATCACGGTCGAGCCGTCGACGAGGGGTGTGGCGGCTTTGCGATCCCGCATGCCGCCTCGGCCACCACCACGCCCGGGGCCGGGGCCGGGGCCGGGTTCGCCGGGGGCACCTTCAGGAGCGGCGGCGGCGGATTCCCAGGCCATCGCGCCGTTCGTGGCATCGACGGCGACCAGCTTGGATTCGGTTTGGGCCACGACGTATTCCGTAGCTCCTACCTTGAGCAGCACCGGCGAGGCATGGGATGGGGAGGGACCCTTCCAACGCCATCGTTCGGCCCCGGTGGTGAGGTCATAGGCGACGAGGGCACCATTGTCGCGGCCGCCCAACTGGGCGACGGCGAGACCTCCGACGATGAGGGGTGAACTGGCGGTAAAGAAGTTGGGGTAGGCCATGAAGTCGTCCTTCCGCCAGAGCGGCTTACCCGTCTGGGCATCCAGGGAGGACAACATGCCGCGAACGCCGAGCGTGACGACTTTGCCCTGCGCGACGGATGGCGAACTGCGTGGTCCCGAGAAACCTTGAGCCGGACCTGAGGCACCGAGGGCATCGTAGCGATCCTGCCAGAGCTCCTTGCCGTCGGCCGCGTTCAGGCAGCGGATCACCTCGGTCCCGTCCTGACGTGAAAAAACATACAAGCGATCACCGACCAGAGCTGGGGTGGCGACGCCGTCACCGACGGTGACTTTCCATTTCTGGGTCAGCGATTTGGGCCAGACCTTGGGGGCCTTGAATCCGGCGGCCCGGGCATTGCGATCGGGTCCGAGCCACTGGGGCCAGTCCTGGGCGAAGGCGGAGGTCGCTGTCGCGGTGGCGAGCAGAACCGCGAGTGAGGTTGAGCGATTCATGGGGGTTCAGCGGAGACGCAGGTTGGGAACGTTCGGGAACCCACGAGAAGAGGGAGGAAGGCACCCCAGGGTTACACCTTTCTGGGCAGCCTGCACCGGGCTGGGCGGTGAACCGAACCGAAGGTAGACTCCGATCCTCAATGGCTGTGAAACCTGTGCCCTTCCCAGGAATGGACCGCCTGCCAACCCTGCGGACCGAACGACTGGTGCTGCGTTGGATCGAGGAACGCGATGCGCCGGCATTGCGGGAGGTGTTCGGCGATCCCGAGGTGGTGCGGTATTGGAGCGCGCCGCCACTTCCCGATGACGCGGCGGCCGTGGAGTTGGTGGCGGAAATCCAATTGCTGTTCCGTCAACGAACGCTGTTCCAATGGGGCATCGTCCGAGCGGAGGATGATCAATTCCTGGGCACCGCCACGCTCTGGCGCTGGGACGTCGCGCACCGACGAGCCGAGGTGGGCTTTGCCCTGGGCCGGAAGTCTTGGGGGAAAGGTTATATGGCGGAGACGCTCACAGGCCTCTTTCGATGCGCCTTCGACGACTGGGAACTGCATCGCATCGAAGCCGACACCGACCCGCGCAACCATCGGTCACTGTCGGTGCTCGAGCGGATGGGATTCCGTCGCGAAGGCTACATGCGTGAGCGATTTCACGTGGGGGGCGAGATCCAGGATTCGGTGGTGCTGGGACTGCTGCGTTCGGATTGGGCCGATCGGTTTACGGGGCGCCGGTGAGGGCGGCCAGCAGGTCGGCGAGTTGTTGGGCGTTGATCGTCGCCTCGAAGCCCTCCGGCATCAGAGACCGGCCATCCGGTTTCACCGACTGAATTTTGGCTCGTGAGAGCTGGTGTTGAATGCCTCCGGCCTGGACCAGGGTGATGCCGGCCGGCGTGTCCGCGGTGAGCAGTCCACTCAACGCCTCGCCATCGGTGGTCTCGACGGTGACCGCCAGGTAGGTGGGCTGGACTTCGCGGTTGGGATCAAGAATGCCGACCAGGAGCTTTTCCTTGGGTTGGGAACGGACGCTTTCAAGATCCGGGCCGAGGGGGTGGCCTTGCCCGCCGAGTCGATGGCAGGGCGCGCATTGAGCGGCATGGACGGCGAGACCGCGTTCGATGTCGCCGCGGAGGGAGAGGGCTGGAAGCAGGGCGGCGACGGCGTCGTGACGGTTGGCGGTGGCGGGGCCCAGCAACTCGACGGCGCGCTGTTGGATGGAGGGGTCGGCATGCCCACGCAAGGCACTCACCTGAGCGGCCGTCAGGCTTCGCACTTCGATGCGACGGGTACCGATCGCCTGAAGCACCGCGCGGGTTCCGGTGGGGCGGCGAAGGACCGCTTCCAGGAAAGCGGTCTGGGCGTCGGGTTCCAGTTGGCCCCAGCGCTCCAAGATGCCGTTGAGGGTGGCGCTGTCGTCGGTGCGGAGCAGCACATCGATGGCTGCACGTTGGGTGGGCGCCGGGCGACCCTGGCTCAGCGCGGCGAGCAGGGCGGGGCGGAATGTGTCGCCGGAGAAATGGCCGAGCAGTCGGATGGACTCGACCTGGGGCAGGCCGGTTCCGCTGGTGACCGCGTTGAGGGCGGCGGTTTGGAGGCCCTTGAGACGACCTTGAGTATCGGCTGCCGCGATAGATTTTCCGGCGCCGCGAAGCCCGTTGGCGAGTTGGAGCGCGGTGTTGAGCGCGAGCGATTCCGGGGGCAGGGCGGCGATTTGTTCGAGGGCTGCGGCGGTTTCCTCGGGTCGGTTGCGGCGTCCGATCATTTCGGCGAGGGCAGGAAGTGAATCGTCGGAACCCGACGAACCTTGGCCAGCGTCCCGGGCGAGGATGGTGAACACGACGGGAGCGTCATCGCCCAAGGAGGACAGAGCTGCGGCGGCGATGAGGGATTCGCCAGGCTGCTTGGTGGCGGATCGAAGCAAGGCTGCGAGGAATTGGGTGCGCAGCGGGTGGGGCAAGGTGCCGAGGGAAAATGCCAGCTGGAGGCGGACGTTCGAATCATCCTTCGCCAATTCGGCCAGCGTGCTGGCGATGGGGGGAACCAGGCTGTTGCCGCGAAGCGTCAGTTCCGTGTAGCGCAGGGCGGTGCGGCGGACCTCGGGAGATGCGTCGCGCAGGGAGAGCGCGAGGTCCATCGAATCGAGAGCCTTCCGGGCGAAGAGCAGTTGGAGCGCCTGCAGCTTGGCCAGGGGTTGTTCGGCGGGTTTGCGCAGCGCGGACTTCAAACCGGGGAGAGTGGCACCCTGGCGCTCGTGGAGCAGGCGGGCGGCGGTATCGCGGTGCCAGCCGTTGGCATGCCCCAGGGTGGCGATCAGTTCATCGTCGGAAGCGGATGCCAGGTTCACTTGGCGACGCAGCGGTTTGCCGTCAGGAACGATGCGGATCAGACGGCCTCGGTCGTTGCCCGAGTTGAGATCGATGAGACGCTTGAGATTGGGAGGGAGCGACCATGGGTGTTCGATGACTTCGCGGTACATGTCCACGATCCAGAGGCAGCCGTCGGGGGCGTTGGCGAATTGTACGGGGCGGAACCAGGTGTCGCGGCTGGCAAGAAACTCCCGTTGGCGTTCATCCGCGGGACGTTCTCCGATCAGGTCGCACCCCTGGGCGCGGATCTTCTTCCGATGGATCAAATTGCTGCCGCAATCCGCGACAAAGACGTCGCCGGAAAAATCGGCGCCATAAGCGTCGCCTCGATAGACCGTGATACCGGTGGCGCTGGTGAAGTAGCCGGACGAACGGCCACCGCCTTCGATGAGGCCTTGGACCAGCCCGGTGACCCGCCAGCGGGTTCGGATGATCCGCCAGGGTTCTTCGGGACTGATGCGGAAGACCTCTGCGGCAGGGCCGTCCGCGGCGATGCTTGCCCGAGGGGACGGCGGCGAGAACCACGCGCTGCGGGAGGCGTAGCGCTCCTCGTACCGGGCGACCTGCAGGTGGTCGGAGTTGGAACAGAAAAATTTTCGGCCCACGTCATCGAAGGACATGCCGTACTGGCCGCCGCCGGTTTCGAGACGGAGATCCAGCAGTCGAGGATCGAAGGAAAAGTCGCGTCCGCGCAAATCGAGGGGGGCGTTGGTCTCGGGGTATTCGGCGGCTGCCGGTCCCAGGCGCGCCAAAGCGTTGCTGCGCCAGGCGGTGGTGAAGGGGTTGACGACGCGTTGGATCTTGCCGCCGCTCATGCTGCCACAGCCATGAATGCGGCAGTCCGGGCCCCATTGAAGCGAGTTCATCATGGCCTGGACGTTGAGCTTGTTCGTGGCGTATGGCGCAAAGTCGCTGGCAAATCCGGTAAACACGGTTTCCCGGATGTCCGCGCGTCCGTCCCCATCCGTGTCCCTCGCGTACACGATATCCGGGGTGGTGCCCACGAACACGCCGTCGTCCCAGCAGGTGATGGCTGTGGGCCAGGCGAGGCCGTCGAGGAAAACCGTGCTGGTCTCGTAGCGTCCGTCGCCATCCCGATCCTCCAGTCGGCGCACCCGGCCCAGACGTTCGGGTCGGCGCTCGGAATAATCCCGCATTTCGATGACGTAGGCGCGTCCGAGCGCGTCGAAACTCATCGCCACGGGATCGACGACGTGGGGCTCGGCGGCAGCGATCTCGATGTGGAAACCTGGCCGGATCTCGAAGGAGGCGGCGACGTTGGCCGGTTCCACGGGCGGGAAATGGGTCAGGTCCTCGGGGCGAAGCTCGGGTTCGGCGCCTGAGGCGGCTGACATACCGAGGAGGAATCCGGCCAAGACTGTCAGAAGGCGTCCGGAGTGGTGCGCGGCGGTCATCACGTCCTGATGGCACCGCGGCAAGGCGGTTGGGGGCGAGCGGAAAGTGAGGACGCGTCATTGTCCTCGCCAGCCCAGGTGGGAGGCGGGTTTTCCTTTAGGCTTTCGGCCTCGGACAAGATCCGATGGGCGATGCGTCAAGATGCCAAAGAAACCTGTCGGAATTCAGCGCCGGGCGACGACAGTACTTGAAATGATGCCCTGCGACGTCGAGTGGCTGCGGAAATACGTTTCGGACCAGTGCGAGGACGCATTCGCCCATTTGGTACGCAAGCATCTCGGTCTCGTTTATGGCGTGGCAACGCGTGTTCTCAGGGATCGATCGCTGGCTGAGGAAGTCACGCAAGCTGCATTCCTGGAACTTGCCCGGCAGGCTGCTTCGCTGGGGGACCGGACAGTGCTCTCAGCCTGGCTCCATGAAGTGACCCGGCGGAAGGCCATCGACGTCTATCGCCGGGAACGACGCCGGCGAGAACGTGAAAGCCTTGCTATGGACCAGGCATCAGGACGGACCGAGAGCAGCTGGGATGATCTGGCGCCCGTGGTGGATGAGGGACTGGGCGCGCTCGGACATCGCGACCGGACGGTGCTGGTCATGCGATATCTGGAAGGCGATTCGCTTCGGGAAATCGCAAACGTGTTGGGTATATCCGAGGACGCCGCTCAAAAGCGGGTTGCGAGGGCTCTTGATCGACTCAGGCGATTTCTCGCCCGACGCGGAGTTGCCATCGGGAGTACCGGTCTGGGGGCGGCGTTGACTGCGAACGGGGTGACCGTTGCCCCTGAGGCGCTTGTCCAGATGATTACCGTTCAAATGGCCAACGTCCTTCCAGCATCGGCCAGCTTGGGAGGGTGGCTTTCGACCCTTTCGATGCCTGCCTCAAGCAAACTCCTCGTCACCGCAGCGGCGGTGGTGGTGGTTGGTTGGAACGTGTATCAAGCCCAGCGGATTGCCCGTCTCACCACTCACGCCCTGGAGGTTGACGCATCCCGAACCGCTGCACTCGTGGAGTTCGAACGGGCAAGAGACCTGATTGCTGCACAAAATGGGGAGATTCTCGGGCTCCGCTCCAGAAGCAATGAGTTCGCCAGCGACAAATTGGAGTTGATGCGTCTGCGAAATCAGGTTGGAGAACTGCGCGCAGCCCTACGGATATCCGAGGCGACGCAGGCGCGGTTTTCGAACGAGTCGGATGCCTCGGAGGAGGCACTGAAATCGTGGATGAACCGGGTCAAGATCATGAAAGCCTTGAGCGGCACCATGCCGGATCGCGCCATCCCGGAACTTCGACTTCTCACCGAAGAGGACTGGTTCGAGCTTGCGAAAGAACCTCTCGGACTCGCCCCGGAGGGATTTGACTTCAGTGATCCGCGAAATGCGCGGATGGCGCTGTCTGCGGCGCGCGCGAAAGCCAAGAACCGCTTGGCATGGGTCTTTCATCGGGCGCTCCAAGGTTACGCTGAAGCGAATGGAGGGCGCGTTCCCCAGGAGGTGCGCGAACTGCAACCGTACCTGATGAACACCAACGTGATTGGGCCGGCCAGTTCGGTGCATATCTCCGCGGACGAGGTGCGGGATGATATCCTGGAGCGCTACCAGATGGTGGCAGAGGGACGATTGGCCGACCAGAAGGAGGGAGAACCAGTGATTGCGGAGGTGACTCCGGTGGACCCGGTGTTCGATACGCTGCTTCGAGTAGGGAACAACTGGCTCTCGGTGAGCCCGGTCGAGGGACCATAACCACAGAGTGCAAACAGGGTGCCAGGCATTTTGAGAGTGGCGGGAGTGTGGCGCCGGGTAGTCGTCATGCGTGAGACACGACATAGGACACGACATGGGGACTGGCAGTTGATTGGGCTTCAACAAGGGGACGGGCAAATTCTGGTCGGAGTCTTGTAAGAAAACGGCACCTTCTCGCGTTATCCCATCATGAGAAGACCCCGGTTGCTTGCACCGGACGACCAACCCACAGCAGTGTACCATTGCTATTCTCGCATCGTGGATCGGCGTCCCATCCTGCATGAAGCTGACAAGGAACTCTTTCGATCCCTGATGGTGGAACTCGCCGAGTTCTGCCAGGTGCGAATCCTGACGTTTTGCATCATGTCGAACCATTTTCACATTCTTCTGGAGGTACCGCGGCCGCCGGAGCACCTCCCGGGCGTTGAAGAGACTCTCGAAGCCCTCGCGAAACTCAGCGGAGCCAAAGAAATCGGCGCGTTACGTCAGCAGGTCGCCGCCTTTCGAGCTGCAGGAGATGGAGCGGCTGAGACGCTCTGGCTGTCCCGGTATCATGCGCGGCGATGGAGCCTCTCGAACTACATGAAGCTCCTGAAGCAGCGTTTTAGTGCGATGTACAATCGAAAAGCCAAACGCAAGGGGACCCTCTGGGAAGAACGCTTCAGGAGTGTGTTGGTCGAAGGCGAGGGACGGGCCTTGGTCACTATGGCGGCTTATATCGATCTCAACCCCGTGCGCGCCAGGATGGTTGAGGATCCTAAGGATTATCGCTGGTGTGGTTATCGGGAGGCGGTGACAGGGCATCCGGGAGCACTGGAGGGGATCAAGCGAGTGGTTGAGGTGTTATTACGGGCCGAAGGTGTTGGGGCTGAGGAATCCCTGAGGTCATATCGAAAGCATTTGTTCGTGGAGGGAGATGAGGTGGGCGAGTCGATTGGTGAGGACCTTCAGACAGTTCGTGGGGCCATCAGTCACGAAGCGGTTCTCAAGGTCTTGGCAGAGGGGGGGCAGATCTCAACGGGGAACTATCTCCGATGCCGGGTGAGGTACTTCTGTGATGGGGCGATCTTTGGAACCCGCGATTTCGTCGAGAAGATCTTTCGCCGATGCCGCGATCGGTTTGGGTCTCGGAGAAAAACTGGAGCCCGCCCTCTTCGGGGAATGGCCGAGCGGGGGTTGTTCACGGCACGTGCGTTAAGGGTGGATGTGTTTGGTTAAGGGCTTAGGGGGTGCTTCTTCCAAGAGGGTTGATGGAGGGAAAGTCGGAACCACAAGTCCTGGCGATGGCAGGTCTTGGCTTCATGGCCGCGATATTTCTGAAATCGCCCACGTTTGGCGATTCGAGCTGCGAACTTGGGCGATTATGCCGGGCCTCTTGACTCAGAATTGGCCATGTGGGTCGGGGTTTGCTGATCACATGCCGAAACGTCGGGGCTTCGTTGGTCATCTAGTTCGATGCGTGATTCATCCTGGCGCCGAGGACTGCACAAAGTGTCAGGCAATAGGAAGCACTTCGCTGGATGACCGAGATCCATCCACTACTCGCCTGTCCCTTTGTTGTAGGAGCTTTCCGGGTGCGAAGGATGCCCAGGATTTCGGTACACAGGGTGCCAGGCATTTGGAGGCGCAAGGGGACGCGACAGGGTGTCAGGCATTTGGAAGGGGCACGGCACTCTGTGGGCACACCCCTGCCGTCACTTTTACCGCGGCACATCCACGCTCCATCAGCGGTGTCGACGCCAACTGCGTTCCGCTACGATGGCTGGGCGGACGCATGCTGCAGGACACCTGCGCCCGGGTTAAGGCACGGCGAGATCACGCCGCTGTCGGTGCGGCGAGCGAGGCGGGGGGTTCTGCGGTTTTGGCGGCGCGTTTTCCCAAGACGACGCAGTGGACGAAGTGAAGTTTCCGGACCACAGGGCCGTTCATCACAAACGGATAGATGTCGGGTTGCCCCATGCTTCGCGCCACCTCATTGAGGACCGCCGTCAGAACCACCCACGCGTTGATCCAGCCGAGGAAGGCTTCTCCGGCTTCGGCCGGTTCTTTCTGGTACAGCGATTCGGTGCCGAACGGATCGATGCGCAGCGGCACTTTGGCCGTGCTCAAGCGGTAGCTCGTCACCGTCTCCAGAGTCGCGCGCAGATGCAGGTAATGGGCAAAGGATTCCGCCCAGTCCTCCCACGGATGGGCCGCGGCATACGCGCTGATGAACCGTTGCCGCCAATCCTCCGGAGGCCCCGCCGCATAGTGGTGTCGCAACGCTGCGCCATAATCGGCTTCTTCCGTCCCGAAAACCTCCCGGAATTTGGGCCGCCATTCCGTGTCGCGTACCAGGACGTCCCAATAGTAGTGCGCCAATTCATGACGCAGATGCCCCACGAGCGTTCGATAGGGCTCGCCCAGGTTCTCGCGGAACCGCTCCCGGTAGTCGTCGTCGGCTTCTGCCACATTCAGGGTGATGACGCCTTTCGCATGACCGGTCAGGACCGGCGGTTCGCCGGGAATCGATTCCAACAGATCAAAGATCAGGCCGTCCGGGCGTTCTTCAGTCTTCGGAACGATCGGCAATTCGAGTCGCTGCAACAGGAAGAGAACCCGACGCTTGGCGGCTTCGATGTCCCGAAGGCGCCCCGCATTCTTCGGCCGGTCCAGGATGGGAATCGTGCGGGTGAGACGGCAGGAAAGGCAGTGCTCATCGTGATCCGTTTCGGGCACCAGCCAGTTGCAGTGCGCCGCCTGATCCCGCGTGGCGCAGAATCGAAACAGGGGTTGGGGTCGTCGCGCGTCGCGGGCCAGTTTCCAGAGGTCGGCCTTGGCAGGCTTTAACGCCGCCACTTCGCCGCAGGTCGGATCATAGCCCACCTTCGCGCCACACTTGAGGCACTCCGTGTTGTCGAAGAAGAGGGGTTGCCGGCAGGCGCACTGGAAGGTCTTCATGAACAGGGCGGCAGGTTGCTACCCGGACGACAGCGGTTCAAGGGGCTCGTCGAAGGTGTGTTGCGAAACGTCGGTCCATGGACCACCGATGGGCGTTCTCGGCGTCTGCGCGCTTGGCGGGAGATTTTACCAATTCTTGGACCAGGCCACGCCGCTCTCGAATGGTGGGTATCAGCCCGGCCCATTGCTGGTTGCAACACGATGACGGGAAGACTGGCCAAGATCCGTCGCCGGTTCGCCAAGTGATGTTGAGACAAGCGGTTCCGAAGCTGGGACGCTGCCGTTGGCAAAGATGGGAATCAGGAGGTAACCCAACCGCCTGACTCCCAAACGGGGGAGGCCAATGTCGCATCGGCTTGGGTATGCATCCTGGATCCTGGGTTCCGTTCGAAGGAACTCCGCGTTCCACAACGCCTTCATCGGAACACCTCACTCTTGGAGGTTGCGTCGAGTCTCCACCCGCATTCCAACCGAGGACACCTGTCATGAAATCCCACTGGACTTGGAAGCATTGCCTGACGCTCACCGTCGTTCTGGCCGGGCTGATGGACTTCACCGGTCACACCGAGGTGATCCTCACGGAGTCGCGCGATCTGACTGCATCTGACACCAGCCTTGCCGGGGAATCCGTGGTCCTGGATGGCGCCACCTTGACCCTGTCGGGCGCGCATGAGTTCGCGAGCCTGAGGATCACCCGCGGTGGCAAGTTGACCCACCCACCCGGGGTGGCTGGAGCGACGCTGCGAGTGACGGGCGATCTTGTCATCGAGGCCGGGTCGGCGATTGAGCTGGATGGGAAAGGCTACCCGGTGGGCGCGGATCGTGGGCCGGGAACCGGTCAGCGGGCCGATTGGGTCGGAACGGGAGCCGGCCATGGCGGCTGGGGCGGGCACAGCGCGAACGGCGCGGAAGGCGGAGCGCCGTACGGCTCAGTGTTGGAGCCGGCGGCGCTCGGGAGTCAGGGCGGTGATGGCAACGGTGGGCCTGGTGCCCCCGGAGGTGGAGCCCTGCGTTTGGTGGTGAACGGCCGCTTGCTGGTGGACGGCCGACTGGCTGCGGAAGGAAGCGGCACCTCCGTCAACAATGCCGCGGGTGGCGCCGGTGGAAGTCTGTGGGTGACGGCGGGGGTATTGGCGGGAACGGGAGTGATTTCGGTGAATGGCGGCCGGGGTGAATGGGTGGATGGCGGTGGCGGAAGTGGAGGGCGCATCGCCCTGTATCTCGGGGCAAACGAGTTCGCCGGTGGCATCACCGCCTATGGCGGTGGGGGCAAGGAGTTGGGAGGCGCAGGCACCGTTTATCTCGAGGGAGGCCGTGACACGATAGGCGACCTTTGGATCAGCAACGGCGGTACCTGGGGCAATGTGACCCTGGTCACCTCGCCGAAGCCGTTCCGGGCGCACGTGGTGAGCAACGCGGTGTGCTACGCGGAAGGCCCATGGGTGTTGAACCGTCTCGAGGTCGGACGGGATGCCGTGCTGATGCACCGCACCGGCCAGTCACAGCTCGAAGTCCGAACCTCGGGCGACTTGGATATCGCGGCGGGCGGAGCCATCCATGCCGACGGCAGGGGATATCCGTTCGGCGACGATCGCGGGCCGGGAGGTGGCGTGCGGAAGGATTGGGCCGGTTCGGGCGGCGGTCACGGCGGGTGGGGAGGCATTGCCGCGGATGGCGGCGTGGGTGGTTTCCACCATGGTTCGGTTTTGGAACCGGCTTCCTGGGGCAGCCAGGGCGGTGACAGCAACGGAGGCCAGGGCGCCGCGGGCGGTGGCGCGATCCGGTTGGTGGTGGGAGGGCGGCTGACGGTGGAGAAGGACGGCCGATTGAGCGCCAATGGTTCCGCTGCCGGGCCGGTCAACAATGCAGGCGGCGGCGCCGGCGGCAGTCTCTGGCTGACCGTGGGAACCTTGTCGGGCGCTGGTCTGATCTCGGTCGATGGTGGTGCCGGGGAATGGGTGGATGGCGGTGGTGGCGCCGGCGGACGGCTGGCCCTGTATTTCGCCGAGAACACCTTCTCCGGATCGATGCAGGCGTATGGCGGAGGAGGCAGTCAGCGGGGTGGTGCAGGAACGATTTACACGCGCAAGACGGGTTCCGCCTTCGGACACGTGCTGGTGCACAACGGCGGCACCCGCGGGAATGAAACTCCCTTGGAATCACCTTCAGCGTACCAGCTCGAGCTGGCCGGGGCGGCTTCCGGTTTCCCCTCCACCAACCTGGTGTTGCAGGATTTGTTCGTAGGCGCCACGGCCGTGGTCAGCCCGTTGGCGGTGCATTCGAAGGCCGAAATCCAGGTGCTCAACAACCTGCGGATCGACGAGGGTGGATCGGTCCATGCCGATGGGCGTGGGCATCCGGGTGACGGCACGCCAGGCCTAGGCGCAGGTGTCCGTGTTGCCTGGGGGGGATCAGGCGGGGGGCATGGGGGTGTCGGCGGAAGGAGCGCGTCGGGCGCCGACGGTGGTTGGGCGTACGGCTCTATTCTGGAGCCGCTCACGTCGGGCAGTCAGGGCGGGTTTTCCGACAGCGGGCCGGGAGCCGCCGGCGGTGGCGTGTTGCGGTTGGTCGTGGCTCATCAGCTTCAGGTGGACGGGCGGCTGACATCGCTGGGACTGGGAACCAGCGTCAACAACGCGGGTGGTGGCGCAGGCGGGAGCATTTTTGTCACCGCGGGATCCCTGGCGGGATCGGGGCTGATTTCGGTCAATGGCGGCACGGGCGAATGGGTGGACGGCGGCGGTGGCGCTGGTGGAAGAATCGCGCTCTACCTGGGGCAACGCTCGTTCAGCGGATCCATCGAGGCCAAGGGTTCGGGCGGGAGCGCAATCGGCGGCTCGGGCACGATCTACACGCGGATCGGCAACGAAACCGGGGGTGAACTGGTGTTCGACAATGGCGGCGGGGCGGGGACGCTCAGTCCTCTGGACGTTCCTTCGGGCACCCGGTTGGTCCTGGCCGGGGGCACCACCATGTTTCCGACGCGTCCGCAGACTCTGGAGAGCCTGGTGCTCCGGGGAAACTCGGTGCTGACCCACACCAACGGGCAATCCGGACTGACCTTGACCGTTCGTGGTGATCTGACGGTGGAAGCGGGCGCGCGCCTTTCGGTGGGCGGCAAAGGTTATCCCGTGGGCAATGACCCGGGGCGAGGTGCCGGTTCGACGGGCACCTACTGCGGCGGTGGCGGCGCCTACGGCGGCAGCGGCGGCATTGCCTGGCCCGGCGACACCACCGGCGGCGTCGGTTATGGCTCGGTGCTGGAGCCGGCCGATTTCGGCAGCAGCGGTGGTGCCGGGGATGGTCCGCGCAATGCACGGAGTCCGGGAGGTGGCGCCATCCGGTTGGTGGTGGCGGGCACGCTTCGCGTGGAAGGTGTGGTGGAAGCCAATGGAACCGGTGCCTGGTACAACAACCAGGGTGGTGGAGCCGGCGGCAGCATCTGGATCACCGCGGAGAAGTTGGTCGGCGCGGGCTCGATCACGGCGAACGGCGGGAATGGCGAATGGGTGGACGGCGGTGGAGGCGGCGGCGGTCGGGTGGCCTTGTACCTGGGTTCCGAAGCATTCGACGGGATCACCCAGGCTCGAGGCGGTGGGTCCGGACATCAGCCGGGTGGTGCCGGGACCGTGTACCGACGGACGGGCGATGAAGCCGTGGGGCGATTGCTGATTGAGAACGGGGACGTGTGGGGTGCCTACACGCGGTTGGTCACCGAGGAAGCATTCGACCTGACGGTTTCCCAACGCGCGCAGGTTTACGGCGATCCTGCCCTGGTTGTCGGTCGGCTGGACTTGGCCACCAATGCGATCCTCACCCACTTGAAGGGCGATCCCTATGTGAGCGTGGTGGCGCTGCGTGATGTGAACATCGCAGGCTCCGTGAACGTCGACGGCCGCGGCTATCCCGTGGCGGGTGACGCAGGCCCGGGCGGGGGCGGGCAACGGGTCTGGGCGGGAAGCGGAGCAGGTCACGGAGGTGTCGGCGGAACCAGCGCCACCGGGCTGACGGGAGGGGCGGCGTATGGATCGCTGCAAGAGCCCAGCACCTGGGGAAGCCAGGGCGGGTCCGGTGACGGTGGCCCTGGCGGTCACGGCGGTGGGGCGATTCGAATTCTCGCCGGCGGAACCCTGGCGGTGGATGGTGCAATCACCGCGAACGGGTTGAATGGCGTGGCGAACAATTCCGGCGGCGGCGCTGGCGGAAGCATTCTGTTGGGCGCCCGCACCCTGGCTGGCGGCGGTGTGGTGCTGGCAAAAGGGGGAGCGGGCGAGTGGGTGGATGGTGGCGGTGGATCCGGCGGGAGAATCGCGCTGTATCGCGCGAGCGAAACCTTCACAGGAACGATCGACGTTGCCGGAGCGGGCGGATCGGCGAAGGGCGCGGACGGCACCCTGCATCGTAGCGTGCCGGATCGCATTCTCTGGCTGGCGCCGCACGAAGGCTGGGTGAACGGCGTGGTGGCGATTGAAGCGGCGATTCTGCTGGGTGAAACGGGACCAGTTCAGATCACCTTCGATGCCTGGCGGGACGGGGTGTCGTCACCCATCGGAACGGTGACCACGGAGACGGCCGCATCGGTGGCTTGGGACACCACCCGGGTGGGGGATGGGCGCTACGCGATTCGTTTGGTGGCACGGGGTGCCGCGGGTTCGGTGCTGGCAGAGAGCACGCGCTCGGTGATGGTGAACAACGCCGTGGTCTGGCATGGGGGCGTCATCACGGGGAACGAAACCTGGGATCCTGCCCGAGTGCATGCGGTGGGGAGGGACCTCTCACTGTTGTCAGGTGCGAGTCTGGCTTTGCCGGCTGGAACGGTCGTCAAGTTCCTGCCGGGAATCCGGTTTCGCCTCGACGCTGGTGCAGCCCTGTTGGCGGAAGGAACTTCGGTTCAGCCCGTGACCTTGACCTCGTTCCTCGATGATTCGGTTGGCGGCGATTCCAATCAGGACGGTTCCGAGTCGAGGCCGGTGCCGGGCAGTTGGCGACTTCAAGTGGGTGCGGGCGCGGCGTTGCCGGCGTCTGAGTCCATGCGGCTTCGGTATCACAGCCAAACCTACGGCGGGATGCTGGTGGGCGATGAAACGTGGACGGGGGATTCGCTGCGTGAGATTGGGGACGACGTGGTGGTGCCGTCGGGAGTGACCCTGCGGATCGAGGCCGGGGCGCTGGTGAAATTCGCCTCCGGGCGAGGCATCGATGTGCGGGCGGGCGGCAACCTCTTGGTTGCGGGCAGCGTGGCGCAGCCCGCGGTGTTCACCTCGTTGCGCGACGACACCTGGGGTGGGGATTCGAGTGACGACGGAACCCGCAGTGTTCCTGCCGCGGGCGACTGGAGAAGTCTGCGCTTCGAGGACGGCAGCACGGCGACGCTGGATCATGCGATCATCCGGTATGGCGGCAATTCAGTGGGTAATCCATGGGGTGCGGGCGGCGTGATTGAAGCGCTCGGCGGACCGCTGACCGTCCGGAACTCGGTGATTGCGGACGCCCTGAAAGACGGTGCGTTTTGTTATGGGCGCACGCGCTTCGAGAACTGTCTCGTGCTCCGGTGCGATCGAGGGCTGACGGCAGTGGGCGAGATGGACGTGATTCATTGCACACTGGATGAGAACCGCATTGGTCTGCTCGAACATGTGGGGCAGCTGAACATTCGGAACTCGATCATCTCGCGCTCGATCGATGTCGGCATCGAGCACGACCTCGGCAGCGGGGTGGCAGTGGTCACCAGCTGTAACGTTTGGAATCCCGACGCCCGGCGCGGGAATTACAATGGTTTGAGCGATCGGACGGGCACGCAGGGGAATCTGTCCGTGGAACCCCTCTTCAAGGATCCGGCGACGGATAATTTCCGGTTGCGACATGCCTCACCTGGCATTGATGCCGGGGAAGGCGCGGTGGCGTCGGTGCGGGATATGGCCGGTTCACCGCGTTATGACGATCCGCGGTCCGCGAACACCGGCACGCCGGCGGGGAATGGGGCGGTCCCGGATTTGGGCGCGTATGAGTTTGTCGAAGACGCACCGTCGGCCATCGACGTGATGGTGGTGGCGGTGGAGGGACCTTCCCGGGTGGTCGCAGGGGAAATGGCACGGGTCACGTGGGTGGTGGCCAATCGCGGGGCCGAACCCTTCAGCGGTCCGTGGCATGACGCGATTTACCTGCGGTCCATGTCGGGTGGCGAGCGGCTCCTGGCGGGTGAAGCGCTTGTGGGTCGAACCGTGACGCTCGGGCCCGGTCAAAGCCGGGTGGTGGAAGCTGACGTACGGGTGCCCGGCGGCGTGCTGGGCGACTATGCGTGGGTGGTGGAAGGCAACAGCCGTGGCGATGTCTTCGAAGGCGCGAATGTGGCCAACAACGAAGGTGCGTCGACGGCATCGACGACGCTCGAAGTGCCGGGCCTGGTTGTCGATGGGCCTGCGGTGTCTGCGGCGTTCGGGGCTGTTGAAGAAAGCCAGTGGTTCCAGTGTTCGGCCCCAGCGGGTAAGGACGTTCTCGTGCGCCTGGATCTGTCCGCAGTGTCCGGAATCACGGAACTCTACGTGGGTCGTGGGTTCGTGCCGACGCCGGCGGTCTACACCTCGCGGCAGCGGGAATTCGGGGTGGCGGACACTTCGGTGGTGGTGTCGGGGACGGGCGCTGCGGGGACCACCAACACGTTCTACGTGCTGGCGGTGGGACGGGTGCTGGAGGGGCCGCCGGAGGCCTTCCAGATCCAGGCATCGACGGCGCCGTTCGCGATTGAATCCATCCGCCAGACGCGGGTGGGCAATGCAGGGCGCGTGACGCTGGAAATCCTGGGTTCGGGTTTTCAGACACGAACCCTCTTCACGCTGTCCGTGGGGCAGACCCAACGAACGGCGGACGTGGTGAGTCTTCGGCAGGAAGGCCGGGCGTTCGCGACATTTGACCTGAAGGGCCTGCCGCCAGGAATCGCGACGCTGTCGGCGAACCTGGATGGCTTGGGCGTCTCCCAACCGCAGGCGCTGGAAGTGGTCGAGGGCGGAACGGCGGATTTCTATGCGGACCTGGCGGGTCCGGCGACGACCCGGGCGGGTCGGATGACGACCTGGCAGGTGACCTATGGGAATCGCGGGCTGGTGGATGTGCGGCTGCCGATGCTGCGGTTTTCGGCGCCGGGAGCGACGGAGATTCGGCTCTATGACAGCACTTTGAACTGGGCGGATGCCTTCACCTTCCTGGCGCTGAACCCGGACGTGCTGTTGCCGACATTGGGGCCGGGTCAGGAAGTGACGGTCGAAGTGCGGTTAAAGGCTTCGGGTCCCATGACGGTCGTGTTGGATGTGATCACGGGCGAACAATGGATGGCGGACGCGAGCCCGTTCGATTGGACCTCCCTGCCGGCACCGACGGGCGCCAACGCAGGCGCGTGGGGGACGATGTTGGGCACGTTGTCGCAGCGACTGGGCGCGAACGTGTCCGACTACGCTGCGCTGTTGGGCAAGGATCTGGATGAGATTCGAACCAGTCCGCTTCGTTACACATACCTGGGGAATGTGAATGGGCGCTGGCTGTTCGGCGATGAACCCGAGACGACACCCATCGCGATGCCGATCATCGAGATTCCGCCAGCCTGGGAGGCGGAAGCGGATTCGCCCTCGTTGCACGGTGCGCCGAAGAAGATTCCCGGTGACGGTATCCGCCGGACCTGGTGGGTGATCATTACGATGGAGGACTACTCGCTGAGCCGGGCGGCGGGTGTGGGAGCGGGGGACACACCGACCGTGAAGGCGGATCAACTGGATCTGCAGACCTATGCGCGCCAGGACCTGCGAGTTCCGGACAGTCAGATCACCGGTGCTCACGATTCGACCAACGAACCGGGCACGTGGACGAGGGACAACATCCTGGCCGAGATCCGGAAGTTCCAGGGCAAGGTCGATGCCGACGACAACCTGGTGATTGCGTACAGCGGTCACGGGGGACGCACCGACCAAGGCACCGGCTGGCTGGTGGCGAACGGCGGGGCGGTGTCGCCGACGGCCTTCACCAAGGCCATCGACGACGTCGGCGCCGGCACCACGTATTTCATCAACAACTCCTGTCATTCGGAGGCCTTCAACGAGGGCGTTGGGCCGGCCAACACGACGTTTGTCGGCTTCGCCGCCACTCAGAAGGATCGTGTTGCCTGGTCGACCTCGGCGGGCAGTCCGATGATCACCCGATTCAAGGGGCAGCTGCGGAAGTGTCGCGGGCTCGGGTTCTCCTTCGAGCTGACCCAGGCCACAGTCACCCATGAGTACAAGAAGGAGGCGGTGGAGAAGCATCGACAGAGCCCGGTGCTGACCAATCCCACGGGCGCGAGTTTGGAAGGCAAACCCTGGAACGACCCGGCCGGCTTCGAACAGGAGTTCCGTCGGCGATTGCTGAACCTTCCTTATCAGCGGTGGGCGCAATCGATTCTTAACATCGTGGGAAGCGTGGATCCCAACGACAAATACACCAAGTCGGGTGCCGGGCCGGAACATTGGGTGCAGCCAGGCCAGATGCTGCCCTTCGAGATCGTGTTCGAGAACAAGACGAACGCGGCGGCGGCGGCGCAGGAAGTGCTCGTGGTGGACCAGCTGGATCCCAAGCTCGATTGGTCGACGTTCGAGCTGAAGACCATTGCTTTCAATGACGCCCGCGTTCTCGTGCCTTCGGGGTTGCAGCGGTACACGACCACGACGCAGGTGGGCACCGATCCCTACCCGGTGTCGGTGAACGTCACTTTCCAGCCCGACACCGGCCGGATCGAGTGGCTGATGCGATCGCTGGACACGGCAACGGGCGATTTGCCGGAAGATCCTTTCGCGGGTTTTCTGCCGCCCAATGACGCGAGCCATCGGGGTGAGGGCTCATTGACCTATGTGGTTCGGAGCCGTCCCGACCTGACGGATGGAACGACCATCACAAACCGGGCAGTGATCATTTTTGATCCGACCTACGGGGCGAATCCTCCGATTCTGACGCCGTGGGTCACCAACACGATCGATGGCTTGGCGCCGTCGAGTGCGATGGTGTCCATGCCGGTGGAAGTTGAAGGGGAGACCACGGTGAGTTGGACGGGCAACGACGCGGCGGGAGGCTCCGGCATTGCGTCGTATGACATCTACACCTCCCAGGATGACGGTCCGTACCTGGCCTGGCTGCTGGCCACGCCGGAAACCTCGGCCCGGTTCTCGGGAGTCTCCGGATCGCAGTACCGGTTCTACAGCGTGGCGCGCGATGCCGCGGGCAACACCGAGGCGGCACCGGCGATGCCTGACACGGGAACGCTGGTGGTTGGCGGAGTTGGGCCTGTGGCGATCACGCTGGAAGGCATGACGATCCGGGTGATGTACACCGGCGTGTTGCAGTGGTCCGTGAACGTGCAGGGTCCCTGGGAGGACGTTCCGGGGGCGACCAGCCCGTTCGTGACGCACGCGATGCCGGAAGGGCGTCGGTTCTTCCGGGCGCGCCAATAGGCTGGCGGCTGCGGGTGTGCTTGGGTGCCGTTGGCCGGCTCGAGCCCTGTGAATCCGCGAGGCGGCACGGGGCAGGGTGTCCGCGGATTGCGTTGGACGGCGCAAGTCGGCCACGCTGCGCGGCATGTCCAATCCGATTGCGTCCGAGATCATCGTGGCCGGTGCCCAGGAAGGGCGGGTTTTCTCGGCGGTGGGCGATGTGTACCGGCTGTTGGCCGGGGGCGAGCAGACGGGTGGCGCGTACGCCTTGTTTGAGGCGCGGATCAGTCCGGGTGGAGGACCTCCGCCTCACGTTCACACACGCGAGGAGGAGTCATTCTTCGTTCTCGCCGGGGAAGTGACCGTCTGGGTGGCGGATCGGAAGGTCGCGGCGGGCGTGGGCGCGTTTGTGCAAATCCCGCGCGGGACAGTGCATGCCTTCAAGAACGAGGGGCTGACGGAGGCGCGAATGATGATCCTGACCACGCCGGCCGGGTTCGATCGGTTCATGATGGCTTTCGGGCACCCGTTGCCTTCCTTTGACGCACCGGCTTTGCCGGTGACGCACGAGGACATCGCGAAACTGATCGATTTGGCACCCGACTATGGGATCGAACTTCGGCTGCCGACCCATTGAAGCGGGGACTCACGCAACCAGCGGTTCAAGCACGCGGCCGTGGACGTCGGTGAGGCGGCGATCGATGCCGTTGCTCCGGTAGGTGAGCTGGGTGTGATCGATGCCCAGGAGGTGGAGCATGGTGGCGTGGACGTCGTAGATCTCGGTCGGGTTCTTGCGATCGGCCGGCTTGTAACCCCAGGCATCGCTGGGTCCGTAGGAGACGCCGCCTCGGATGCCGCCACCGGCCATCCAGGTGGTGAAGCAATAGGGGTTATGGTCGCGCCCTTTGCCGCCCTGGGTGCTGGGCATGCGGCCGAACTCGGTGCTCCACAGCACGATGGTGTCGTCGAGCAGACCTCGCTGTTTGAGGTCCTGGATCAGGGCGGCGGTGCCACGGGCCATGCCGGACGCCAGGGGACCGTGATCCCGTTCGACGTCCTCGTGGGAATCCCAATTGCGTCGGGGGAAACCATTGTCGTTGCCGGACCAGATCTGCACGTAACGGACTCCGCGTTCCAACAGACGGCGGGCGACGAGGCATTTGCGGCCGAAGATGTCGGTTTCCTCGAGAGCGTTGATCTCTTTGTCGAAGGAACTGCGGCCATGATCGAGGCCGTAGAGCTTGAGGATGTGGTCGGGTTCCTTGGAAAGATCCATGGCCTCGGGCGCGGCCAGCTGCATGCGCGCGGCCAGTTCGTAGGCACGGATGCGGGCGTCCAAACGTGCTTCGCCTTCCCGTGTGGCGGCGTGTTCGCGGTTCAGGCGGAGCAGCACCTCTCGGCCGTCCTGTTCGGAAGCGGGCGTCAGGTAGTCGGCCGGGGGAGGGAACAGATGGTCGATGGGCCGGTCGGTGCCCGGGTAGATGACGACGCCCTGGTGCTGGGCGGGCAGGAAGGCGCTGTCCCAGTTCTTGGTGCCGTTGGAGGCAAACCCACGGTGATCGGGAAGGACGACGAAGGTGGGGAGGTTCTCGT
>CAUJJW010000037.1 GCA_963205105.1 Verrucomicrobiota bacterium | reverse complement strand
AGCCCAACGGCCAGACCGCGGTCGGGGCCCAGGTGACGCTGACCTCGGTCGCTGGCCAGTTCACCGGTGTGACGGACGATCGCGGACGCTACGAGTTCTTCCTGATCCCGCCCGGTCCGGTGTCGGTTCGGGTGAATGACCCGGCCACGGCGCTCCGGGCCTTTGGCTCGGGCAACCTCGCGCTCTCCGGACAGACGCTCACCCTGAACCTGGTGCTGACCGGACTTGGGTCGATCACGGGAACGGTCCTGCTCACGGACGCCGCCACACCGGTTGCCGGGGCGGTCGTGCAACTCACCGGTGCGGCGTCGCGGACCGCCACCACCGACGCACAAGGGCGGTACCTGTTTGATTTCGTCCCGCTCCGTTCCTTCACGGTCCAGAGCACTCATCCCACGACCGGCGAGCGCGGTGCCTTCGAGGGTCAACTGACCGTCAACCTGGAGGTCCGTCAGGCCAACATCATCCTCACCCCCAACATCACGGTGGCCGACTCTTCCGTGGTCGAGGGTAACGTCGGCACCACGAACCTCATCTTCGACGTGCGCCTCTCTTCTCCTTCGGCCCAGGAAGTGCGGGTGAATTACTCCACGGGCGGCGGGACGGCGTCGGCGAATGTCGACTACCAGCAGACCTCGGGCACTCTGGTGTTCCCTCCGGGCGCCACCAACCGCGCCGTGGTGGTGCCGGTGATTCGCGACGTCCTGATCGAACCTTCCGAAACCTTCCTTCTGACGCTCTCGGCGGCCGTCAACGCCACGATCACCGACGCTCAAGGCACGGCGGTCATTGCCAACGACGATGGTCGAATCGGCGAGATCCATCACTTCGCCTGGACTCCGGTGGGGTCGCCGCAGTTCATCAACCAGGCGTTTCCGGCGACCCTCACGGCGTTGGACGCCTTCAACACCCTGGTGGAGGACTTCGCAGGCCCCGTGGCACTGAGTGCGGTGGCGCAGGTGCCGGATCTTCCCGTGGGCAACGGTCAAAGCACCTGGAACTGGCCAATGGCGACCTACTACCACGACGCCCGCTGCCAATCGATCTACCTGGCCAGCGAGATCGGTGTGGCGCGTGAGATCGGCGGACTGGCGCTGGAGGTCACGAGCGTTCCGGGTCAGCCGATGAACGCGTTCACCATTCGCATGCGGCACACGTCCCTGTCGGGCTATGCCCCCAACCAGGGATGGGAATCCAGCGGTTGGACGACGGTCTTCCAGTCGAATGTCACCGTTCAGGCGGCCGGTCCCCTGGTGCTCCGATTCCCCACGCCCTTCCAGTTCAATGGCGTGGACAACCTGCTGGTTGACTTCAGCTTCAACAACAGCTCCTACACGGCGGACGGGACCACGCGTTCCACCGAAACCGTGCTCAACCGCTCCCTGTTCTACCGGACGGACAGCGGTTCCGGCGACCCCTTGAACTGGGCGGATGAGAATCCCGAGCCGTCGATTGCGGCACGAGTGCCCTACATCACCCTGCTGGGTTCCAGGGGAAGCATCGCCATGGCGCCGACAACCTCCGCCGCGTTCACGAACGGTCTGTGGACGGGCAACGTGGTGGTCCAGGACACGGGCACGAATCTGGTGCTGGTGGCGGATGACGGTGACGGCCACAAGGGTTCCAGCCAGGCGTTCACGGTGCTCGTGCGCGACGATGTGGGGATTTCCATGGTCGATACGACCGATCCCGCGCCGGTGGGTGCGCCCCTGACGTACCTGATTGCGGTCACCAACAGCGGTCCCGCCTCCGCCACGGGCGTGGTGGTGACGAACATTCTCCCGACCACGGTGGCGTTCAGCTCCGTCGTCGCCTCCCAAGGTTCCTGTGAACACAACGACGGTGTGTTGCGTTGTGAACTGGGAACCCTGCTGGGCGGCAGCAACGCCCTCGTGACCCTCACCGTGATCCCGCAATCGGCAGGGCTCCTCGCCAATGAAGCCACCGTCGGTCGGACCGAAGCCGATCCCTATCCGCCCAACAACACCGCGACAGCCTTCACCACGGTTCTGCTCCCGGGCCTTTCCATTGATGACGTGTCCATGGTCGAAGGAAACCTTGGCACCACTCCGATGGCTTTCCGCATCCGCCTGTCGTATCCCAGCGGTGAGAATGTGACCGTCAGCTTCGCCACCACCAACGGGACGGCCCGGTCGGGCCTGGACTACACGGCGACCGGCGGGTCGGTGACGTTGCTGGCCGGCCAGACCGAGGCGGTGGTGAATGTCCCGATTCTCGGAGACACCTCGATCGAGGACGGCGAGACATTCAGGGTCCTGTTGTCCAATGCCGTCGGCGCTTCGATCATTGATGGCGAGGCCACCGGCACCATTCTGAATGACGACGGCCTGGTCGGCGGGGTGCATTCCTTCGCCTGGGATGCCATTGCTTCGCCCCAGTTCGTCGGCGAACCCTTCGCGGCTTCGCTTCGGGCGCTGGATGTGTTCGGCAACCTTGTGTCCGACTTCACCGGCACGGCCGCCCTGTCAGGCGTTGTCGATGCCGGTCAGTCCACCAACACGATCCTGGGCGAGCTCGGAAACCTCGAGGATTTCACAGGCACCTACACCATCGGGTTCTCCTTCACACCATCCACGAACCTGCTGGTGACCCATGTGCGGCACATCAGCGGAACCAAGATATCGATCTGGAGGGACGACGGTCAGCCGGTCCTGAGCCAGCCGGTGTCGAGCATTCCGGGCACCTGGCTGGAAACGCCGCTGTCCACGCCGGTCGCGCTCGAATCCGGCACCCGCTACCGGCTTGCGCTCTACCAACCGAACGGACGGATCTACTACCGCTCACCGGTGCCCTCGGGATTCACCAACGGAACCATTGATCAGATCGTCTACACCGCGGCGGATGGGTTCCCCACCACGACGACCTCCGGCTATATCTATCTCGTCGACATGCGGTATCTGGTCGGGGACTCCTTTGTCACCAGCATCACGCCCGAACGCACCGGCTCCTTTGTGGGTGGGGTCTGGTCCGGCGCTGTCAGCGTGCCTGTGGCAGCCGATCAGGCGCGTTTGGTGGCGGATGACTCGGACGGGCACACGGGCCGATCCACGCCGTTCGCCTGGGTGTATCGAAACGACCTGGTCGTGCGGCTTTTCGACACGCCGGATCCGGCGCCTGTCGGCCAGTTGCTGACCTACACGGCCATCGTCACCAACACCGGACCGGGCACCGCCACGGGAATCCGGATCGTGGACACGCTCCCGGAGTCTGTCACCCCGGTCTCCGCGACGGTGACCGGAGGGAGTTGTCAGACGATGGGCTCGGTGGTGTCGTGCACGCTGGCCAACCTGGCGGGGGGAACGGCTGCCGAGGTGTCGATCGTGGTGAGACCCAATACGCCCGGGGTTGTGGAGAATACCATTGA
The DNA here is from genome assembly GCA_963205105.1 of Verrucomicrobiota bacterium. Lineage (GTDB taxonomy): Bacteria > Verrucomicrobiota > Verrucomicrobiia > Limisphaerales > CAIMTB01 > CAIMTB01. The sequence continues at coordinate 9,990 of CAUJJW010000037.1, read as the reverse complement.
GGTGACGCGCGATGGCGCAGATGGAAACGAGTCCAACAACACCGCCATCGAAAGGACACTGGTTCTGCTTCCGACCCTCTCCGTCGCGGACCTTTCGATCGAGGAGGGCAACGCGGGTGTCTCGACGGCGACGGTGGAAGTCCGGCTGTCGCATCCGTCCCCGTCCACCGTGACGGTGAACTACAGCACGGCCAACGGCACCGCCACGGCAGCCGACTACATTTCGGCGAGCGGTTCCCTGAGCTTCGCGCCTGGCACCACCAACCGGACGGTGTCCGTGTCGATTGTCGGAGATCTGCTGCTGGAACCGGATGAAACCATCCTGTTCAACCTGAGTTCGCCCGGCCAGGCGACCCTGGCGGACGCCCAGGCCACGATGACGATCGTGAATGACGAACTCATCCCGGACGCGATCGTGGTGGTGTCGGAGTCGTGCCAGCCGGGGAACAGCCTCATCGATCCGGGTGAGGTGGTCACCGCCGAGTTTGTCCTTCGCAATCCCGGGACGCTCGACCTGAACGACGTCACGGCGACGCTGCTTGAAGGCGGGGGAGTGGTGGGTCCGAGCGGCCCTCAGAACTATGGAACCCTGGCGGGCGGCGGCGGTTCGGTGGGACGGCAGTTCTCGTTTGTGGCCAACGGCGCCTGTGGCGCATCGGTGACGGCAACCTTCCAGATCCAGGACAGTCGCGGGAGCCTGGGTTCCGTGGTGTTTTCCTATGTTCTGGGAACCATTCTCACGTTCACGGAGGCTTTCGACACCGTCACGCCTCCAGCGCTTCCGGACGGGTGGACCTCCGCGGGGTCGGGTTCCAGCCCGGGCTGGAGGACGCGGAGCGACATCAGTGATTCCTCTCCCAACTCGGTGCATGTGAGCGCTTCGGGATCCAGCAGCGTGACCGAGCTCACTTCTCCGGAGTTGGCGGTCACCGCCGCCAACAGCGAGTTCTCCTTCCGCCATCGGTACTCGACCGAGTCCTGCTGCGACGGAGGGGTCCTCCAGATCTCCATCAATGGCGGCGCTTTCACGGAGATCCGACAGGCCGGTGGCAGCTTCCTCCAGGGCGGGTACAACGGATCCTGGTGGTCCGGCAGCTCGGGGGGCTTCATCACGAGCCGGTTTACCATGCCGCCCTCGGCCATCGGACAACCCGTCCGACTGCGCTGGCGTTTGACCACGGACACCAGTGTGAGCGGCGAAGGCTGGTTCGTGGATTCGGTGATTCTGAACGAAGCCCAATGTTGCCTGCCGCCGGCCGCCATCGATCTTGCCGTCTCGGTGCTCGACGCACCGGATCCCGTCATCATCGGCAATCTCCTGAACTACACGGTTTTCGTGACGAACCGGGGACCGGCGACGGCGACCGGAGTCATGATCACCAACACCCTTCCGCCAGGCGCCACCTTCGTCTCGGCCGGGACCCTGACCGGGTGCGTCACCCTGGGTGACGAGGTGATTTGTTCCCTGGGATCCCTTCTGGAAGGCGCCGTAACGAACGCGATCTTCACCGTCAACGCGCCGGCGGCCTTTGGCCAGCCCACCAATGTCGTGACGGTCGGAGGCATGGAGCAGGACTACAACCTCGCCAACAACCGTGCCACCGCGGTGACCACCGTGAATCGTCCCGGACTCACCGTCAGCGATGTGGTTGTGACCGAAGGCAATTCGGGAACCACCAACGCGAACTTCGGGATCAACCTGTCGGCTCCCGTCCCGTTGACGGTCACGGTCGGGTATCGAACCTCCGACAACAGCGCCTCATCCGGGACGGATTACGCGGGGACGAACGGTGTGGCCACCTTCGCGCCGGGAGTGACCAACGTGGTGGTCGCGGTCGATGTGCTCGGCGATGCCTTGAACGAGGCCAACGAGACCCTCTTCCTCAGCCTGATCAATCCGACCAACGCTGTGCTGACGGACTCCTCCGGCGTCGCCACAATTATCAACGATGATCCCCTTCCGATTCTGCGCATCGCGGACGTCCGGCTCACCGAAGGCAACGTGGGCATCAGCAACGTGGTCTTCGAGGTGACGCTCTCGGAGGCCAGCGGTCGGGCGGTTACCGTCAATTTCATCACTTCCAACGGAACGGCGGTCGCGGGTGAGGACTTCTTCTCCTCCAACGGGTCGATCCGCTTTGATCCGGGACAGACCAACAAGTTGGTCGTGATCACGGTGGTGGGCGACACGCAGATCGAGCAGAACGAGGGTTTCTTCGTGAATCTCAGCAGCCCGTCCAATGCCGCCCTCGGGGACGGCCAGGGCGAGTGCCTGATTGAGAACGACGACGGATTCCCGGGCGCGATCCACTCGTTCCAATGGACGGCGATTCCTTCGCCCCAGTACTCAGGCGAGTTTTTCACAGCCACGGTTTCCGCGCGCGACGGGGCGGGTTCGATCGTTGCCGACTACTCCGAGACGGCGACGCTACGTGGGCGTCAGGGAGGACTCCAAAGCACCAACAACCTGTTTGGCGATCGGACGTCCTTCTTCGGGTCCTCAGGCAACTACACCATGGGCTATGTGTTCACGCCGAGAACCAACCTGCTCGTGACGCATGTCCGGCATTTCGCCGGAGTCCGGGTGAGCATCTGGAACAACGCTGGTGATTTGCTGGTCGGGCAGTCGGTCAGCAGCAGTCCAGGGAGCTGGCGCCAAACCGAGCTGGCCCAGCCCGTGGAATTGAGGGCGGGCAACGTGTACCGGATCGGCATGTACACCGGCGGAAGCAGCTACTACTACGCCGACGTCCAGAGTGTGACGAACGGCTTCCGGGATGGAGTCATCACTGCGGGTTCCTACAGCTCGGGAGACACCGTTCCCCGCATCGACAACAGCTCCACCCTCTATGTGGTGGACTTCGTCTACCGGGTGGGGGCGTCCGGCGACATCGGGGTTTCCCCCGAGACGATCGAATTCGTGGATGGCAGTTGGACAGGTTCCGTCAGGGTTCAAGTGCCCGGGCAGGAGGTGTCACTGATCGTCGACGACGGGGACGGACACCTCGGAATCAGCGAACCGTTCGAGGTCGGGCGGCGGAACGACCTGGGGGTTACCCTTTCGGATGCGCCGGACCCGGCCGATGTCGGGACGAACCTGACCTACTCCATCACGCTGACCAATGTGGGGCCGAACATTTCGACGGGCGTGGTGCTGACGAATGAACTGCCTGTGGATTCCATCTTCGTGTCGGCCACCGCCTCCCAGGGATCTTGTCAGAGCAGCGGTCAGCTGCTGGTCTGCGATCTCGGCTCCATCAGCGGTGCGGCCTTGGTGACGGTGGTGGTGCGTCCGACCGCGGATCACACCCTGACGAACGTGGTGCGCGTCACTCGCACCGAAGTGGATAACAATCCGTTGAACAACACGGCGGTGGAACTCACCCGGGTCAATGCCATTCGGGGAGGGGTTTCGGCGGGACGCGTGGCGATCCTTGCCGCGGAGGACGTCGAAACCAATCAGTACGTGGAATCCGCGCTGAGGGAATCGGGCCAATTCGCCGAGGTGGAGTCGTTCGACGTGCGGGAGAGCAATCCCTGGAGTTCGTACGAGGAACTGATGGCCTACGACGCCGTGCTGGTTTACTCGGACTACAGCTTCAACGACTCGGACGGCCTGGGCGACCTGTTGGCGGACTACGTGGATCATGGTGGGGGCGTCGTGGTCGCCGTGTTCGCTCTGGATTCCGGCAATGGCCTGGCTTTGACCGGCAGGATTCAGGAGGACGGTTATCTTCCCGTCGTCCAATCCTCCTCCAACAACGGGGGCGAGTTCCTGCTGGTGCCGGACGACGCCGGGCATCCGATCCTGAGCGAGGTTGCCATCGATCGCGCCGATTCATTCCAGTACACCTACGACATTTCCCTCGCGAATGGAGCCGACCTGGTGGCGCATTGGAGCGAGGGTCCCCTGGCCGTGGCCACGCGACAGGGTGTGGGCGGGCGGGTGGTTGCGCTGAATCTCTATCCGCCGTTCGCCGAGCCGGATGTGGGCCTCCGGCTGGTGGCCAATGCCCTGGCCTGGGCCGGTGGTGACGCGGTGGCGCTGCCGGACGACATCGGGCTGTCGGTGTCGTCTTCGACCTCCGAGGTGCCGGTGGAAGGGGATCTCACGTACACCCTGCTTGTCGGCAATTCGGGTCCCTCCGCGGCGACGGGTGTGAGCATCACGAACCGGTTGGGCAGCATCGTGTCGCTGGTGTCGGTCACCGCATCCCAGGGCAGCTGCGCGGAGCAGCAGGGGTTGGTTGCCTGCCAGTTGGGCACCCTGGCTTCCGGCGAAGCCGCCACGGTCACCATCACGGTGAGGGCGCTGATGAGCGGTGTGATCAGTAACATCACGACCGTGTCCCGAAACGAGGCGGATTATTACACCCCGAACAACCGCTTCATCCTGAACACCCCGGTGGAACGTCCGCTGCTCGAGATCGGCGATGCCACCGTGACGGAAGGAAACGAGGGCGTGGTCCAGGTGGCTGTGGAGGCCACGTTGTCCAATCCCTCCGCGCTGCCTGTCTCCACCCTCTGGCAGACCGGCAATGGCTCGGCCTTCGCCGGGTCGGACTACCGCGGCACGAACGGCATCCTGGTCTTCACCCCGGGCCAGACCAACGCGACCCTTTCGCTGCAGGTGCTGGGCGACGCGCTGAACGAAGCTGAGGAATTCTTCTTCGTGTTTCTCGGCACGGTTACGAACGCGACTTATGCAAGAAGCGGCACCGTGAGGATCACGGACGATGACCCGCTGCCTTCGGTCTCGATCGAGCCCAACGCGGTTGGTGAAGGCGACCTGGGATCCACCAACCTGAACTTTGTCGCCACGCTGACACCGGTCAGCGGCCGGCAGGTGGTTGTGACGTATGCCACCGAGGACGGAACCGCCACGGGCGGCGTCGACTATCTGCCTTCCACTGGCTCCTTCCAGTTCCCGCCCGGCCAGTCCAACGCTCTCGTGTCGATCCGGGTGTTCGGCGACTACGAATCGGAGCCGAACGAGGCGTTCCTGCTTCGACTCAGCTCGCCCGCCGGGGCGGTGCTGGCCAACACCGACGTGCTGGGCACGATCGTGGATGATGACGCCACGCCGAAACCCGTGGTCATTCTGCAGCAGCCGATGGACCAGGTCGGAATCATCGGCTTGCCGACTTCCTTCGGGGTGCTGGCGGGAGGCACGCCGCCGCTGGCGTATCAGTGGCTGCGGAACGATGCATCGGTTCAAGGGGCGACCGGCGCCGTGTTCACCTTGGGCAGCGTTGTGGAGACGAATGGGGGATTCTACAGCGTCCGGGTGACGAACGCGCTCGGCGGCCTGACGAGCTCGAATGCCTCTCTCGCCATATCCACCACGGGTGTCGTGGGCTTCTTCACGGATTTCAATCCCGGGCAGGAAGGAATGTCCGGTCCCATTGGAGCGGCGGGTCTGGCCCCGCGCCGCATCCCCGATATCGCGACTGAGCCGTTGGGCGGACTGCGGATGCTGGCCATCAACGAGGTTTCCAACTCGGGCCAGTCGGCCGCCCTGGTGAACCGGCTGCCGGCGATCGAGGCGTGGGTTCGTGGCGGTGGCCGATTGATCGTGCACGACCGGTCCACGGGCATGACCTCCTCCAACCGGTTCCTGCTGGGGGCTCCCGGAACGCAGAGTGTCCGGTCCTCCTCGGTTTCCGGGCGTGTGACCCCACCGGGAGGAGGTCCCATTGTCGACGGGCCCTTCGGCATCCTTGATGACGACACTCTCAACAGCGGGAACACCCTGGTATTCGGGCACGTGTTGGGAAGTTCGCTGCCCGAAGGCAGTCAGCCCGCGCTTCACGCGGCCGGAAACACGAACTCAGTGATCGCCTTCTCGTATCCGCTGGGCGCCGGGCACGTGTACTACTCGTCGATCCTGCTGGATTGCTACCTCTCGGGGGGAGGTTGCGAGTCGTCGACCATCGCGTCGACATTGGCGGAAATCTATCTGCCGAACGTGCTGGCCTACATGAATTCGGTGATGCCCGAGGTCGGGTTCCCGAGCGGTGATCGACAGCTTGCTGGCGACATTTCCAGCGATACGACACAGCCGCAGCCCCAGCGGGTGTTGCAATCCGCGGGCCGAATCCTTCCGCCGGAAGAGGTGGTGATTTATGCCGGCTGGAGTGGTCGTTCACTGACGGTGAGGTTCGCCACCCTCCCAGGCCGCGCCTATGTCCTGGAGTTCAACGACTCAATGAATCGCGAGGGCTGGCGTCCGCTGAAAACACTGCAGGGCGATGGGTCGGTGCAGCAGATCGTCTGTCCCAGCGACGAAGCCGAGCTGCGATTCTACCGGGTCAGGATGGATTGACGACTCGGGGCGTTTCGGGGCTGTGGGCGACCGGGAGGCGGAGCCCGTGAGCTTCCGTCACGGGGCCAGCCGGAGCTGGAGTGGCCGGCTTGGGATCGATGCATGCCACGAGGCGTTTCAACGAATGATTCGGCTTTGGGAAATGAGCTTGCCGCCCGTACGAATCCGGGCGAAGAACACGCACGCCGGGTCGCCGCAATTCGAGGTTGGATAGAACGGCAGTATGGAATGAGAAAAGCGGCGAATCGAGCAACCGGGTTAAACCCTTGGTAATCAACGGCGGGAAGGGTGGCTGAGTGGTTAAAGGCACCTGACTCGAAATCAGGAGTAGTCGAAAGGCTACCGGGGGTTCGAATCCCTCCCCTTCCGCCATCCAACGGTGATTCCCCGGGCTTTCGGCTTTCGGTCTTGGTCTCCAGGTGGGCTGGCCTAAAGCCGATTCCCTGCCCTCCAACAGCCTTCGCCTCGCCGGCTTTCCCATTGCAAATCCGTCCCAGGCGGGTTGACTCGCCACTAGTCGCTCAGGCCTTGAACTAGCCAGGGAGGAAGGTTCAGGCGTCATGCGAGGGCGGAGCTGGAACTGGGGACGGGGTCCTGTTGTCGCGATGAAAGCTAAGATCCATCGTTGGATCGGAGTAGGGATCCTAGGGTGTATCCTGATCGGTGGGAGAATACCGGAGGGGAGTGCTGCTGATTGGGCGCCTATCGAACGCTTCGATCAGCGGTGGAAAATCCAATCCTTCCTCAAGGACGCCGGTCTGAACGATCAGGTGGTCTTCAACGTGGATTTCGAGCGGGTGAAGTCGAGTGCCCGATGGGGCACGGTGTGGCTGGCGACCTCCGATGGATTGCGCGAGTACGACGGATTCGTGTGGCGGCGCTACGGTCGTGAACAGGGTTTGCCCAGCGATTTTGTCCGATCGGTGTTGGTGACGCGTGCCGGGGTCGTCTGGGTGGGCACGGATCGGGGTGCCGGTGTGTTCGACGGGAAGACCTTTCGGACCCTGGGTTCCGAGTCGGGACTGGCGGGACCGAATGTGCGTCGGATTGTGGAGGATGAGGACGGGTCGCTGTGGTTTTGTTGCGACAGCTGGCCGAACGCCGGTACCCCAGGCGGCCTGACTTTGTACCGGGATGGCGTTTGGAAGTCGTTCGGGCGGGCGGACGGACTTCCGAGCGATTACGTGGTGAACTACTTCCGGAGCAGGAGCGGGCGATCGTTTGCGGCGACGATGGAGGGGATCGTGGAGCGCCAGGGGGACCGTTGGGTGGAGGCGATTGCCAATCCCCCGGACGGTTCGATCAACTGGGGTGCGGCCAGTTTTGCCGAGGCGGAGACGTTTGGGTTGGTGTGTTCGTCAGGACGCATCGTGTTCCAGTGGGATGGAGGCGGGTGGCGGGGGCAGAAGGGAGGTTTGCGTCATGAGCATGGGGTGGCGGCGACGGAAGACGGGGCCTTGATCGCCGTGGCGGTGAAGGACTCGCGGCGCGGCACCTTTGTGGAATGGCGCTCCAACGACTGGGTGCGGGTGTCGGCGGAGTTTTCACTCCCGGACGATTTCGTGATGGATGTGAGAGAGGCCCCGGATGGGGCGGTGTGGGCGATGGGCATGGACTGTCTGGTTCGGTGGACGCGTCAGGGTGGGCAATGGAGTGAGTTTCCGCGCTTGGAGGAACCGCAGCTGATGGATCCCGAGGGGGCGATCTGGTTTGCGCAGCGGCGGAATTTTTCGAAACCCGCGGCGCATCCGGTTCGGTTCGATGACGGCGATTGGCGTCGGGAAATGGGGATGGCCATTGAACTGAAAGTGGCGGGGGATGGGGCGGTTTGGGGCTTGGGCGCTCAAGGGGCGACGCGGTGGGCGACCAACCAGACTGAGAATTACCCGGCGGCGGAGGTGGGAATGGCAACCAATCTGGCGTTGCGTGTGGATGGGCGGGGGACGGTGTGGTTGGTGGGCACTGATGCGGAAGGGGTTCCAATGGCCTCAAGCTATGAGGCGGGGGTATGGCGGCCTCAGAAGCTATCGGATTGGAAGGGGCGACGGATTTGGAACGCGGTGGAGCCTGTGGAGGATGGGATTTGGATCGTGGCGGACACGGGTCGGCTGACGACGGCGACGGCGCGGCGGGTGGGGGGGCAGCAGGAAGAGCCGCAGATCGCGATACCGGCGGTCCTGGTGGACCCCTACGGCGCGCATTTTCATGTGGATCGGCGGGATTCCCTTTGGCTGATGGGGGGCACGGGCCTGTTTCGTTGGCAACGGGGCAAGTCGGGGGAGTGGGAGCCGATTGCGGGTCTGCCGGGACGTCAGGTGAGCGCGTGCATGGAGCGTGGCGAGGAGCTGTGGTTTGCGTGCACCGGACGCACGGGAGGCAGCAACGGTCTGGCCCGTCTGAGGGATGGGGCGTGGCGGACGTATCCGGTCGAGAACCAGGGGGAATTGATCCTGGCCCACGACGGGACGTTGCTTTGGCCGGCCGACGGTCGCTTTTATTATCTTAGGAATGAGGTCAACGCGGAGCCGGTGGGCGTGGATCTCCCGGAACGAGTGGCTGTTCGGACGGTGCTCAAGGACAAGGAGGGAGCTTACTGGGTCAGCGCCGGAAGCGGGGTCTTTCGATTCCGGCCGGATGGGATTCCGCCGGAGACGAGGGTGAGCGGGCCGGATCGCGTCACCTCGGGGGACCGATTGGAAGCCCGGGCGGAGGGGGTGGAGCGGTTTTTGGCGAAGGGATCGCGGTCGGACTATCGATTTTCGTGGAGGCTTGATGGTGGCGAGTGGACCGAGCCGATGCGGGACACGGTCTTCAAGGTGAAGTCAAAATCGCTCGAGCCCGGGTTCCACCTGGTGGAGGTACGGTGCATCGATTCGGACGGCGATGTGGATTTGACGCCGGCGGAGCTGCGATGCGATGTGCTGCCGCGTCCGTTGCAGCGGCGGGGGTGGTTTCTGCCGGTGGTGGGCGGGGCGGGCCTCGTTCTGCTGGGGTTGACCGGGGTGACGATCCGGGCACGCCAGCGGCTGGCCGAACATGCCCGGGCCTTGGAGCGCCGCGTGGTGGAACGTACGGCCGAGCTGACCCGGGACGTGGCTCAGCGACGGTTGGCGGAAATGGAGGCCAAGGAAGGCCGTGAGCGGCTGACGAAGGTGTTCCAGGCGAGCCCTTCCCTCATGGGAATCGCTTCGTACCCGGATGGATGCTTTCTCGAAGTGAACCACTGCTTCACCGAGACCTTGGGATACACCTCGGCCGAAATGCATGGTCGAACGGGCACGGAAGCCGGGATCTGGGTGCGTGAAGAGCAGCGCGAGACGGTTCTGGCCGCCTTAAGGGGTGAGGCGCCGGTGCGCAACCGCGAACTGCTGATTCGAGCGAAGTCCGGGCGCATTCACACGGTGCTGGCGTCGGCGGATCGGATCGAACTGGGGGGGCGACCCGCGTTGCTCTTTGCGGCATCGGACATCACGGACCGGGTGCGGATTGAGCGACGGCGGGCGACGGAGCATGCGGTGGCTCGGGTGCTGGCCGAGGCGCGTTCCTTGGCGGAGGCGATTCCGGCGGTTCTGCGAGCGATCTGCGAAGCCGAGGGATGGGCGTTTGCGGAGCTTTGGGAAGTGGAGGGGGCCGCGGAGAGACTGCAACGGGTGGGGGTATGGCAT
>CAUJJW010000036.1 GCA_963205105.1 Verrucomicrobiota bacterium | reverse complement strand
GGATGGAAATTGGAGCCATGGACGGCGGTGTGACAGCCGGCCGACCAGCAGGAGCCGAGGGCGAGCAGGGGTTTGTGATCCACCTTGCCGATCCACAACTCACCGGCGCCTTGTTGGACCTGGGAGTGGCATTTCAGGCACAGATTGGAATCCCGCTCGGTGAGCATCTTGGCGTGCATGGAGCCATGAGGGCTGTGGCAGGTGATGCAGCCTTCCCGGTTGGCCTCGTGTTCGAAGACGAACGTCCGGGCCTGTTCGCGATGGCAGGTGCTGCATTGTTCGTTGAGGCGGGCCATGCCGAGGCCGCCGGAAGGTTTGAAGATTTCGCGGCCGTGAGGGTCGTGGCACTGGACGCAGTTCATTTGCCCTTCGAACACCGGGTGGTGTTGCGGCAGTCGGAACTGCATCTGGACGTCCTGGTGGCAGTTGTAACAGGCCTGAGGATCCTTGCGGGGGTTGAAGATCAGTCCTGCGCGGTCACGAGGTGCGGTGGCGTGAAGGCTTCCGGGGCCGTGGCAACTCTCACAACTGGTGCCGCCGGGCAGTTTCTCGACATCGGCCCGCACCCGGAAGTGGACATTGCCCTGAAAGGATCGTGAGTAATTGGTGTGACAGTAGTAACACTGGTCATTCCCGATCAGGGTCGCTCCCGGGATTTGCGGGGCTATGACCAGATTGCGGGGGACGGTCGAGCAGGAACTCAGGAATCCGATGCAGGCGGCGGCCATGGCCAGCAAGACGCCACCGATCGACCGACGTTTCCAGAATAGGGATGACACAGGTTTCGGATCACTTCCCGGGATTCTTCCTCCAGTCAGACGCCCTTGAGCCGTCCTTATTCCGGGAAATGCCGTGGTTTTGTAGCGGTGCCGTCGTCCGGGAGGCAACCCGATTCGTTCAGGGTGCGTCCGAACGTGGCCACTCCGTGGGCGTAGTGGCCAAAAGTCTCATGGAACAAAGACAGTTCCCCCATGGCGCCATCGATCACGATAGACAACTCAGGGGCGTCGCCCTCACGTCTCCTGGGTCCGCCGCGCGGTTCCCGCTCCGTCCTGCCAAGCCTCGGAGGGTGCGTTTCCTGATCCGACGGTCTGCCGGCGGTCGGAACCCATGTGATTTCGGGGCCGCGATTGACGGGGCGAGTCAGCCCAGTAGAAACGGGTGATGAATTTCCGCCCGCGATGTCGAGGTCGTTGGATGCACACCTCTCTGGCGGTGCTGGGGGCGGTTTTCTGCACCGGGGTGGGGGCACAGGAAATCAAGGTGCCGGTGAGCGCCGACACCTCCCTGTTCGCCAACAATCCGGGCAACAATTTGGGCGCATCCGATTCGCTGGCGGTGGGGGCCACCGGCAAAGGGCTTCCGGCACGGGGTTTGGTACGGGTGGACCTCGCGGGGAAAGTCCCCGAAGGCAGCACGGTGCTGGCCGCCCGTTTGGAACTGAGCGTCGTCCGCGTTCCACCGGGTGATGAGGCGTCGGGTCTCCTGGTGCACCGGATGCTGAAGGATTGGACCGAAGGGAATGGGACCGGGACGTTGGGGCGACCTGCGGTGGCGGGTGAGGCCACCTGGGCTCATCAGCGGCATCCGGACGGCGGATGGGCGGCGCCAGGCGGCGTACCGGGCCAGGAGTTTGTGGCGGCGCCCAGCGGTGGGACGACCATGAACGCTCTGGGACGGTATCTCATCGAGGGACCTGGGTTGGTCGCGGATGTGCAAGCCTGGCTCGCGGACCCGCTGTCGAATCGCGGATGGATGCTGGTGAGTGACAAGGAGGCCACGAAACTCACCGCCCGCCGGATCGGGTCGAAGGAAAGTGTCAATCCGGCGGACGCGCCGGTGCTGGTGCTGACCCTGGGGACGGCCGGGGGTCCGAGGATTTCCCGATTTGGGTTCAAGGAAGGCCGGTTTGAGCTCGGGTTTCGGGCGGAGGCCGGGAACATCTACGCCGTCGAGTACAACCTTCTGGGCCCTGGCGGGGTGGGTTGGCGGACTCTGACCAATGTCATTGCGAAACTGGCGCCCTTGGAGGTGACCGTCGTGGACCCCTTGCTGGGCGGCGCTGGCGGGCAACGGTTCTACCGGGTGGCGGACGTGGGGGATGTGGATTAGCAGACGCCCATGCGGTTGGCGATGAGGTCAAAGGTGAGGGCGGCGCGGCGTTTCACCTCGGGCAAGGACTTGTTGAGGCGTGCTTTCACGGCGTCGCGCATCTTCCAGGCGCTGCGCACTTTCTCGCGGGCGATTTCGGGGTCGAGGAAATCCTGGATCGGCAGCAGCAGTCCTCCTTTGACCTGAGCTGGGTCGAAGAGGTCGCAGAGGATGCCTTCGGCCTTGATGGAGTAGCCGATGGCCACGGTGCAGACCGCGCTGGAGAGGCCGGCGATGCAGGCGTGCATGCGTTCGCCGACGACCATGTCGCATTGGCTGATGATGCCCTTGAACTCGCTGGCGGAGTAATCGCCGCCGGCGATCTGAAGTCGGGGATCGAAGTCAAAATGGCGGATGATTTCGGTCGCCAGGATCCGATCGTCGTTCTTGGGCGAAAGCTCCTGCACGTGGGGGACGAGGATGATGTCGGCGCCAAGTTCATCCAGGATGAGTCGAACAACGGCGCACCAGACATCGAAGTGTTGGGTGTCGTCGGAATTCATCCAGTTGCAGATGGCCTGGCTTGGGGCGAGGGCGACGAGGGGGCGATCGCTGGAGAAGCCGTGGTAGGCACGGAGTCTGGCGAGGCGGGCGGGTTCGGGTTTGGACAGCAGGAACGCCGGGTCGGCGGTGTGAGTCACGAGGGAAGCGGGCAGGCGAAGCTCCTGGGTGAGGTAGTCATACGACTTGCCTTCGCGCACCGAAATCCCTGCGGCATGTTCGGCAACTTCGAGAAACACCTTTCGGTCGGCGTCGGTCTTGAAGGGTCCAATGGATTGGGCGGCGAAGAAGACGGGTTTGCCGCAGCCGAGGGCGACTTTCAGTGGGGCGAGATGGGAAAGGAGGGAACGGTGGCCGTACTCCGAGCCGAAGACATCCCCTCCGGTGGCGACGGCCAGATCGGCGGACTCGAACTCGGCGAGCACGGCCTGGTAGTCGGGTGCGAGGGCTTTCACCTGATCCGATAACTTCAGGAGCATGGCCCGGGCACGGGTGCTGATCGAGGGTTTGAAGGTAAGATCGAGGGCAAAGCGGACGTCGGGGGAGGTGACGCGGGACGCGTCGTATTCCGGGACGCGATCGAGGACGAGGAACTCGGGATGGGGCAGTCGGGTGCGGAGTTGTTCGAGAAGCGTGGTGACGAGGGCTTCGACGCCGTGGTTCCGGAAACTGGTGACGCCGGTGATGATGGTCTTCATGGGGGCTGGTCAGTTGAAGCGGGTCCAGAGGCGGTTGTAGGCGGCGATCCAGCCCGGGAGATCCGAGGCGCGTGCCATGAGTTCCCAGGAGAGGCGGCTGCGGAGATCGGGGTTTGACGGTGCGCCGGGGAATTCCCAGAGCAGCAGGGGAAGGCTGTGGAGGAGTCGTTCGCGCGGGTAATGGGTGCCCTTGGAGCACATGGGCATGCGAAAACCGAAGGTGCGAAAATTCACGAGTCTGTTGCGGATGCCGGAAGTCTCGGGGCATTTGTCGAGACGACTGCGGGCGTAGTCGCTGGCCGAGGGGAAGGATTGGCCGAGGCGCCGGTGTTCGAGCCAGAGCCAGAGTTGGTGTGCGAGTTGGGACAACCCGGCATGCTCGGCGGCCAGGGCTTCACGCGGGAGGTCGGAGCGGGAGGGGTGGAGTTTGAACTCGACGCCGAGGGCGTGGAGTCGGAGGAGGTGTGCCAGGGGGAGCGCGTGGGGTCCGAGGACGGGTGGCGCTTTCGGTGAACCGCCGGTCTCGGTGGGTTGCGAATCGATGGAAACCGGAGGCGCGACAAGTGCGGTGAGCCGTCGGTGCCGTTCCAGGCAGCTCCAGTGGTATTGGCCGTGGGCGGCGAGGTAGACGTCGCCGAACGCGAGCCGGGCTTTGGCGAGATTGCGGCCGACGAAATCGGCATCGGCCTCGGTGAACTTGGGGCGGGCGAGGCGTTCGGCGCTGAACAGGAGGCCGGTGCAGCGGTTCATGAGCAGCCGGGTGGCCTCGTGGAGCGGGATGCGGGAGGCATCCCGGTGGTGGTCGCATCCGCGGAGGAGACCTTCATGGCCGGCGATCCAGCGATGGCCGAGTATGAGATCGTAGTCGAACATGGACGGCCGGCTGCGTCTGAGCTTGGCGAAGGTGAGCACCTTGAACTCGACGTCGAGACCGGCTTTCGGGGAGAGCTGTTCGCCGAGGCGATGCAAGGCGTTGCGGAACCGGCGTTCGGCGATCAGGGCGTTGCCGCGGGTGAAGACGTAGAATTCGAGGTCATTGTAGGGCTGGTCCCCGGCGACGAGGGGTGAGCGCAAGACACCGCCTTCACCACGGCCGTAACCGCCACCGAGAAGAATGGCCTGAAGCTGGGCGGGTGGAACCACGGTGCTGACGCCGAGGTGGACCTGATCGCAGACCTCGGCGAGATGGGCTTCGAGGAGGTCGCTGCCATCCAGGGTGAATCGTTGGGGAGGATCTGGGATCACGGTGGGCTGGGAGTTGGTGATGCCGAGGTTACGGGGGGCGTACGGTAGTCCGTCCAGCCCTGACGGAATCCGGCGAGCCGACCCTGGCGTTGATTCCAGCGGATGCGTGCCGCGTGGGGCCACTCGCGGAGGCGATCGTGGCGCGCGCAGAAGGCGAGGTCTTTTCGAATATCCTGAAGCCAGCCCAGCACCACGGTTCGGGGGAAGGTCAGATCTTTGGGACCTCCGCGCCAGGAGGCGGCCATGGCCCGGGCATCGCCAAAAGCGCGTCGGTACGCCTGGGGCGGCGTGTAATTGTGCGAATGCATGGCGACGGATTCGGGGACGTAACGGATGTCGAAACCCTGGGCACGGCACCAACGGGTGTATTCGTCATCCTCGGCGTACTGGAGATCTTCGCGAAACCCTCGTCGCTCCCAGGCATCGCGACGCAAACCGCTGCTGACCATGCTGAAGAAGTGATCCCAGCGGGCGGATTCGCGTTGGGGACCAAAACAGCGGTCGTAGTCGCAGGCATAGACGGCCTGGCAATCGGGGCGTGGGATCTGGCGGCCGAAGCAGGCGGCGACACGAGGTTGCTGAAGCGACTCGACGAGGGGTTCCAGCCAGCCGGGGCCCTGCGGGGTGGCGTCGGCGTTCAGAAAAATCACGGTCCCGGAGCGGGCCAGGCGCATGCCGTGATTCAGGACTCGGCCGGGGTTGTATTCGGCTGGGGTGATTTGAACGAAATGTGCCGGTTGAGCGGCGCGGATGCGTTCCTGGGAGCCGTCGGTGGAGCCGGAGTCGATGACGATGAGTTCCCAGGCGGTGAAGGACTGGCGTTTGAGAGCGGGCAACGTTTCGCGCAAGGCCCAACCTTCGTTGAACGAGCGCATGACGATGCTGGCGGCGGGTTGGGTCATGCGGATGCCGAGTCGCGGTGCGCCTGGAGGAATTCGTTGAGCAAGGACAGGAACTCGCCGGCGATGCGGGTTTCGCCGTAACGGTCACGGCATCGGTCGCGCAGGCGGCGGCCGAGATCGACGGCGCGATCGGGGGCATCGAGCAGTCGGCGGATGCCAGCGGCGAGGTTTTCCGGATCCTGGGCGACGATGGCGTCGGTGCCCACGGCGATGCCTTCGGCGCCAAGAGGCGTGGTGACCACGGTGCGGAGTTGTGCTGCGGCTTCCAGGATGCGGGTGCGTGTTCCCGAGGCGACGCGGAGGGGAAGCAGCACAAAGCGCGATTCCGCGATCGCGGTTTCCATGGAGTCGACCTTGCCGACCAAGGTGACGCGGTCGGAGCCGGAGGCCTGGATGAGCTTAGAGAACCAGGGTGGCGGGTTCGTGCCGGCGACATGGATTCGGACCTGATGCCGGCGGAGATCGGCATCGATGAGCGGGAGGAGGTCCCGCATGAGGTAACGAAAGGCGTCGGTGTTGGCGGCGGAATTCAGGCTGCCGAAGAAGAGGATGATGGGTTTGGCTTCGGGTAAGGAGGTGAGTGTGGGTGCGACCATGATGTTGGGCAGAACTCCGAGACGAACCCGGGTGCCCTGGCGTTCGAGGTCGAGGGCCATCTGATCCCGTTCGATGGGGTTGCTGAAGAGAACCTGCCAGGGTCGGCCGAGCAGATTGCGTTCGAGACGTTCGAGTTTGATGCGTTCGAACAAGAACCAACGGTTGCGGATGGACGGTTGCTGACGCCAGGTAAGGCCGACCAGGCGGGAGGAGACCATGTCCAGATCGATCATGATGGCGGGGCGGGACGGATGAGTCTCGGCTCCCAGGGCCAGGAACCATGGACTGTGGAAGCGGCAGACCACGGCGTCGTAGCGCCGCGCGGAAAGCAGGTTCAGGTAGGCCCGGTTCTGGTTCGGATCGAAGCGAAAGACCGAGTGGGAATGGATCCAGCCGGGAGGCTGGGCCTGAAGTTCCAGAATGGGTTGGTGCCGGTGGGTGCGGGAAGGTTGCGATGGCGAAGGGCTGTACGGATGGACCAGGAGAAGGTCGGTTTCGAAGGCTCCGCCCAGGGTTCGAAAGAGAAAGCGGCTCCGGTTCTTGTCGCCACCGGGTTCGTCCTCGAAGGGGACATCGATGTAGAGGACGCGTGGCATGAATCAGGAGTTGGCGGCAGCGGTTGGGGAGCGTCGTCGTCGGAACCGCGTCGACAGTTGGGAACGTTCGGCAGGGGAGAGGGAAAGGGACCAGATGCCCAGCAGGCCGGCGGCACCGACGACGGCGCCCTCGGTGAGGACGAGGAGGGTGTTGCTGCCGCTGGGCCACCAGGGTTGGAAGCGAAGGGCGAGGGCGACGCCGACCATGGGAAGGCAGCCGAGCCAGGCGGGGAGGACGACGCGACGGAAGAGAGCCCGGCGGCTCATGGCGGCCTCCTTGGCGGCCCAGCCCCAGAGCAGTCCCCAACCGAACAGGACGGTGGGGATGACGGAGCCGACGGCGACGCCGAGGATGCTGCGGAAGGCGAAGGTGAGGCTGATGCTGAGGGCGAGGTTCAGGGCGGCTTCGAGGACGCCCTGCCACATCATGCGGCGTTCCTGGCCGGCCATGAGGAACATGCGTTTGAAGACCCAGTGGGTCAGTGTGAGGGAGTAGTACCAGAACAACAGCAACTGCCCGCTCCAGAACATTTCGCGGGTCGGTTGGTTGACGCCGGTGAGGAGGCGGATCACGCCGTCCATGTAGGTGGCGGAAACGACATAGAGGGGGGTGGCGGCCAGCACGGAGAAGCGAAGGCCGTTGATCAGCATCTGTCGCAGTGCAGTGGCATCCCCCTTGGCATGGAGATGGGCGGCGGTTGGGGAAAGGACATCCGCGACCTGGCGGGTGAGCATGCCGAACATCTCACCGACCTTGCCGCCGGCCTGGTAAGGGGTGATGGCGGCGATGCCGAGGATGCCGCCGATGATGGGTTGGTCGGCTTTGTTGCGCAGGACATTGCTCAGCATGTTGAGGTAGGCATAGACGCTGAACCGTCCGGTGGTCACGAGAGCGGATCGGGAGAAGAGACTGAAGCGGAGTCGGACCTCGGGCATGTGCTGGAGGGCCAGCCAGGCGGCGCCGAGGTAGGGAATGAGAATGCAGAGCAGCGCCAGGATGACGAGGGTGAGGAAACTCAGCTTGAAAAGGACGAAGGCCAGCACGGCAGCGAAGTTCGCCAGCATGGACACCATGGACACGTTGTTGGCGGTGGTGATGCGCTGCTGGCCCTGAAGGATCTCGGGGAAGACACCGAGGGGGAAGGCGATGCCGGTGCCGACAAGGAACACCTGGAGGATGCGCCGGAAGGACTCCCGATTCTCGGGGCCGACCTGGAAGAGGTCGATGATGGGACCGGAGCAGAGCAGGCCCAGCAGCACGGAGACTCCGGCGCTGAGGAGGTGGAAGCAGAAGATCGTGCTGAGCACCCGGCTGAGCTGATCCCAGTCCTTGCGCACGGACAATTCGGCGACCCGCTTCTGGGCGGCATAGCCGAGTCCGAAATCGAGCAGGATGCCGTAGCCGAAGATGGCCCAGAGCAGGGACCAGAACCCGAACTCCTCGGAGCGGAGCCCCTGGTAGAGCAGGCGGAATGTGACCAGGCCGAGGGCCATCCGCAGGAGGATGCGGAAGTAGCTGGAGACCGTGCTCCGGACGACGTTCTTGTTGAGCTGGTCCCGGGTCATGGCTGTTTCAGCCCGAGACGGCGGGCATGGTGGGTCTCTGCGGCGAGATAAAGTTCCTCGAGTTGCCGGTTCACCGCGGACCAGTCGTAACGGTTTCGAGCTTCTTCGAGTCCGGCCCGACCGAGCCGGTGGCGGGCGGCGGAATCCTGGTGCAAGTCCTGAAGGCGTTGGGCCAGCGCGGTCGCGGCGTGGTTGGCGCCCGGATCGAACAGCCAGCCGTTGGTGTCATCGGCGATGAGGGACTTCAGGCCGCCGACATTGCTGGCGATGACCGGTTTGCCGGCGCTCCAGGCTTCCAGGACGACGATGCCGAACGGTTCATGCACGGAGGGGAGCACGAACACGTCGCAGGCATGGAAGGCGTGGACGAGATCCGGGTCGTCGTTGCGAAGGCCGGGCAGCAGGTGGACCGCATCGGTGAGCCCGTTGGAGTGGATGAACTCTCGGAGCGACGTGGCGTAGGCAGGCTGGGTTTCCGGGCCGATCAGAAGGAGGTGGGAACGGGGTTGGACTTTTCGCAGACGCAGGAATGCCTCCAGGAGGAGGCGCTGGTTTTTTTGGGCATCGATGCGGCTGATGTTGAGCACGAGGAAGGCCTCCTGCGGAAGTCCGTGTCGGGAGCGGAACCCGGGGCCATCTCCGGAGGCGAATTTCGCCGAATCGACGCCGTTCGGTAGGTAGGCGAGGCGGTCGTGTGGAAGGGCCTTTTTGGCTTTATCGAGTTCGCTTTGGCCGACGCAGATGACCAGGTCGGCGTCGTGGAGGATGCGGCGTGAGCCAAAGAGCGCCCCGAAGACCTTGCCCCATTCGGGTTTGTTTTGGATGGGGGCGAGCATGCCGGCGAGTTCGGCGACGGGGACGTCGAAAACGCCGCCGTGCAAGGAAACGACGAAGGGTTTGCGTCGCCAGCGCGCGGCGGTGCGGACCTCGCCTCCCAGTCGTTTCAGGCAATGGGCGTGGAAGAGCCGGACATCCGGGGTGGTGAGCAGCCGGTAAAAGAGGGAAAACGAGAGGAGATTGCCGCCCTTTTTGTCCATGGCGGCCCGGTTGGCAGCCGAGAGGCCGAAGTAGGGATAGCAGTAAGGGAAACGATGGACGGGAACGCCTCCCACCTCCTCGTGGCGGATGCGGGAGAGGGCCAGGGAGGTGACAATTTCGGGCTGCCAGCCGGCGCGTTGCTGCTGCCGTGAGATCTCCTGGATGACGGTTTCCGTGCCGCCCCATTCGTCCGCGGTGAAGCGGCGTGGCACATGGACGATGGTGCGGGCGGGGCGGCTCATCCGCGAGGTGCGGGGGCGTTGCGCTCCCTGGCGAGGGCGGCGGTCCGTTCCATGAGCCGGTAAATATGGGGAATGGCGGTGACGTCGTCGGGGATGGCCGGCTGGTTGGTCAGGAGCGACGCGTAACTCTGGGGATCGTTGGGATGATAACCATGCATGGCGCGAATGGGGCGTTCGCCCATGTGACTGGGGACGATGAGCACGCCTTCCCGGACGAGAAAGATCAGTTCGCCGAAATAATGGTCGTCGAAGCGTGCGTGAAGGCGTTCGAGTTCCTCGTCGGGCAGGATGCGGCCTTCTGGAACGCGTTGGAGTTCATGGGTGACGAGCTGGCGGGCCTGATCATTGAAGAACCAGAACCGGGCCATGGTGGAG
Source organism: Verrucomicrobiota bacterium (assembly GCA_963205105.1). Classification (GTDB taxonomy): domain Bacteria; phylum Verrucomicrobiota; class Verrucomicrobiia; order Limisphaerales; family CAIMTB01; genus CAIMTB01. The sequence continues at coordinate 1,304 of CAUJJW010000036.1, read as the reverse complement.
TCGTAGACCACGGCGTAATCGTGCTCCATGCGCACGGGGAGGGCGTCGATCCTGGACTTGAGGTCGATGTGAAGGTCGCAGTTCGCCATGCCGTGGTCGCTGAAGACGTACAGATGGATCTCGGAGTAATGTTTGCGGGCGGCCTCGAGCACCCGGTCGATCCATTGCTGGTAGACCTGGAGTTTGGCGGGTATCTCCGGGGACTGGTTGCCGACGCGGTGCAGCAAGCCATCGAGTCCGGCCCAGTACTGGAAGGCGAAGTCGATGCGCTCGGACTCGATGTCGGCGATGAGCGCGTCGCGATTGGCCTCCTCCGAGCGGGTGGTGTCGGTGACGAAGTAGGGGATGTCGTGGTCGGTGAGAAAATCGAAGATATTCGGGCCGCGATTCATTCCCTGGGGTTGGAGCGGGCTTTTCTTCTCGGTGAAATCGAACAGGTGGATGTAGCGGAACGGGATGTTGTAGAGGTCGAAGTACCCGCGGAACTTCAACTGCACGCGGACGAATTTGGTGAGCCAGCGGCGGAAGATGCGTCGGCTGGTGACGGCGGCGGGCAGCCAGCGCAGTGGACGCAGGGAGCGGAACGGGGAGTTCTTGGGGTCGTAGACGAAGTAGCACCAGTTGCGATGCTCGACGGGCCAGCGTCCGCTGAGGATGGAAGGAACGCAGGTGGAGCTATAGCCGAAGACGCTGTCGAGGCGTTTGCGGGTGGGTGCGGACGCCTCGGCAAAAGGGTTCTGGCGAAGGATCTCCCATCCGCACGCATCGATCATGATGAAGAGGGGGAGGATGGGTTTCATGGGTGGTCCCGACGAGTCACGAGGCGCGTGAGGGAAACAGTTGCCTGTACGTGGGAAGCCCCCTGTTCGAAACCGACCTGCTCACGGACCTTGAACCCGGGATTCCGGGGGGCGGGACGGCCCCCTCTACGGCAGGCGGGACGCCCGCCGCTACGGACGCACAGTTCATGGAGAGGAGCGTTTTCCAATAAAATGGACACGTAGGGGGACCAGGAACCGGGGAGCGAGGATGGGAGCGGGCGGCCCTCATCCCGGCCTTCTCCCGGAGGGAGAAGGAGAATGTTCGCCGCGGGTTTCGGAGGGTTGAGTTGGGCGTTGGCGGGTGCGATTCGTGATGGCTCGGAAGGACGGGGTTCAGGCATGTCGCCGAGGGCAGGACGCGACACCCTCTCCCCCCGGGAGAGGGTTGGGGTGAGGGAGCCCGTTTCAACCCTCGCGATCGCTACCATGGGAAGGTTCATGGAGAGCCGTCCCAGCCGGTTTGACAGTCCATGACCCGAGTGA
>CAUJJW010000035.1 GCA_963205105.1 Verrucomicrobiota bacterium | reverse complement strand
GGTCGTCGGGTTGGACAATCTCAGCACCGGCCACCGCAGGAATCTCGACGATGTCCGGACGCGGGTGACCGCCGAGCAGTGGGGGCGGTTTGAATGTCGCGAAGGTGACATCACCCGGCCCGCGGACGTGGCTGCGGCGATTCGGGGCTGTCGTTACGTGCTGCACCAGGCGGCCCTGGGTTCGGTGCCGCTCTCGCTGGAGCAACCGGTCACCACCCACGCCAGCAATGTCACCGGCTTCGTGCACCTGCTGGACGCGGCACGGTCCGCCGGCGTCGCCCGGGTGGTGTATGCCTCCAGCAGCGCGGTGTACGGGGACTGCGACGAATTGCCCGCCCGCGAGGACCGCATTGGCGCGCCGTTGTCGCCGTATGCGCTGTCCAAGTGGATGGACGAAGCCTACGCGGCGATTTTTGAACGGTGTTACGGCCTCCGGTCGGTGGGGCTCCGCTACTTCAACGTGTGCGGTCCCCGGCAGGACCCGGCGGGCGCTTACGCGGCAGTGATCCCGAAGTGGATCGATGCGCTGGTGAAAGGTCAGGCGGTGGACATTCACGGCGACGGCCGCACCACCCGGGACTTCTGCCCGGTGGAGAATGTGGTGGAAGCCAACCTTCGCGCGGCCCTGATCGATCTTCCGGCGGACGCACCCCGCGTCTTCAACGTGGGGCTGGGTGCGGAAACGAGTTTGAACGAGCTGTACCACCGCCTGCAGCAGGCGATCGGACAACCGGCCTCGGGCGGCAATCCTGCATCGCCCCGCTACGGTCCCGAACGAGCCGGGGACGTCCGCTACTCCCGCGCCGATGTCTCGCAGGCCCGGCGATGGCTGGGTTTTGAAGGCCGTCGCTCCCTTGAGGATTCCCTGGTCGAGACGGTCCGTTGGTTTCGAACATCATGAAACGTGCATTGATCACCGGTATCACCGGACAGGACGGCTCCTACCTCGCCGAGTTCCTGCTGGGGAAGGGGTACGAGGTCCACGGCGTGATTCGTCGTGCGTCCACCTTCAACACCGATCGCATCGACCATCTTTACCGGGACCCGCACGCCAGTGGGAACCGCCTGCACCTGCACTACGGTGACCTCGCGGACTCGGTGCAGATGGTGAAGTTGTTGTACGAACTGAAGCCCGCCGAAGTCTACAACCTGGGCGCCCAAAGCCATGTGCGGGTGTCGTACGACATTCCGGAATACACCGGGGACGTCGTCGGGCTGGGAACGGTGCGCATTCTCGAAGCGATCCGGGAAGCGGGCCTGGTGAAGAACGTGCGGTTCTATCAGGCGAGTTCCTCGGAGATGTACGGCAAGGTCCAGGAGGTGCCGCAGACGGAGACCACCCCGTTCTGGCCGCGTTCACCCTATGCCTGCGCCAAGGTCTACGCTTACTGGTTGACCGTGAATTTTCGCTAGTCCTACGGCCTGCACGCCAGCAACGGCATCCACTTCAACCACGACACACCCCGACGCGGCGAGACGTTCGTCACCCGCAAAATCACGCGCGCGGCCACCCGCATCAAGATGGGCCTCCAGGAGCGCCTGTACCTGGGCAATCTCAGCGCGAAACGCGACTGGGGTTACGCCAAGGAGTACGTCGAGATGATGTGGCTCATGCTCCAGCAGGAGACTCCCGACGACTACGTGGTCGCCACCAACGAAACCCACAGCGTTCAGGAGTTCTGCGAGGAGGCCTTCGGTTTGCTGGGCTTGGATTGGCAACAATACGTCCAGCACGACACCCGCTACGAACGCCCCGCCGAGGTCGACCTGCTCATCGGCGACCCCGCCAAAGCCAAGCGTCAGTTGGGCTGGGAACCCAAGGTTCGCTTCAAGGATCTGGTGAAAATCATGATCGAGTCGGACCTGGAGCTGGCCAAAAAGGAACTCGCCGTCCAGCAGGCCACCGGCGGAGCCAAGCCCTGATCCCCATGGAACTGCGCTCCAAACGCATCTTCATCGCCGGCCACCGTGGCATGGTCGGCTCCGCCCTGGTCCGCTGCCTGGAACGCCACGGCGCTCTCCAGGTGCTCACCCGGGCCCGACGGGATCTGGATCTCTGCGACGGCGCCGCCGTCGATGCCTTCTTCCAGCGCGAACGCCCCGAGGTCGCCGTCATCGCCGCTGCCAGAGTCGGCGGCATCCACGCCAACAACACGTACCCTGCCGAGTTCCTCCACGAGAACCTCGCCATCGCCCTGAACTGCATCCACGCCGCCTTCCGCGCCGGCGTGGGTCGCGTGTTGTTCCTCGGCAGTTCCTGCATCTACCCCAAGCTGGCACCGCAGCCCATCACCGAGGACGCGTTGCTCACCGGGCCCCTGGAGCCCACGAACGAGGCGTATGCCATCGCCAAAATCGCCGGACTCAAGTTGTGCCAGTACTACCGACGTCAGCACGGCGTGCTGTTCCACTCGGCCATGCCCACCAACTTGTATGGCCCGGGCGATTTCTATCATCCCACCCATTCCCACGTTCTTCCCGCACTCCTCCGACGCTTCCATGAGGCGCGCGAAAACCGCCTCCCGGAAGTCGTCCTGTGGGGCACCGGAAATCCGCGGCGCGAGTTCCTGCACGTCGACGACCTCGCCGAGGCGTGTGTCCACCTGCTCGGGCTCGCTGATCCTCCCGACTGGGTGAATGTCGGCACCGGTTCCGATGTGACCATTCGCGATCTCGCCGGGATGGTGAAGGAAGCGACCGGGTTCCAGGGCAGCCTGGCGTTCGACGTGTCCAAGCCGGATGGCACCCCGCGCAAGTGGCTTGATGTGTCGCGCATTCTCGCCACCGGCTGGAAACCGCGCATCGCCCTGCCGGAGGGCGTCGTGCGCACCTACGCGGATTTTCTCGCCGAAAAAGCGGCGGGCACCTTGCGGGAATGAGATGGGCCGGCGGTAGCGGCGGGCGTCTCGCCTGCCGTAGAGGGGGGCGTCCCGCCCCCCGGAATCTTCCCCGTTCCCAAGCCCCGGAGGGGCGTCCAGACCTTAGCCCATGGCGTGAGCCATGGGTTCGCCATGGAAATTATTCTGAGCTCCGGAGGGGCGATCAGAACACCAGGGGCGGGCAGAACATCCTGCATTCCCCCAAATACCAACCCCAACGCGGCCGATTCTGATCGCCCCTCCGGGGCTGGAAATCCAATGCAACGCCACACCCATGGCTCACGCCATGGGCTTCCGTTCTTTCGGCCCTCCGGGCCTCCGTAGCGGCGGGCGTCCCGCCTGCCGTAGAGGGGGGCGTCCCGCCCCCCGGATTCCCCGGTTCATGGTCCGTGAGCAGGTCGGTAACGAACAGGGCGCTTCCCTGGGTCTAAGGTCTTTCGGCCCTCCGGGCCTCCGTGGCGGCGGGCGTCCCGCCTGCCGTAGAGAGGGGCGTCTCGCCCCCCGGACTCCCCGGTTCATGGTCCGTGAGCAGGTCGGTAA
>CAUJJW010000034.1 GCA_963205105.1 Verrucomicrobiota bacterium | reverse complement strand
CAGGCTCCCCCTCAAGACTCGCCAAAATCCCCCCAATTTGCACAACCTCCCCCGTGCCCCATAGCTGGCTGCAGCAACTGGAGCTCTGGCTCAGCGAACACCCGACGGCGACCCTAACGCCCCGGCTGGATCCTTCCATGGGCCCCGCTTCCGCACCTGTGCCGGAACTCTCCCCGCCAACCGTCGCCGATTCCCCCAGCCCGACTTCTGACAGAGTTCCCCCGCCGCGACCCATCGCTTCATCGGCCATCCCTCTCAACCTGAAGAAGAACCCCCGCGCCCGACGCTACATCCTGCGGGTCGCCCGCGACGGCACGGTCCACGTCACCATCCCGCGTGGCGGCACCGAAGCCTTCGCACGCCGGTTTGCCATCGAGAAGGAGTCGTGGATCCGTGAACAACTGCAGCGGGTGGCCCAGACGCCCTCCCCCAAGTCAACCTGGGGCCCAGGGTCCCTGGTGTGGTTCCGGGGAGAACCGTTGCCGATCGTCGACCACGGGGATCACGCTCAACTCGGCGACTTCACCTTCCCGATCCCGCCCCGCGGCAAGGACTGGCGTCCCAGCATCGAGCGACATCTTCGTTCGCTCGCCTCGGCGGAACTGCCTCCGCTGGTGCTCGGGGCGGCGGACCTCCATCACCTGACGGTCCAGCGGGTCCAGGTTCGCGACCAGCGCTCCCGATGGGGGTCGTGTTCCCGCCGGGGCACCATCTCGCTCAACTGGCGACTGGTCCAAGTCCCCCTGTTCGTCCGGGATTACCTCATCGCCCACGAATTGGCGCATCTTCGCCAAATGAACCATTCCCGTCGGTTCTGGGCGGTGGTCGAGGAATTCTTCCCGGCATGGCGTGATGCGGAACGCTGGCTTCGCGAACACAGCCGCCGGCTTTTGATGTGACGCAGACCGATGGTTGCAGGCCGATGAAGTTCCCGCCTAGGTTCAGCCCATGAAATTCCGCCTCCTCGCCTTACTGGCGGTCGCGTGTCTGGGTGCGACCACCGCGATGGCCGTGGTCGAAACCAAGATCGTCCTCATCGCCGGTTCTCCCAGCCACGGCCCCGGCGAGCATGAGCACTATGCCGGCTGCCAATTGCTGGCCAAAAAATTGAATGAACAGCCCGGGATTCGGGCCGAGGTGCATCGCAATGGCTGGCCCACCAACGACAGCGCCTTCGACGATGCCGCCGCGGTGTTTGTGTATTCCGACGGTGGCAACGGGCATCCGGCCATCCGTCCCGAACGACTGAAGAAGCTCGGTGAACTCATGGCCAAGGGCGTCGGGCTCGGCACCTGCCACTACGGGGTGGAGGTTCCCAAAGGGGATCCCGGCGAAGCCTGGCTGAAGTGGACCGGCGGTTATTTCGAAACGTTCTGGAGCGTCAATCCGCACTGGGACGCCGAGTTCACCTCGTTCCCCGTTCATCCCATCACCCGGGGCGTGAAACCCTTCAAGGCCCGCGACGAATGGTATTACCACATGCGCTTCCCGGAAGGCATGAAGGGCGTCACCCCCATCCTCAGCGCCCACCCGCCCAAGAGCACCCTCGACCGCCCCGATGGCCCGCACAGCGGCAACCCCCACGTCCGCGCCGCCGTCGCCCGTGGCGAAATCCAACACGTCATGTGGTGCACGGAACGGCCCGATGGAGGACGTGGTTTTGGCTTCACCGGCGCCCATTTTCACCGGAATTGGGCGAACGACGACTTCCGTAAACTCGTGATCAACGCCCTTCTCTGGATTGCCAAGGTCGAGATTCCTCCCGATGGCGCTCCGTCCACCGCCTCCGACGAGGATCTCAAGCAAAACCTCGACCCCAAGGGCCGTTAGCCCAGAAAGCCGGTCAACGGACTCGTCGCACTCGCCTCCGTCCGCGCTTCGGCCAACCCAATCTCATAGGCCGCCCGACCAGCCTCCACCGCCTGGGCGAAGGCCCGAGCCATGCGGTTCGGATCAGAGGCGATGGCAATCGCCGTGTTCACCAGCACGGCGTCCGCACCCAGTTCCATGGCCTCCGCGGCGTGGCTCGGAGCGCCGATGCCCGCATCCACCACCACCGGCACGGTCGCCTGTTCCACGATGATCCGGATCTGGTCACGCGTCTGAATCCCACGATTGGACCCGATCGGCGACCCCAACGGCATCACCGTCGCCGTCCCCACCTCCTGCAAACGCTTCGCCAACACCGGATCGGCGTTGATATAGGGCAGCACCACGAACCCCTCCTTCACCAACACTTCCGCCGCCCGCAAGGTCTCGATGGGGTCCGGCAGCAGGAACCGCGGGTCCGGATGAATCTCCAGCTTGATCCAGTTCGGCAATCCCGCAGCGCGAGCCAGCCTCGCCAACCGAATCGCCTCGTCCGCATTCATGGCCCCGCTGGTGTTGGGCAGGAGCAGGTACCGATTCTGATCCACGTACTCCAGAATGTTCGCAAACGGGTCGCGCTCCCCGGAGAGGTCCGCCCTCCGCAACGCCACCGTCACCATCCCACAGCCGCTGGCCGCCAAGGCGTCCCGCATCGCCTCTGGCGATGAGAACTTGCCCGTCCCCAAAATGAGGCGCGATTGGAACTCCCGACCTGCAATCACCAGCGGCTTCGAAAACATACCGCCGGCACACTAGAAACCCCGGAACCTGGAGTCGACCGAGTTCGGGAGTGGGAGTGGGAGTGGGACCTGTGAGACCTGTGGGACCAGTAGGACGACTGAGCCTCACAGGTCCTACAGGTCTCACAGGTCTCACAGGTCCCACTCGTCCCACCTCCCACTCGTCCCACCTCCCGCAGCTCCCACCACCACTCCCATCAACCTCCCCCCCGCACCCTCCCCACGATCTCCCCCACGATGTCTTCCACAGCCTTTCCGGTGGTGTCGATCCGGACCGAGCCCAGCCCTACCATGAGGGGTGCCGCAGCCCGCTGGCTGTCTTGGCGGTCGCGCGCTGCGAGGTTTTCGTCCACACCCTGGGCCTGACGCCGTCGCATCCGCTCCGCGGGGGAGGCATCGAGCCAGAACTTGAAATCCGTCTCGGGAAACACGTTCGTCGCGATATCCCGGCCTTCCATGACCAGATTCCCGAACTGAATGCACTCCCGTTGCTTGCGCTTCATCCAGGCCCGCACCGGCGCCACCACCGCCACATCCGACGCCGCGGCACTCACGTCCTTGGACCGGATCTCGTCACGGGGCCGGTAGCCGTCCACCAGCAACGCCACCTCCACCGCCGGCGTCTGCTCCAGAAAAAGCCGGGTCTTCCACCGTCGGCACGCCGAGGCCACCGCCTTCGGATCTTTGAGGTCCACCCCGGCCTTCAAGCAATGCCAGGCCAGCGTGCGGTACATCGCCCCGGTGTCCACATAGGCGAAACCCAGCGCCCCCGCCACCGCCCGAGACACCGTGCTCTTCCCGGATGCCCCGGGGCCATCAATCGCCACGACCACCGGCCCCTTGAGCCTCTCCGCTGTCCCGTGCATTTCAGCGCTCACAGTCCCAGAACTTGTCGGCGTGATTGAAAATGGGCCAGCATGAACTCCGCCGTGACTGTCGGACTCTCGTGCGAATTATCCACAAGGACGGCGTCCCTGGCCGGTTCCAGCGGCGCCACAGTCCGCGACGCATCCCGACGATCCCGCTCCGCCGTGTTGTCCTTCGAGCCCTCGGCCTTGCGCCGGCGGGCCCGGACCTCGTCGCTCGCCGTCAAAAAGAATTTGAAGGGCGTCTCCGGAAAAACGTGGGTGCCAATGTCCCGCCCGTCCATCACCAGATCCCCAAAGGCCAGACACTCGCGCTGGGTGCGTACCATCCACACCCGCACCCCCGCAATCGGCGACACCTTCGCCACCGTGTTCGAGATTTCGTCCGACCGGATCTCCGCCGCAGGATGGTAGCCCTCCACCAACAAGCGCACGTCGCCTTCCTCCACTTTCAGCTCCGCTCCCCAGTTTCGGATTGTCGCCAGGACCCGCGCCGGATCGGTGATGTCCACCCCAGTTCGCAGACAATGCCAGGTCAACGTCCGGTACATCGCTCCCGTGTCGACGAAACGAAAACCCAGTTTTCGGGCAAGGTACCGCCCACAGGTGCCCTTGCCGCTGGCGCTTGGTCCGTCCAGCGCGATGACGATTGCGTTCTTGCTCATGGTCTCGATCGAAATTCTCCTCGGATCATCCCCTCAATCCGCCAACAAGCCGTTCCCTGATAAAACCTCGGCCCTGCCGGGCACCCGAATCCGAACCCCCAATCCCCGCGGCGGCGGTTCCGCCAGCTTCGCGAAGAAGTTCGGAAACGTCTTCCGCACACACCCTGGATCCTTCAGCCGAATCCCGGCCACCTTCAGCCCCACCACGGCAAAACACATCGCCATCCGGTGGTCCCGGTAGGTCTCCACGTCCGCCCCGTGCAGCACCGAGGGATACACCACCAGCGTGTCCCCCTCTTCCTCCACCCGCGCCCCGCATCGGACCAACTCCGTCCGCAACGCGAAGACCCGTTCGCATTCCTGAACCCGCAGCCTCCCCAACCGCGTGAATCGCACCGGCCGCTCCGCGAACGGCGCCAAAACAATCGCCGTCATGATGCTGTCCGCCAGATCCGTGGCCCGCGAAACCTCCCCAGGTAATGGCAGGTACCTCGGGAATGCCGCGTCCGCCTGCCACCCCGAGTCCGGCCAGGCTTCCACCCCAATGCGCCCTTCACCACGCGTCCCGCGCCCCAACACCGCATCCGCCCCAAAGAAGTAGCTGCCACTCGATGCGTCCGGCTCCACCACAAATTCACCTCCGTTCCCAGGAAAGGCCCGAACCATCTGCCGCGTCATCTCCACATACGGCAGTTCCTCCTCATCTCCCCCGGCTACCGCCACCTCCCAACCGCCGATGGCCGCACCCAGAATCAGCGCCGACGCAAATTGGGAGCTGTCGTTCACGCTCACCGTGCAGCGCCCCGGGCGGCGCCCACCCCCATGGATCACCACCGGCAGCCGGTCGTTCGGCGCCTCCACCCGATAGCCCAGCTCGCGCAAGGCCCGAAACAACTCCGCCTGCGGCCGTTCATGCATCCTCGGCACTCCCGACAGTCGGAACGTGCCTGTCCCCAGACACACCATCGCCGACAAAAACCGCGCCGCCGTCCCCGCATTGCCCACAAAGAGCTCCACCGGACCCGCCGTCCCCCGCACCGCAGGAATCATCCCGCCCAATCCCACCACCGAAATCGTGCGATTGCCCGCCTCCTTCGGATCCGCCTCCACCCTCACGTCAAACCCGAGCCGCTCCAGGCACTCGGTCATCGCCTGGGTGTCCTCGCTCCAAAGCGCGCCTCGCAGCGTCGTGCGCCCCTTGCCCAGCGCCGCCAACACCAGCGCACGGTTCGTGATGCTCTTCGACCCGGGCACGGTCACCCGCGCCAACGGGGCTGCCACCAAGGGTTCGATCTCGATGAGGGATGGTAACGGCACAGTCGGTCAGCGCAGCTGGGTTTCGGTTTCGAGTGGCAACTGGGATTCAACGGACTCCGTCTACTCCGGCGACAGCCGCGCCCCATGCCCACACCAGGCATCGCGCCGCTCCTTCGCCGAACGGAAAAAAGCCTCCACCGCAGCCCCGTCCCCGGCCTCCAACAGCGCTCGCACTTCCGCCAGTGACGCCTCCATGCCGTCCAGGGCCGCTAAAATCGCCGCCCGATTCCCCAGGGCAATGTCCCGCCACATCTCCGGCGACCCCGACGCCACCCGCGTGGTGTCCCGAAACCCCGTCGCACACAAACACGCCTGCTCCGCGGGATGCTCCGGCGACAACACAAAACGGGCCAAGGTCGACGCCAGCAGGTGGGGCAGATGACTGCTCCGGCTCACCAGCACATCATGATGCCGCGGTGTCATCGTCAGCACCCGCGCCCCCACCGCTTCCCACAGTCCCCGGACCCGCTCCAACGCACCCGCATCACTCGCCTCCGTCGGAGTCACCACCGACACCGCCCGGCAAAACAGATCTTCCCGCGCCGCCGTCACCCCGGTCCGCTCGGAGCCCGCCATCGGATGGCTGCCGATGAAGTGGGCGCCCGCCGCAGCAACCGGCCCCTCCGCCGCCAGCACCACGGCTTCCTTCACCGACCCCACATCCGTCACACACGCCCCACGCTCCAGAAACGGTCCGATTTCCGCGGACAACCGCCCCATCTGCGCCACCGGCGTGCACAAAACCACCAGGTCCGCACCGGCAACCGCCTCTTTCAGCACGCTGCCCGCCCGATCCACCGCCCCCACCTCCACCGCCTCTTTCGCCGTCGCCTCGCGACGCACCCACCCATGGACCTCCCCGGCCAACCCGCGACGGCGTATCGCCATCCCCAGGGAGCCGCCCAACAGTCCAACGCCAAGAATGGCCGCTTTCCGCCAGCGCACGCCCACGATTAACAGCCACCCGCCCCCCCGAGGC
>CAUJJW010000033.1 GCA_963205105.1 Verrucomicrobiota bacterium | reverse complement strand
GAGCGGATCGCGTGAGAGTCGGATGGCTTTTCGGAACACCCGCGTGTTCATGGGTGGCCAGATGGGCCCGCCGGAGTTCTCCATCAAACAGGCGGACAGCGGCCGGGTTCGCTCCTTCCGCTCGTTGGCGGGGTGACCGTCGTTTCCCTTGCGGTACGGATCGCTTTACGGGGAGGATCGTCGTCCGTTGATCGTTTATGGCTCACGTCAAACTGCACATCCCCGGACCCGTCGAAGTCAGTCCTGAAACGTTCGCCGCCTTCTGTCGGCCCATGATTGGGCATCGCGGACAGGGTTTTAAGGACCTGTACGGCAAGATGCAGCCGCAGCTCCAGGCCTTGCTGGGAACCCAGCAGTTGGTCTATCTGAGCACTTCTTCCGCCTGGGGAGTGATGGAAGCCGCCATTCGCAATCTGGTGCAGAAGAAGGTGTTGAACTGCATGTGCGGCGCGTTTTCGGACAAGTGGTTCGATGTCTCCAAGCGATGCGGCAAGGCGGCAGAGGCGTTGCAGGTGCCCTGGGGCTCTCCCGTTCTGGCCGAGGAGGTGGATCGTCGACTGGCCACCGGTGCCTTCGACGTGCTCACCCTGATTCACAACGAGACCAGTTGCGGGGTGATGAACCCGCTTGAATCGATCGCCGCGCTCAAGCGCAAGTACCCCGACGTCCTGTTCGTTGTCGACACGGTCAGTTCCCTCAGTGCGGTTCCCATGGACATGGACCGGTTGGGAATCGACGTCCTGCTGGCGGGGGTTCAGAAGGCGCTGGCACTCCCTCCCGGGCTCGCAGTGTTTGCCTGTTCCGCCGCGGCCCTCGCGCGGTCGGCGCAGGCTGGGGATCGCGGTTACTATTTCGACTTCATCGAGTTCCAGAAGAATGCGGAACAGAACATGACGCCGAGCACGCCGAGCGTGAGCCATGTTTACGCACTTTCGGCCAAGCTGGACGGCATCCAGGAAGAGGGTTTGGAGGCCCGCTATTCCCGGCACCAGCTGACGAACCAGATGCTGCGGGACTGGGCGAGCCGGAGCGGTTTCACCTTGTTCCCGGAAGCGGGTTACGAATCTCGGACGCTGGTCTGCGTGAACAACGGTGCCAAACCAGGGGGACGAGTTATCGACGTGGCCAAGTTCCAGAAACTGGTCAAGGACCGGGGCATCCTGATCGACGGCGGGTATGGGAAGATCAAGGGGACGACGTTCCGGGTCTCGAACATGGGCGATGAGACTCCCGCCACGATCGAAGCGTTGATCGGAGTGCTGGATGATTCCCTGAAGGGGCTCTGATCGGCCGTAAATCCAAGAGATCGAACTGGCGATCCTTGAGTCGCAACCCTAAGCTCGAATGCAGCCATGAGACTGAATGCCCTGTTGATTGTGGGAGCCCTGTCCGCCGTTGGAAGCGTCAGTGTTTTTGCGGGAACCAATGGATTCACAGTGCCGGCGTTTCGGGGACAGCCGGGGTCGGCCTTCGCCGGATGGGAGAGCTTCACCGTAGCGCTGGGCAACCCTGGTAACAAAGGGGACCTGGCCGGAAGTTCGACGGTTGCGACACTGTTCCAGAAGGCGCCAGGCGCATCCGTCCTGGGATCAGGCAACATCTACAACGGCGCTGAGAAGAGCTTGTTTGAGATCCGTTACTCGGGTGCCGAATCCATTGCCGACGTGGTGCTTCAAGTTCGGGCTTTGGGGACCGAGTTGAACTACGACTCAGTTCGGCTGTTTGCCTGGACCGACAGCATTGGCACGAGCCGGACCGAATTGGATCGGGTTTCCTTTGGTCCGCCGCCGCCGGCGCCGGGAAGCGGTTTTGGTGTTTCGAGCCAGTGGACGTGGGATCTGTCGTCCCTCAATGCCAATGCGTTCGCCATTTCGTTCGACTCCGCGGACATCAATTTGAGCCTGGATTCGGCGACCCTGGACGTTCGCGCGGTGCCGGAACCCGGTCCGCTGGTGTTGGGTGGTGTCGGTTTGGTGGTCCTGGGCCTGCTCCGTCGTCGGGCCTAAATCCTTGGCCGGAGCGATCGCCTCATTTCAATCGAGTTGGATGGAACCAGCCGACGCTTCTTGCGTCGGCTTTCGTTTCAACTGGGGGATGGGCGATGTGAGCTTGTTGTTGTAGAATCCCCACCATGCTTGCTTTGGGACGAGTTGTGCGGCGCGCGGTTCGTGAGCTTCACCAGGCAAAAAGCCTGGTTCACGAGGTCAGGGTGATGTTCGCCATGGCGGCTCTGGCGATGGGCGGTGGACAGGTTTGGGGCGGGGACTTCCGTTGGGCGCCCGCCGAACCGAGTCTGGATCGCTGGGTCTATCCCTTCAACTTTCAGCCAGGCACGCGTCCGGTGGCGCCGACCTACGGATCGTTCGATTCACGCTTCGACACGCGAGACGCGGAATTCATGGTCGGGTGGGACACGGCCGGGGCGGTCGAGACTCAGGCGGGACCGGCCCGGTACCTCGTGCGGAGTGTCCGGATCACCCTGACTTCCGTGGCGCCGGTGCCTCCGACCCAACCGTTCGTCTTCGATCCCACGTACGATGTCTACACGACCTATCTGACGAACGATCCCTTGGCGACGTTGGACGGGGATCCTGGACGACCGGTTGAACTCTATGGGGTGGGTTTCCGTGGCGGGTTCACTGCCGAAACGTTCCGAGAGGATTCCGCATTTGGTCCGCTGGGTCCGATCGCTGGTGACACCATCTCGATTGGAACCCGGAATGCCTTTGCTGCGGTGTTCGACCACGAGGGGGCGATGGTGGATATCGCGAACCATGTGGGCCAACGGAATGCGGGATGGACAAATGCCCCGTACGACGTCACCCCGTGGGCGATTGGATTCACGACCAACGCCCTTGCCGGCGAGCCGGTGCCGGATGGAGCTCGGGTGACGTTTACCGTGGATTTGGGAGATCCGCAGATCATGACCCACATCCAGCAGGGGCTGAACGAAGGCCGATTGCGCTTCATGGTGAGTTCACTTTCTCCGGCGGGGCAGAGCACGCCCGGGGGGACCGGGGCCGGGGGGGGGGGAGCCTACCCGTGGTGGGCGACCAAGGAGAACCTCCTCTACGACGCCCCATCGCTGGAGATCGAGGGGACGTTGGTTGGCGACGCTGACGCCGATGGCGATGGTCTGCCCGACGACTGGGAACGGTACTGGTTGGGCCATCTTGAGGGTCAGGCGGCCGATGATGCCGACGGGGATGGGGCTTCGCATCACGACGAATGGATCGCAGGAACGGACCCGCGAAACGCGGCGAGCGTGCTTCGCATCCTCCAGCACGGGCTGGGCGCCGAACCGGCATGGATTCGTTTCCCCGTGTCACCGAGCCGCAGCTATCGGGTGGAGCGGAGCATCGACTTGAAGACGTGGCGTGAAGAAGCGGGTGTTCTGACGTTTCCGGAACGCGGGATCGGCGAATGGCGATTCGTGGGCTGGGAAAGGACGACGGGCGGATTCTTCCGGATTCGAGTGGAGTAGGCGGGAGACGGGTAAGGTGTGGGGCGGCGGTGTCGGGGTCCGAGGGATTCTCCCGGAAACCGGGAACAACGAGCATCGGATCCTGGGTTGACCCTGCGCCGGTCTTTCGCGGTTTTTGGCTGCAAGATGCCGACGAAGGCGCACAGGCTTGGCGCCACATGGACCCCTCGGAGTTGCCGATCCAGCACCTGCTTTCACTTCCGCCGTCGATGGCGAAGCGATTTGGCGACTTGGAAGGGCGCCCGTTGCCCGACTGGTACGCGGGCCACGATCCCCTGGGCAGCCCGCTGGGCTCCGGTGGTGGAACGGCGCACCTTCTGGCTGAAGCGTGGCGGGCGACCGGGCAGGGCGCATCCTGGGCCGACTGGTTGAAGGCCAGCCGGAAGCTGATTCTCCACGCGGGTGGGCAGAGTCGGCGGCTGCCGGCCTACGCTGCGACCGGGAAGGTGCTGATGCCGTTCCCGGTGTTCCGCTGGGGCCGGGGGCAGCGGTTGGAGCAGACCTTGCTTGAGGTTCAGCTGCCCGATTACCGGCGGGTCATGGAGCATGCGTCGGAATCGTATGTGGCGATGCTGGCCAGCGGGGATGTGCTTCTGCGGTTTGCCACGGCGCTGCCGGAGTTTCCAGAAGTGGACGTGCTGGGCCTAGGCATGTGGACGACGCCGAAACAGGCCCGTGATTTCGGGGTGTTTTTTGTTCCGCGTCGCCGGCCCACCGAACTGGCCTTTTTTTTGCAGAAGCCTTCGCCCGAGAAGATCAAGGCGTTGGCGACGGAGCACCTGTTCCTGGTCGATACCGGCATGTGGCTTCTCAGTGAGCGGGCGGTCACGGTGCTGATGGAACGTTGCGGGTGGAATCCCGTGACGTCGTTGTTCGAAGGGGGGCGGGCCCTGGCGTACGAGTTCTACGCCGACTTTGCCCTGGGCCTGGGAACGCATCCGTCAAAGGCGGACGGGGTTCTGGCCGGATTGACCAGCGCGGTCGTGGGCTTGCCGGAGCCTGAGTTTCATCACTTTGGCACCAGCCGGCAGATGATCGACTCGGTGTCGGCATTGCAGAATCGGGAGCTGGATCAGACGCAGATGGGAAACCCGGTGGGCAGCTGGCATCCGGACCAGTTCGTGCAGAACGCGCGACTGCATCGCGGCGTGCACCGTGAGGAGAACCACACCCTGTGGGTGGAGAACAGCGTGATCCCGGAAACCTGGACGTTGAGCCAGAGCCATGTGCTCACGGGAATACCCGAGAATGCGTGGAGGCTTCAGCTGGAGCCGGGTGCGTGTCTGGACTTCATTCCGGTGGGAGATCGGAACTGGTGTGTTCGCTTCTACGGGATGGACGACACCTTCTCGGGCGGGGTCGGGGTTGAGGGAACGACGCTCCTGGGAGGACCCCTGCGCCGCTGGCTGGAGCGACGGGGGTTGTCGTTGGCGGATTTGGGCGACGACGGTGGCGGAGAACTCGATATTCAGCGTGCGCCGCTATTTCCCGTGCTTGAACGGGAAGCTATCGACGGGCGGTTCCTGGAGTGGCTGCTCCATGGGCAGCCGGTGGCTTCGGAATCGGCACAACGACAGTGGCGGGACGGCAAGCGATTGTCCGCGCGCGACGCGCAGTCGGCGGCCAACCTCGACCGGCTTTACCAACAGCGGGCAGGGCTTCGGCAGGACGCGCTGGACGCCATTCTGCGGCATCGCAAGTGGAGTGTGTTCTACCGTCTCGATCTGGACAGAACCGCCCGCATGTTTGCCGGCTCGGGAAAGCAATTGCCGCCCGAGACGGGTGACGCCGAGGCCGAGGCACTGGATCGTGTGCATGATGCGATGTTCCGAGCCGCCGTGCTGCGGCATCGTCAGGACCCCTCGGCTGGCGACGCGGAAAGCCGGGCATTTCAATTTTTGCGTGAGGTGATCGTGCGTGAGGCCCAGCTGAACCCTGTCCGCCCGCGCGCCAGTGTGGTCGAAGATCAAATTGTGTGGGCCCGAAGCCCGGTCCGGTTTGACCTCGCTGGCGGTTGGACGGACACGCCTCCGTACTGTCTGGAACATGGGGGGCAGGTGGTGAATGTCGCGGTGGATCTGAATGGGCAGCCACCCATGCAAGTCTTCGCACGGCTGAGTCCGCGCCCTGAGATCGTGCTGCGGTCGATCGACCAGGGGGTGGAGAGCAGGCTGAGGACCTACGAGGAACTGGATGGCTATGGAACGCATTCGGGGGCGTTTTCCCTCGTGAAAGCGGCGTGTGCGCTGGCGGGTTTTCTGCCTCGGTTCCACCTCGATGGAGGGTATGCCACGTTGGAAGAGCAACTGCGCGAGTTTGGGGGAGGCCTGGAGTTGTCGGTACTGGCGGCGGTTCCCAAGGGGTCAGGGCTTGGAACGAGCAGCATCCTGGCGGCCACGGTACTGGGGGCCTTGAGCGAGGTCTGTGGCCTGGATTGGGATCGTCAGGCCCTGTTTCATCGCACACTGGCCCTGGAACAGATGATCACCACGGGAGGTGGTTGGCAGGATCAGGCGGGCGGGATCTTTGGCGGGCTCAAGCTGGTGGAAACCGGCCCCGGACTGACGCAGGTGCCGCGAGTTCGCTGGCTGCCGGATACCCTGTTCGGAGCTGAGAATGCCAATCGCAGAATCCTGTTGTACTACACCGGCATCACCCGGCTGGCGAAGGGCATCCTGGAGGAGATTGTGCGCGGTATCTTTCTGAATTCTCCGGATCACCTGCTCACCCTCCGTGAGATCGGGGCCAGCGCGTATTCGACATCGCTGGCCTTGGAGCGTTGCGACTACTCGGGGCTGGCCGGCGCCATCCGCAATACCTGGCGGTTGAAGCAGAAACTGGACCGCGGGACCAACCCGCCTGAAGTCCAGGCGATCCTCGCCGCCGTGGGGGATGAACTGTTGGCTGCCAAGCTTCCCGGGGCAGGGGGCGGCGGTTTCCTGCTGATGCTGGCACGCGACGAGGACGCCGCCGTGCGGATCCGCCGGAAGCTGTCGGAGCGTCCGCCGAACCGGCGGGCGCGTTTTGTGGATTTCAGTGTTTCGTCGTGCGGCCTGAAAGTGACCCGCAGCTAGCCGAGCCCCATGAATCCTGAGGCAGACAAACCCGCCCTGCCACCGCTGAGCCCGGCGACGCTCTATCTGGTGGCAACGCCGATCGGCAATCTGGAGGACATGACCCCGCGGGCGGTGCGGACGCTTCGCGAATGCGACGTGGTGGCGGCGGAGGACACCCGCCGGGCGGGCATGCTCCTTCAGCGATTCGGAATGCACCGGCCGCTGATCAGCTACCACCGCTTCAACGAAGCGCGGCGCAGCGAGGAAATTCTTTCGAGATTGGGGCGCGGCGAAACCATCGCGTTGGTGACCGATGCCGGTGTTCCCGGGATCAGTGATCCGGGCCAGCGGATTGTTGCCGCCGCGGTCGCCGCCGGGTTTCGGGTGGAATCCGTTCCGGGCGCCTGCGCCGTCATCACCGCACTGGCGGCCAGTGGACTGCCAACCGAGGAATTCCACTTCGCCGGATTCCTTCCCCACAAGAGTGGTCAGCGTCGACGCGAACTGGAACGACTTCGGCAGCTTCCTGGCACGCTGGCACTCTACGAATCGCCCTTTCGCATCGAACGGTTGTTGGGCGAACTGGCGGAGCTGATGCCGGAACGCCCGGTGGTTCTGGCGCGGGAATTGACCAAGAAGTTCGAGGAATTCCTGCGGGGCACGCCCGCGCTGCTTTTGGAGCGAACCCGTGGCCGATCCTGGAAGGGTGAGCTCACCGTGCTCATTGGTCCCCTTGATGAAGCTCGGGAGGATGGGGAAGTCCACTTCGAGGCAGCCAGGACGGAACGCGCAGGACCGCCTCCAGGTCAGTCATCCGACGTTCCAAGCGCAGGGGTCGTGCGCCTCGCGTTGGCGCAGATCCGCGTGGAACCTGGCCGGCCTGACGAGAATCTGGTCCGTGCGGAGGCCGCCATCCGACAAGCCAGGGAGAATGGCGCCCAGATTGTGCTCCTGCCGGAGGTTCTCGATTTTGGGTGGACCCACCCCTCCGCTCGCGACGGGGCGGGACGAGTGCCGGACGGCGAGACCTGTCTTCGTTTGTCGGAAGCGGCTGCAAATCACGGGATCCATGTCTGCGCCGGCCTGGCGGAACGCTGTGGAGAACGGATCTTCAACGCGGCGGTGCTCTTCGGTCCGGACGGCGAACTCCTGCTTCACCACCGCAAGATCCATGAGATCCCGTTCGCCCGGGCCCTGTATGCGACGGGTGACCGCCTTGGGGTGGTCGACACCTCCCTCGGACGATTAGGGCTCATGATTTGTGCGGATGCGTTGGCGCCGGGGATGGTGGTCACTCGGACCCTGGCCGCGATGGGGGCTGAACTGATTCTGTCGCCCTGCGCCTGGGCGGTTCCGCCCGACCACGACAACGTCAGGACTCCTTACGGGACACTGTGGAAGGACCACTACGGACCGGTGGCTCAGGAGAATCGGTTATGGATCGCGGGGTGCAGTAACGTGGGGCCTGTGCTGGAGGGTGAATGGCAGGGGTGGCGTTGTATTGGGAACTCGTTGGTGATGGGTCCGGAGGGTGACTTGGTGCGGGTTTGTCAGCATGGAGAAAATGCTGATGAACAGATAGTTGTGGAGATTTCGAGACGTCTGTTTTGAAGGCGGCCGCCTGCTGTGTGCGGGGTGGATTGGGCATTCCTGTGTATTAGTAGAACTGCTTACAAAGCATGTCTCTCATGAGATTTTCTCCTCAAAAGTCTCGACAGATTAAGGAGCTCGCGGCAGCATCTTCCCGGTAGTTGATCTAATGGAGAACGGAATATGGATAGACACCGCTCACTCAAACGATTCTTGCCCCTACTTGTGATGGCGTTGGTCGGCGTCCCCCTGATGACACAGGCGGGGGAAGCCGACATCAAATTGCCGGATCTGACCCAGGTGAAGTTCGATGGTCTGGGCGGCGTAGGAGGCATCACGCTGATGTATCTCGGCATCCTGATCTGTGGCATCGGGGCGGCCTTCGGGCTGATCCAGTACGCCCAGACGAAGGCCCTGCCGGTGCATGAATGCATGGCCAAGGTCTCGAACAGCATTTGGGAGACCTGCAAAACCTACCTGTTCACCCAGGGGCGGTTCCTGGCGATCCTGTGGGTCCTGATCGCCGCGTGCATGGTTTACTACTTCATGGGGTTGTCCCATGAGAGCTTTGGCAAGGTCCTGGTGATTCTGCTGTGCTCGATCCTCGGAATCCTGGGTTCCTACGGCGTGGCGTGGTTTGGCATTCGGATCAACACGGTCTCCAACTCGCGCACGGCGTTCTCGGCGCTCCGCGGGGATCCGCTGGCGACGCTGGGCATCCCCCTTCGGTCCGGCATGTCAGTGGGCCTGCTGCTGGTGGCGGTCGAGCTGTTCTTCATGATCAGCATCCTGATTTTTCTGCCCCGTGAGATGGTTGGGCCGTGCTTCATCGGGTTTGCGATCGGTGAGTCCTTGGGAGCCTCGGTGCTTCGCATCTGCGGTGGTATCTTCACGAAGATCGCCGACATCGGTTCGGACCTGATGAAGATCGTCTTCAAGCTGCCCGAGGACGACCCGAAGAACCCGGGCGTGATCGCGGACTGCACGGGTGACAACGCGGGTGACTCGGTTGGGCCGACGGCGGACGGATTCGAAACCTACGGTGTGACGGGTGTGGCGCTGATTGCGTTTCTGGCGCTGGCGCTGGCGGCGAGCCCGATGATTTGTGCGACTCTGATCATCTGGTTGTTTGCGATGCGCGCGCTGATGATTGTGACTTCGCTGGTTTCCTACTTCGTGAACGAAGCGCTGAGCAAGGCGATGTTCGGCGGCAAGAAGGACTTCGACTTTGAAGCGCCCCTGACCCACCTGGTGTGGATCACCTCGGCGATCTCCATCGCGGTGACCTTTGTGGCGAGTTACGTGTTGCTGGCCAAGCAGCCCGGGTTCAACTCAAACCTCTGGTGGGTGCTCTCGGTGATCATCAGTTGCGGGACGGTGGCAGGGGCGTTGATTCCCGAGTTCACCAAGATCTTCACCAGCACCAATTCGCGTCATGTGAAGGAAGTGACCAACTGCTCGAAGCACGGCGGGGCATCGTTGAACATCCTTTCGGGTTTTGTCGCGGGCAACATGTCCGCCTTCTGGATGGGGCTGGTGATCATGGCGCTCATGTTTGTCTCGTACTACTTCTCCCAGAACCCGGCTTTGCTGGCGATCATGCCGGAGAAGTTCGTGTTCGCCGCCCCGATTTTTGCCTTCGGCCTGGTGGCGTTCGGTTTCCTTGGAATGGGGCCGGTGACGATCGCGGTCGACAGTTATGGACCGGTCACGGACAACGCCCAATCCGTGTACGAACTGAGCCAGATCGAAAGCCGCAAAGGGATTGCGGAAGACATCCAGAAGAACTTCGGTTTCAAGGCGGACTTTGAGAACGCCAAGTACCAGCTGGAGAAGGGTGATGGCGCCGGCAACACGTTCAAGGCGACGGCGAAGCCGGTGTTGATCGGCACGGCGGTGGTGGGTGCGACCACCATGGTGTTCGGCATCATCATCCTCCTGGAGAACATGTTCGGGAACGTCATCACCAAGCTGAGCATTGTGCAGCCCGAGATCATCCTGGGACTCATCATGGGTGGTTCGGTGATCTACTGGTTCACCGGTGCTTCCTGCCAGGCGGTGGTGACCGGTGCCTACCGGGCGGTGGTTTACATCAAGGAAAACATCAAGCTGGATGTCACGACCGCCTCGGACAAGGACAGCAAGGAAGTGGTTCGGATTTGTACCGAGTACGCGCAGAAGGGGATGTGGAACATCTTCATCGTGGTGTTCTGTTTCGCCCTGGCCCTGCCGTTCTTTAATCCGTACTTCTTCATCGGCTACCTGATCGGAATCGCCTTCTTCGGTCTGTTCCAGGCCATCTTCATGGCGAATGCCGGTGGCGCCTGGGACAACGCCAAGAAGATTGTGGAAGTGGACATGCGCCAGAAGGGCACGGAACTGCATGCGGCGACTGTGGTGGGTGATACCGTGGGCGACCCCTTCAAGGACACCTCGTCGGTGGCGCTGAACCCGGTGATCAAATTCACCACCCTGTTCGGTCTGCTGGCGGTGGAAATCGCGGTGACGATGACCAATCAGACCGCCAAGACTGCGATTGGCGCGGTGTTCTTCCTGATCGCCCTGGTGTTCGTCTACCGCTCCTTCTACGGCATGCGGATTCCGGACGACGACGGCGCCAAGGCCTGATGTTCAGGGAAGGGCGACGGTCGCCCTTCCTTCCTTTTCTCACGAGCCGCGCTGATGAAGCGCGGCTTTTTTGCGCCCATCACTTGGCTGGCGACAACACGACGACATCGACGAGTTCGCCGGGATGGACGTCAAGGTCCGCCGGGATCGGAATGGAGAAGGCGAGACCCCGGTCGATTTCCGAGTCAAAACCGGGCAGCCTCAAGGTGGACGAGATCAAATCCATCGGCCTGCTGACGCTGGCGATCTCGGACTGGCGGACCTGACGGACGACTCCGCGGGTTCGGATCTCCACTGGCATTCCGGGATGGGGTTCGATGACGAGGGGTTGGCGCACGTAGGCGATGACCCGGGCGGATCTTGGGGAGGAGACGGTGGCGATGATGGTGCCAGGGGCGATGCGTTCTCCTGCCGTGGCGGCGAGGGTTTGGACGATGCCGTCCATGGGAGCGCGCAGGTGGACGGTACCCTCCTGTTGAAGCTGGGTTTCCTGGGCGGAGAGAGATCGGCCGAGCACATCAAGCGCGGTGCTGCGCTCTTCGCGGTTGGAGGCGTCCAGGCGTTTGAGGGCGGCGTCGAGTCCATCCGCCAATTGTGAGCGTTCGGCCACTTCGACGACGAGGGCGTCGTGCACGGCCTGGGCGTCATCGAACTCCGAATTGGCGACGACGCGGGCTTCGAAAAGCTGTTTGACCCGTTCGAGGTCGCGTCTGGCGTTCTCGAGCTGAACGCGGGATGTGGCCAATTCAACCCGGGCTTCCAGCCAGCGGACACGGAGTCCTTCGAGGTTTTGATCATTCCTGGATTCATCCAGGGACATGCGGGAGCGCAGCAGATAGAGCTCGTTTCGGAGGATGTCGACGGAACGTCCGACGGCATCGGGGTCGACCACCTGGAGGGTGGCGATGGGTTGGCCGTTGGTGACTTCCTGCCAGCGCTCGACGTGGAGTTGCACGAGGGTGCCGCCTTCGAGGGCGGTGATGCTGGCCTGGATGGGTTCCACCTCCCCGGGGACGTGGGTTCCGGTGAATCGCTGGTTCCAGAGATAAGCGGCGCTGGCGCCGGCGGCGACGAAGGCCAGGACCGGCAGGGCGCGGTGGCAGAATTCTCGGAGGAGATGTCCCGGAGGGCTAGGGATCGGTTCGAGCGGGTCCATTTCAGAGTTCGGATTCATCCTCGGCCTTGACGCTGGTGACACGGGAAACGCCATCGAGACCGCGAAGCTCGGAGAGGAGGTCGGGGGTGCGGTTCGTGTCCCGAAGGAGGAGCCGATAGGAAAGGTCGACACCACCGTGTCCTTCGTTCGTTCGCTGGCTGGCGCGTACGAGGCTGCGGCTGTGGCGGTTCAGCAATCGGTCCAGTGAGCCAATCTCGGGCAGCGGACGGGACCAGTGAAGGTTGAGGATGATGTCGTAGCGATGGCGGGCGCCGAAGTTCGAGATCTTGAGGTAGGCGAAAATGGCGATGGCGAAGAGGCAGCCGACGACGGTGGTTGCGTACTTTTGGGTGCCCGAAGCCATACCGAGCACGATGGTCGTGAGGATGTAACTGGTATCGAGGGTGTCGCGAAGGATGTTGCGGAACCTGACGATGGCGAAGACGGCCATGAGACCGAAGGCGGTGACCAGGTTGTTGGCGAGGACCTGCATGACCATGGACACCACCACCGGGATGACGATCAGCGAGTTCACGAAGCTCCGGGAATACGAGAGCCCCGGATGGGTGAACATGTAGGTCCAGGCGATCGACTGTCCGCAGAGGAACGCCAGAAGCATTCCCAGAAGGACGGTCGCGAAATCGGTCGGTACGGCGGCAAGGTCAGCGGATCGAAGCCATTCCATGCAAGAGGGGTGTTAGGCGGCCGAGAGCGATGGGGTGGTTTCCGTGCATTGGGGAGGGGTGGGACGAAGGGCCTCCTCATGGGCCATCCACGCTGCCGGGCCGGCCTCCACGAACGATTTCACCCGCGCCTCGCCGTAGCAGGTGATCCCGTCAGCATACTTGGCAGCCGAGGCCTGCTGGAGTCCGAACACGCGGACCAGCTCATTCCACCAATCGGGATATCTCCCGGTGAACTTGAGTTCGAGGATCACCCGCCGGCCGAACACGAGCACCGGCTCCAGCATGGTCGCTAGCATCCGGGTGGTGGGATCGGGTTCGAAGTAAACGTCCCGATCCATGGTGACCCGGACGGAGTTGTCCCGCGGGCTCATCCAGGCCTCGCGCAGGTAGGCAACGTGGGCGGTAGGTCGGGCCTGAAGTTCGGTCATCAATCCAAGAAAGCGTTGCACACCGGCGAGATGCCGGGGATCCGCGGAGGCGATCTCATGCGGCTCCGGAAGTTGCCCGACCAGGACTCGGTCGACGGCGTCCCGGCGGATGGCACCGCGCTGCTTGAGAATGGCGTTGTTCATGCGCCGCTTGATCTCAAAGTAGACCGGGGCGTTGGGTCGGTTTTCGTAGAAGCGAATTCTTAGCTTAAACCGATTCTTGTTGCCGTTGATGGTGTGCCGGAAGGTGGCGAGATCCGGCGAGTCGAGGTAAAGGCTATGGACTGGATAGGACAGGTTGGGGCGTGTGGCGCCGAACTCGTCGACCTCGAGGTAGGAGCTGATGAAATCGCGTACGGCCAAAGCCATCTCGTCGCTGATCTGGTATTTCAGCTCGAGACGCTGCAACTGCATCCGGTCTGGGCTCATGATTGGGGACGGTGCATGTCGTCAAATCGGCATCCAACGGTAACCGAATCGGAACGTCTTCTCGGCGAGCGACGTGCCTCGGGAAACTGCCTCAAGTCCCTGGAACCGACAAGGGCTGAGGGAGCAACACTATGCGGGGAGTTCAGCGATGGATTGTAGAATCTGGCGCTCCTTGTTTTGCCACTCTCCAAGCCGGTGCTGATGTTCCTCCAGCACCTTGGCCGGCACTTTCTGGGCAAAGCTGGGGTTGGCCAGCTTTTCCTGGACCTTGCTGATCTCGGTCCGGACTTTTTCGATTTCCTTGGTGAGGCGGGTGCGTTCGGCGGCGGTGTCCACCAGGCCGGCGAGCGGGAGAAACAGGTCGCCCAACGCATTGGAAGCAACCGGTGTGCCCTGGTCGGGTTTCCAGGAGCGATCGACGGTGTCCAGGGTTTCCGCGTTGAGCAGGATCCGCAGCACCGGCAGTTCTGCGGCATCCAAATCGCCGGCCGGGCGCAGGATGAAGCGAACCTTCTTGTTGCTGGCGATGTTGAATCGCACGCGGAGATTGCGTCCGAGGGACACCAGGTCGTATTTCGCCGCGGCGAGTTGATCCGCGGTCTCGTCCAGGCCCCACGCCTGGAGTTCCTCGGTCAGCGGCTTCGGCCATCGCGCGGTCATCAGGGTGACCCCGCCTTGATCGGCAGGCATGTCCTGGGCATAGCCCAGCCCGTGCCACAATTCCTCGGTGATGAAGGGCAGGAACGGGTGGAACAACCGGAGCATGTGGCTGAGGACGAAATCGATCACGGCCAGGGTTGTGGCTTTTCGCGTCGCATCGTCGCCAAAAAATGCCGCCTTCGAGGCCTCGACGTACCAGTCGCAGTACTCGCTCCAAAAGAATCGGTAGAGCGTCGCGGCAATCTCATTGAACCGATAGCCGGCGAAGGCGTCGTCAATTTCCCGGATGGCCTGATCCAGCCGGAGCAGGATCCAGCGATCATCCGACGACAACAAACTCGGATCGATTTCGGCCTGGACCTCCCCGCCCTGCATTTGGCGGAAGCGGCAGGCGTTCCAGAGCTTGTTGCAGAAGTTGCGTCCCAGTTCGACGTCCTTCTCATCGAACAACACGTCCTGTCCAAGCGGTGCACTCCGCATGGTCCCGAAGCGCAGGGCGTCGGCGCCGTATTTGGCGATGAGTTCCAGCGGGTCCGGGGAGTTGCCGAGGGTCTTCGACATCTTCCGGCCCTGCTTGTCGCGAATAATGCCGGTGAAATAGACGTTGCGGAAGGGCAGGTCGCCCATGAATTCGTACCCGGCCATGATCATCCGGGCCACCCAGAAGAAGATGATGTCCGGGCCGGTCACCAGGTCGACCGTGGGGTAAAAGGCGGCCAGCGTCGGGGTGCGCTCGGGCCATCCCATGGTGGCGAACGGCCACAGCCATGAGCTGAACCAGGTGTCCAGCACGTCCGGATCCTGAACCCAGTTCTCGGGGTCGGTCGGCGGCGTCACATCAATGTGGAGGTCCCGGGCAGAGTCGCCGGTGGGCGTTTTGCGGTACCACACCGGAATCCGGTGTCCCCACCAGAGTTGGCGGCTGATGCACCAGTCCTGAAGGTTGGTCATCCAGTGGTCATAGACCTTGGCCCAACGTTCCGGGTGAAAACGAAGGCTGCCATCGGCGACGCATTTCGTGGAGGCACCAACCGAGGGGTAACGCAGGAACCATTGCTCACTGAGCCTTGGCTCAATGGGCACCTGCGCACGCTGACTGAACCCAACCTTGTTGTCGTAGGGCTCCTCTTTGACCAGGGCACCCAGCGCCTGGAGCAGCTCAGAAGCCTTTTTCCGGGCGGCAAACCGATCCAGGCCGGCCAAATCGCGACCGCCCAGCTCATTCACCGTGGCGTCCGCGTTGAGGATGTCGCGCAACGGCAGCTTGTGGCGCTGGCCAATGTCGAAGTCCGCCTTGTCATGCGCGGGTGTCACCTTGAGCACTCCCGTGCCGAATTCGAAATCCACGTGGTCGTCGGCGACGATCGGAATGAGCTTCTCGGCGTGGGGCAGTTCGGAAGGCAGTGGACGGATCGCGTGAAGGCCGATGAATGCCTGGTAGCGGGGGTCCTTGGGATTGACGGCGATGGCGGTGTCGCCGGGGATCGTCTCGGGCCGGGTGGTGGCGATGGTCAGGAACGTGCCGGGCCGTTCAGCGATCTCGACCTGGAAGTGGTACAGGAAGCCCCTTTGGGACTCCATTTCGACTTCTTCATCGGACAGCGCGGTCTGGGAGACCGGGCACCAATTGACCATCCGCTTGCCGCGATACACCAGGCCCTTGCGGTGCAGGTCCACGAAGACCTGCTGGACGCACTTGGAATACTCCGGGTCCATGGTGAACCGCTCGCGGGTCCAGTCGCAGGACGCGCCCAGTTTGCGCAACTGCCGGATGATGATGCCGCCGTGCTTTTCCTTCCACGCCCAGACGCGTTCCAGGAAGGCTTCCCGGCCGAGGTCGTGGCGGGTCTTTTTTTCTTCCTTCTTCAGGGCTTTCTCCACCTGGACCTGGGTGGCGATACCGGCGTGGTCCGTGCCAGGCAGCCAGAGGACTTCCTTGCCGTCCATGCGTGCCTTGCGCGAGAGCAAGTCCTGGATGGTGTTGTTGAGGACGTGCCCCATGTGGAGCATGCCCGTCACATTGGGAGGCGGAATGACAATGGAATATGCCGGGCGTTGGGCGCTGACCCGGGAGGGGTCGGCGGTAAAACAGCCGTTTTCCACCCAGAAATCGTACCACTTGTCCTCAACGGACTGGGGCTCGTAAGCCTTGGGAATCTCGCTCATGTCGTGTCGCGTCCGGTCAGCCTACGCCAACGCGTGGACTTCCGGCAACACGGCATCCGGTTGGGACCTTTCCCGAGTTGCGTCGGAGGTCGGCGGTCAGGGATGCTCGGCGGTCTTATGGCGCGGCGACAGTATCCGTTTCACTTGATCGAGCCGAAATGGCAGACGCGGTGGGAAGTCGAACAGACCTTTCGGGCATGGAATCCCGGGGAAAAGCTGCCGGAGGGCAGCCCCTTCGGGCGGCGGCACGGTCTGGAAGGGAAGCATGCGACGGCTGACACGCTGCCTCCGAAGTACTACATCCTCGACATGTTTCCCTACCCCTCGGGGGCGGGACTGCATGTGGGCCATCCCGAGGGCTACACGGCGACGGATATTCTCGCGCGTTACCGTCGGGCCCGCGGACTGAACGTGCTGCACCCCATGGGCTGGGACGCGTTCGGATTGCCGGCCGAGCAGTACGCGATTCGGACCGGGCAACATCCGCGCAAGACCACCGAAGCGAATATCGCGACCTTCAAGCGCCAGATTCGCAGCCTGGGATTCAGCTATGACTGGACCCGGGAGGTGGACACCACCGATCCGGAGTATTTCCGGTGGACGCAGTGGATTTTCCTGCGGCTCTACGACAGTTGGTTCAATCCGGCCACGGAAAAAGCCGAGTCCATCGCGACCTTGGTCTATCCGGACGGTTGCGAGTCGGAGTCGGCCCGACGGGAATACCGCGACAGCAAGCGCCTGGCCTACGTCAGCGAGGCGCCGGTGTGGTGGTGCGAGGCTTTGGGGACGGTGCTGGCGAACGAGGAAGTCATTGATGGCAAGTCCGAGGTGGGCAGTCATCCGGTGGTGCGGCGACCGATGCGCCAGTGGATGCTGCGCATCACCGCCTACGCCGAGCGGTTGCTGCGCGACCTGGACACCATCCAGTGGAGCGATTCGCTCAAGGAGATGCAGCGCAATTGGATTGGCCGCAGCGAGGGCGCCGAGATCCGCTTCCAGGTGCCGGGAGACGCTGGTTCCGGGCAGTCCGTGACCGTCTTCACCACCCGGCCGGACACCCTATTCGGCGCCACGTATATGGTTCTCGCGCCGGAACATCGGTTGGTGGACCTCGTCACCACTGCGGACCGCCGGGTCGACGTCGAGCGTTACCGGGCTGAAGTGACCAAAAAATCGGACCTGGAACGGACCGAATTGGCGAAGGACAAGACCGGCGTTTTCACGGGCGCCTTTGCCGTCAACCCGGCGACCGGGAAACCCATTCCCATCTGGATCGCCGATTATGTCCTGATCAGCTACGGCACAGGGGCGATCATGGCCGTTCCGGGCCATGACAGTCGTGACTTTGAGTTCGCGGAGAAATTTGGCCTCCCCATCGAACAGGTGGTCAACCCGCCCGAGGGCAAGGAATGGCGCGGTTATGTCGGCGAGGGCGTGGCGGTGAACTCGGCGAACGCGGAGCTCAGCCTGAATGGCCTTTCGACCGCCGATGCGACACAGAAGATGACCGCCTGGTTGGAAGCGAAGGGGGAGGGGCGACGGCGGGTCAACTACAAGCTGCGGGACTGGCTCTTCAGCCGGCAGCGGTACTGGGGTGAACCGTTCCCGATCGTGTGGCGGGAGGGCGGACATGAGCCGATTCCGGAGACGCAACTTCCGCTGATTCCGCCGGTTCTGGACGACTACAAGCCGACCTCTGAAGGGCAGCCGCCGCTGGCGCGGGCGAAGGAATGGGTACGCTCCAGTCCTGGAGCAGAGCGCGAGCTGAACACCATGCCGCAGTGGGCGGGCAGTTGCTGGTATTACCTCCGCTATTTGGACGCGCGAAACGCCTCACGCTTTGTGGGGCGCGAGGCCGAGTCCTATTGGATGGGGACGTCCGCAGCGTCGTCGGGTCCATCGACTCCGGGAGTGGACCTGTACGTGGGTGGGACCGAGCACGCCGTGTTGCACCTCCTGTACGCGCGCTTCTGGCACAAGGTGCTCTTCGACCTCGGGCAGGTTTCGACCCCGGAACCGTTCTACCGTTTGGTCAACCAGGGGCTGATCCTGGGCGAAGACGGGCAAAAGATGTCGAAGAGCCGTGGGAATGTGGTGAACCCTGACGACATTCTGAAGGATTACGGGGCGGACGCCTTCCGCCTCTATGAGATGTTCATGGGGCCACTGCAGGAGACCAAGCCCTGGAACACCCAGGGTGTTGAGGGGGTTTACCGTTTCCTGGGACGGGTGTGGCGGTTGCTGATCGACGAGGCTTCCGAGACGGAGTTCGAACAGGCCTGTGCGGTGACGGACACCGCGGGGCAGGCGGTGCTGCTGGAGAAACTCCGGTTGGGAGCCGCGGTGCGGCCGGTGCCGGCGACGCCGGCGCAGAAGAAGGCTCTGCATGCGTGCATTCGGAAAGTGACGGAGGACCTGGAAGGGTTGCGATTCAACACGGCGATCTCGGCGATGATGGTGTTCATCAACGAGGCATTGTCCTGGGAAACCCGTCCGATCGAAGTCGTTCGACCGTTTTTGCAATTGTTGGCGCCCTTCTCGCCGCATTTGGCGGAAGAACTGTGGCTCAAGGTGCATGCCCTGGAGAGGGTGGCGGCTCCCAGCCTGACCTTTGCCGTGTGGCCATCGTTCGATCCGGCTCTTCTCGAAGAGGATACGCTGGAAATTCCGGTGCAGGTGAACGGAAAACTGCGCGACGTGATCCGGGTGCCGGCCGGGGCGGATGCGGCCACCTTGGAAGCGACGGCGAGGGCTGCGGAGAAAGTGCAGTCGTTCCTGGAAGGGAAGACGGTGCGCAAAGTCATCGTGGTGCCGCGCAAGATGGTGAACCTGGTGGTGGGCTGAGGACGCGAGGAGCCGAAGTCTTGTTCTAGGTATTACCCAGGATTGCGCGCCGGGGCAGAGTTGGCGTAGAATCCTGGTGTTGTGCAATTGACGCGGCAGCAACAACAGGTCGTTGCGGGAGTTTTGATGCTGCTGTTGGTCGGTTGGACGGTGAAGGCCTGGAGGACGTCTCACCCGCATGATGCGGCGTCCCTGGGCGAAACGACATCGCATGGAGAAGCTGAACTTCGAGGAAATCGTTGAGCGAATCGTGGCGCTGGATCCGCGATATCATCGAGAGGCCTACGACTTTCTTCGCGAGGCCCTGGACTTCACCCAAAAGCTGGCGGCCCGTGAGAAGGACGAACGTGAGCGGCACGTGACGGGCCAGCAGTTGCTGGAAGGGGTGCGCGGCTTTGCGCTCAAGGAATACGGTCCCATGGCGCAAATGGTTCTTGCTGAATGGGGTATCCATCGCGGCGAAGACATCGGCGAACTCGTCTTCAACCTGATCGAACACCGGATTCTCAAGAAGACCTCCACCGACAGCCGGGAGGATTTTAAGGGCTCCTACGACTTCGAAACCGCCTTTCGGGAACCGTTCCTGCCACCGTCCGTGCTGGCTTCCGGGCACGTGGAAAAAACGCCGGCCGGCAGTTAGCGCCATTCCGAGGCGCCTGTGGGGACGAACTCAAGGGACGTCGTCCGCCTGTTCCAACACCCCCAGAATCCTGCTGAACGAGGCGCGCAGTTCGGAGTAGTCCCGGACATCCACAGTAAAGCGCTCATCAAGGTTCTTTCGTGTGGCGACATGGCCGTCGGCATACAGGATGTTGACCCATTTTCCCCGATGATTGGTGCGGGGCTTCACGTTGAAGGCGGCCAGTTCAGGTGGACACAAGTAGAGGTTGTCGATCGCCAGTGCCCGGATTGGCCGGCCGTTCCGGTTCTCCCCCAGGTTCTCCAGCCGCAAATGAGTGGGAGGCCCGGACGCATTCACGAACAACTCGGTCTGGCCCGCATGGCGATAGAAGTAGCTGCCTTGAGCCTGCGAAACACCCACCTTCCGAAGCTCGGCGTCGGTGTCCAGGGGTTGATCGGTTCCGGGGCAAAAAACGACTTTCGGCGTGCTGCCCAGGTAGTTGCGAATCAGTAGCCCAAGCCCTACCGGCGCCCCGGAGCGCAGCGAGAGCAGGCTCGTGGGGGATCCGGTGGAGGGATAGAAGTCCGCCGGACTGGTGAATGGCAGCGCTTCGGGACCAAAAGGAATGCTGCCCTCATGATCAGACGCGTAGGCGTGCACCGCCACCCCGATTTGGCGGAGGTTGGAAATGCACACCGCACTGCGCCCGCGGGCCTTGGCGTTGCTCAGCGCTGGCAGAAGGAGGGAGGCCAGGATCGCCACGATGGCGATGACGACCAGCAATTCCACCAGGGTGAATCCGCGCCGTCCCGTCCGACGATCCATCCCGGTGGAAGCTGGATCACCCACTTCGCGGGTCTCGGTGATCCTCCCACTCACGCCACTCCAGGCGTCCTGGCCGCGCAAGCGCTCGCGATGCCCTTCAGCCATGGCTGAAAAGCGCACCGTTGAATCCTTGGCCGCCGAAGGAAGGAACATTTCGGGTGTTGCGTCCGTACCTCGCCATGTTCCGCCATCGCCAGGCGGGGATCAACAGGCGTCCCGTTGCTCAGCCTCTCCTTGGCCCACGCCTCGCCAGATCAGGCAATGCCAAGGGGAACCCGGCGTGGCAATGTTGCGGCCAGAATTCTTGGCTTCGAATTCTCCAACCTTCGCCACCCGCAAGAATCGATGGAAATCCGCAGATGCGCCTGAAAGGCGCCGCCTAAAAGAATTTCTTAACAATCTGCGAATTCGCGAATCACTCGTTTTCGGATGCTTTAGTAAGTCGCGGAATGCATCCGATCGCGTCGTCTTCCGCGCCAGCCAAAGCCCGGGCTTTTGGCTGGCCAGCGGTTATGGGCTGGGTGGCGGTGGTCGGTTTGAGCTCCCTGATCGTTGGTTGCCGGCCCGCTGAACTGCCGTCCTCGCCGGAGGTCGTCGCCGAAGTGGGCACGCAGGCCATCACCACCGCCGAGCTTGAGGCGGAGCTTCAACGCCGTTCGCAAGTTGGGATTCTGGGTGCTCCTCAATCCGCACGTCAGGAAGCGCTCGAAGAGCTGATACGGCACCGGGTGTTCCTGCGACGCGCCCGCGACGCCGGCTACGAGGAGCGTCCGGAGATACGGCGGCGGATGGAACGTCTGGTGATTGCCCAGTACGAGGAGGATCACGCGCCGGAACGTCAGTCCGTCGCCGCACCCACTCCTGACGAGGTGGAGCAGGCTTATCGCGCTCGGATGGCGGAATTCACTGACCCGGATCGACTGAGGATCGCGGTGTTGCTTCTGGAAAGCTCGCCCAAGGCGACCGTGGAGCGACGACAGGCGGTCCGCGAAAAGCTGGACGGAATTCGGCGGCAGATCGTCTCCGGCGGAGCAGAAGCGTTCGCCGAGGCGGCGCGGCTTCATTCCGAGGATCGCGCCACGCGTCACCGGGGCGGGGATGCCGGTTGGATTCGGCGCGAGGCTGGTGGGCGTGAACGAGGTTGGCCGGAGGCGGTCCTGGAGGCGGCGCTGACTCTCGCCCAGCCTGGCGAACTCAGTCCCGTGGTGGAAACCCCAGATGCCTTTTACCTGGTCCGGCTCGGTGAACGGCGGGGTGCCTCGCCACGGCCTCTGGCCGAGGTTCGGGAACGGATCCTTCACAACTTGATGAAGGATCGGGAGGAACTGGCCCGCCGCCAATTTGAAGCCCGCCAGCGTGAAGGGCTGACCATCCGGGTGCATGACGCTGCCCTGGAGAGGGTGTCGATTCCGACCCTGGAACTGACCCGCGCCTCATCGCCGCCTCCATCACCAGCACGCTAGCCCAGGTTTCGAGTCTTCTCCTGCTCATCGACCATCGCCCCGGGATATCCCTGATTCTTTTTGGCACCCCATGAACTCCATTGATCGAACCTTGTTGACCCGGTTTCACGAGATCCGCTTGGGACGGTTGGCCGTCCTTGCCGTGCTGATTGGAGCCTGGGCGGCGGGGCTTGGCTGTCCGAAAGCTGAGGCGAGCGACGTGGTGACGCAGACGTTCAGTCTGCGTGGCGGCTGGAACTCCCTTTGGCTCGATCTCCAACCCACCAACGATGTTCCGGCCAGCGTGCTGAACGGGCTGCCGGTGGAGCAAATCTGGACCTATCAGGAGCGGAGCCCGGCGGTGGATTTTATTTCCGATCCTTCCGAGCCGGTGTGGAACCGTGATCGCTGGATGAGTTGGGCACCAGCAGGCCGACCTGAGGCGATTGGCAACTCACTCTTCGCCATCACAGGGCATCGGGCGTACCTGATCAAACTCTCGGCCCCGGCGAACTTGTCTGTCACGGGAAGGCCTTCGCTGCGGACTCCGGTGTGGCAGCCGGATGCGTACAACTTGCGAGGTTTTCCCGTGGATCCGGGAGTCGCTCCGACCTTCCGAGAGTTCTTCCGGACATCCTCCGCGCACTTCGACGTCCAGGCGAACGCACCCCGTGCCATTTACGAGATGGATGCTTCGGGGGCGTGGCGGTTGGTGACTCCGACCGATCTGATGCAGTACGGCACGGCATACTGGGTCTTCTCCAGTGGCAGCTCGGATTTTGTGGCGCCGTTCGAGGTCTCCATTGCGGAAGGCGGTTTAGCCCTCGACTTTGGCCGGCGCATCCGCGGGCTCACGGTCCAGGCACGGAATCGTCGGTCCACGCCGGTCGACGCGACTCTCGAGCAGTTGCCGCAGCCGGCGGAACCGACGCTGGCCACGGCATCGTTTTCGTCGGCGACCGGCACGGCATGGGAACCTCTGGAGAGCCTGGTCGAGAAGAACCTGCTACCGGGCCAGACCTATGGCTGGCGGCTGGCGGCGCGTCGGCAGTCCATGACCGAGGCCATCCATACCTCGGTAGTCGAGGTGCGCGACAACCTCGGGACCCGCTATCTCATCCCGGTAGGCATCGAGCGCGTCAGCGTCATCGCCACCGACACCAGCCGTCGTAACGCCGGGCTCTGGCTGGGAGTCGCCAGCGTTGCTGCGGTCAGTGAGGCCCACTCGGGTCTGTTGGTGACCAACTCCGTCGCCACCGATGGCACTCCGCTCTCGGTCAGCCGGGTGGGTGTGAACCCGACTCCGACGCCCACCCGATCCGCGTTTCCGCTCCGGGTTTTGATCCATGTCGATACCGAGGGCACGGTCCGGCTCCTGCGGGAGGTCACCCAGATGTGGGAGGACGGCAGCTATCGGGAAACGACGGGGGGCTTGCGCGAGCCGGCGACCCCGGGGCGTTTGGTGCTGGTGACCGACCCCGCCAAGCTCAGTCGGTTCAAGGGTATCGAGGTCCGCGGGGAAGGCATCACCGGCCGTCGTTTCAGCACGACGGGGTTTGATTTTCCACCGA
This sequence comes from Verrucomicrobiota bacterium, assembly GCA_963205105.1. GTDB lineage: Bacteria > Verrucomicrobiota > Verrucomicrobiia > Limisphaerales > CAIMTB01 > CAIMTB01. The sequence continues at coordinate 18,743 of CAUJJW010000033.1, read as the reverse complement.
CCGGCCCGGGGAATGCCGACAATTTCATCACCCTGACCGGGACGTTTGCGCCCGGCGAAAGCGTTTCGGGTGCCATCTCACTTCCGGAGACGTTCTCCACCAACCCCTTCCGGCACAAATACCATCCCGACCACGACAACCTGGATGCGCGTTTTGCGGAATTCCGGGCCGAAGCCTATGCCGTGAGGCGTGAGTTCACCTTCGAGGTGTCGACCACGGATCCGGGCGGAGCACCGCCCACCCCGGATTATGGTTATGAGGAACTTGCCGGGACTTACCGGGAGACGGTGACCGGTCTGCATCGCGAACCGATTCACGCCCAGGGGAGCTTCCGCCTGCGACGCATCAGCGAAGTCGCCGTCCTTAACCCCTGATCCTCCATCCTACCGAGCACGAACCGGCGCCGTTTCCCTTCCCATTCACCCGACGCTCCCATGAGAATTCTGTCCCTCCTTCATCGGTTCGCGGTGGCTGTCCCGCTGCTGGCTCTCCTGTTTCTGGCCCCTCAGGCGGATGCCCAGATCTACGACCTGCCGTCGAGCGTCACCATCAACGAGGACTCCTCCGGGACCTTCAACTTCAAGGTGGATGCCTGGGGCCTCTACCGGAATGTCGGTGTGGTTTCAGCCAATCCAGGCCTGGTCCCGAACGGCAACATCACGGTCACCTTCGTGCGGGAATTCTACGAATTCCCCACTTGGCGCCGCGAATATCGGGTGTCGTTCTCCTCCGCAGCCAATGCGGCCGGGAGCACGACATTCATCGTCAATGCCAACGACGGCGCCGGCGTTCAGAACAACAAAACGGTCGGCATCAACATCTTCCAGGTCAACGACGCGCCCGTCATTTCGAACCTGCCGGCATCCGCCAGCATCCAGAAGGCCTCGTCGGTGCCCTCGAGCTACTCGGTGGATTTTCAAGTTGCGGACATCGAGAACATCGCCGGCACCTCCGTCACGGTGAGTTCCAGCAACACCGGACTGGTTCCCAACAGTGGGGCGAACCTTTCGGTCACCCGCATCACCGGCGGTGCATCACCCAACACCTTCCGCCTTGGCGTCACACCGGTGTTGAACGCGGTGGGCGCCACCACTCTCACCATCACCGCCACGGAAGGAGGGCAGTCCACCAGTCGGACCCTCCTGCTGGAGGTCACCGAAGAGCCACCTCTCATACTGGGATTGATCCCCTTGGTGTTCGTCCTCGAGGACACCGTCAATCAGTACCAATTCTCAGTCTCCGATCGTGAAAACATCGCAGGAACGGTGGTGACGGCGACCTCCAGCAATCCCACCTTGTTCCCGAACTCGCCCGCGAACATCCAGGTCACTCGACTCACCTCCGGGTCGCCTGTCCAAAATTTCCGGCTCACGCTCCAGCCTGCCGCCAACCAATCCGGCAGCGCCATCATCACTGTGACCGCTTCCGAAGGTGGCAAGAGCTTCTCGTCCATTCTGACGGTGATTGTTTCCCCAGTGAACGACGCGCCCACCCTCTCGGTGCCCACCTTTGCCATGTTCGAGGACTCCACCGCCTCGCTCGCGGTGACCGTCTCGGACGTGGACAGCAGTCTGTCGTCGGTGACGGTGACAGCCACCTCGTCTGATCCTTCCCTGATTTCGAACTCGGGCATCGTGGTGAGTGGCACGGGCGGGAGTCGGACCATGACGTTCACCCCGCAGCCGGAGCAATTCGGGTCTGCGACCATCACCGCCACGGCTTCCGATGGGAGCGGGGGTGTGACGACGAAGGCCTTCCTGTTCATCGTCCGGGAGGTGAATGACACCCCCGTGGCAGGGTCTCCGACGGCGCTTGCCTTCGATGGTTTTAACGATCAGGCCGTTGTCAACAGCACCGGTCTCGCCCCTGGGAACACACCGCACACCGTTGAGGCGTGGGTCTTTCCGAAAGTGGTGCCCGCATTCCGCCAATGGATTCTCCACCTCGGTTCGGCTGGAACAGGACATCACTGGCTTCTCCGCACCGATGGCACCATCCAGTTCGGAGCGTGGGGGCGTGACGCCCAAGTCGCGGATGTTCCGTTGCCGGTCGGGGTTTGGACCCACATCGCGGCGGTCTGGGACGGAACGGTGCTGTCGGTGTACTTCGATGGCGTGAAAGTGGGCCAGACCACGTCGACCGTGGGCTTCGACATGGCGGCGCCCAACCTGAATCTCGGCACCCGCTTCTCCGGGAGCGACACACCGTTCTACGGCTACATGGATGAGGTTCGCGTGTGGAATCGCGCCTTGCTTCCCGGCGAAATCCAATCGCGACGCCGGGTGCCGCTGCGGGGCAGCGAGGCGGGGTTGCTGGTCTATCTGCCATTTGAGGAAGGGAAGGGGGTCACCGCGTTCGATCGCGCGGCGCTCGGCACACTGACTCACGCCACCCTGTTTGGCGGGGCGCGTTTCGCCCCGCGTGGCGAAGGTGGGGATGCCGATCCGGATTCGGAGTTTCTCTATTCGGTGGTGGAGGAGACGGCCACCCCGATCTACCTGCAGGGCTTCGACATGGAGACCACGCTGGGTCAGAACGGAGGCACGTTGTCCTACGTCATTGTGACCCCTCCTGCCCATGGAACGCTGCGATCAGGCGTCACGACCGCAGGGGCTGGCTTCTCCGACAACTGGGCGGATGCCTCCCGAAATCCGCTGATTTACACCCCGGCTGCGGCCTACAACGGACCCGATCAGTTCACCTTTCGATTGAGGGATGGCGGCAACAGCCAGTCCGCCTTGGTGACGGTGCCCATCGTTGTGGAGGACGTGAATGACAACCCGACCATCACTCCCATCGCCAACCGGGTGATCGAGGAGGGCACGAGCACCGAGGCCATCCCCTTCATCATCGGCGACGAAGAAACGCCCGCGGCCAACCTCGTGGTCAACGCGTTGTCCAGTGACACCCGTCTGGTTCCGCCTTCGGGAATTGTCTTCGGAGGAACGGGCGCGAATCGCACGCTCACCCTCACTCCCGCGGCGGGAGAAGTGGGAACGATGACCCTCTCGGTGACGGTGACTGACTCGGCGGTGCCCTCAGGCTTCGTCACCATCCAGTTCCGGCTGCGAGTGGATCCGAAACCTGCCTATGCGCTGGTGGATCTCGGGGCGCTGGGAACTCTGAACAAGAGTTCTGGTCTCGATATCAGCGACGCTGGCTGGGCGGTGGGTCTTGCGCGCAGTGGCGCCGATGATGCCCATGCCCTCCTCTATCGGGGCCTGACCGGCACCCGTATCCCAGACGATCTCCTCGGCGCGGTGCAGGGGACCGCCTACGGCATCAACGCCTCGAATGGGATCACCGGTTTTCGCCGGGCCACGGCTGGCGGTATTCGTGAGGCGTTTGTCTGGAGAGAGAATGCGGTGACCGGATTGGCGACCCGGATTTCCGGCGCGGACAGCGTCGGTTACGACATTAACCTGGCGGGTGATGTCGTGGGTTCCTTTGCCTCCGGCAGCCTGCGGCGAGCTTTCTTCCTCCCGGCCTCCAGCTCGAACCCGATGATCAATCTGGGTACGCTGGCTGGTTTCACGGCTGCCTCCGAGGCTCTGGGGATCAATGCTTCTGGCAGGACAGTGGGTTACAGCCAGGACGCCACGGGCAAGGCCCGCGGCTTTTATTGGGATGGCGGTTCCCTGGTCGCCGTCGGACCGCTTCCCGGACATGACCATGCGCGGGCTCATTCAATCAATGATGACGGTCTGATCACGGGTTTCTCGGCGCCCAACGCCAGTCTCAACAGCCCAAGACGGGCATTCATTCAGGAGAATGGCGCCCTGCGTGATCTGGGGGTGCTTTCCAATGGCACCTATTCGGTGGGTTGGGCCATCAATGCCTTTGGCCAGGTGGTTGGAGAGGCCGATCGAGCCACGGTGCGGCGGGCCTTCCTGAGCACCTCGGGGCAGATGCGTGACCTGAACGAACTGATCCACGATGGTGAAATCCTCCCGGATCTGACTTCCGGTTCCTTCTCCCTCGCGCGCCAGGGTTGGGAATTGATCGATGCGCGGTCCATCAACAGTCGCGGCGTGATCGTCGGCACCGCGCGCCGAGACGGCAACGATCGCGCGTACATGGCTGTTCCGGCCTGGGTCATCGGCCGGCAGATCCCCATCCCGGAAGGCGCCGTCGCCAGGCTGCCTGAGATCGAGTTGATTCGAGGCGATGATGGTGACACGGCGCAGAACGCTTTCTTTTGGAGCGAGTTTGAGAAGCGGCTTTACGCCATCCGCCCCGTTGCCGCCCGGCTCCGGTGGTTCACCTCGCTCGACCTGACCAGCGGCTCGGGCTCGGATATCCAAGTCAATTCGGATCGCATCGATGTGGAAGGGATCAGTGTCTGGCCCAAAGACCCGGTGATTCATGTGACTTCCTCGCCGGTGGAGATCGAACCTCGCGGCGTTCCGTTCGACTACTCGTTCCAGAGCATTCTTTTCGACACCACGGCAGGTGCGGTTGCCGTCGACCCCACCTCAAAGACCTTCAACAGCATCCGGCCGGGCTTTTCGGTGGCCTACTATCTCAAGACGGATGGGGGTTCGCCCAACCCCGTGCAGCAGCGCCCTTACTTTGAGGTCGTTCGCAGCGTGACCTGGAACGACGCTGCATTTCTCCGCGAGCGCACCGCGGTGGTGGGGCAGACGCTGACCGATCCTCCGTCGCAGGGTGATTCGGGACACACCGATTATCTCAACAAACAGGGGTGGGTTTATCATCCGCTCTGCTTCTACGACGGCGTGGGAGAGGACCGGGCCCATGATCGTGCGCTCCGCCGTGGTTCCATCATTCCGGTGAACCTCGATTCCGAAGGCTCCGACGATGATCTCGTCGTGGTGTGGTACCGGCTCAGCCGGATCGGTGTCGCCTGGGCGAGTGTGCCGGTCCGCTACAGCGTCTCCTGGCCGTCCGACGACGAGGTCGCGAAGATCATCATTGCCAGCGGCACGGGTTCCGGGGCGTTTCCGGCGGACTGGGTGAGTCCCAGGGCCTATCACCAGCCCGATCCAGCCCTGCCGGGGTACAACCCGAACGAGGAACACGCGCTGGTGCTGCCTTCCAACGGCGGGGGAGGGCTCGCGCTCTTTGCCCTTCGCTTCGATCTCAACGCAGCGGTCGTCACCCCGGCCTCCGAACCCTATGCGCTGCTGAAATTCCGCGATCGCACCACCGGCCAATGGCGCATACAGCCCTACAAGGTGGTGGGTGAGGAGGACCCGTATTTCTTCATCTTCAGCGGAACTGCGGGCAACGAAATCGCCCCGCCTTACCCGCTCAGCATCCTGCCACTGTGTACCGATTCCCAGGGTGTCTCCGGTCCCTACTGGGAGGACTGGCAGGGGCGACTCTATGCACGCGCCGCCGGCGCCTTCGGCGAAGCGACCAACGTCGTCGTCCAGTGGTCCTATCCTCTTCAACCCGGGTTCTTTTTCGACCTGAACCTCGACGGCTTGCCGGATGCGCCCATCGGAGGGTGCGTCGCGTGGATGGACCGGCGTGAGGACGGAGAGCTCGGAGGTGCCAATGCGACGGCAGGAGAAGAAGGCACGTCCATGGATGTCACCTATCGCATCGTCTGGCCGGACGCGCCGGTGCTGCAAATTGGCGAAACACTGATCGAACCCAAGAACGGACTCCCCGACATCCGGAACATGGCCAGTGTGGAGTTTGTGTATGACGATCTCTCGCCTGCCTGGAATCCGCTTGAAGCAGGTTCCACCACGCCGGTGCAGACCCTCGCCCGTCTGTACGATCCATTCTCCACCCGCACGTACGCGCTCGGCGAGTCGGAGGTCATACCGACCGCCATCAAGCGCTCGGCCCGCGGCGGCAAGGAGTACTTCGATGACCTGCCTCCCAGCCTCCAGACCCGTCTGACGTATGATCCCAGCAACCGCTGGCTGCAGTTCACGGGGGTGCTCAATAACGACTCGGCCGGCGAACCCCTGGTTCTTCCCAACGTCCTGTTTTCCCGCGAACGCGATATCATCAAGGAACTGGCTCCCGATGACACGCAATGGGCAGCTGTGGTCGACGCCCTCTACGATCGCACGCGGAATCCCAATCAGATCGACCACACTCCCGGGGACGGTGAACCGGACAGCTTCGCCGATGGATACGATGCGATCACCAACGCAGCCCCCGGACTGCGGCTGGGTCTGACCACCAACGAACTCGGAACCATTATCCCGGAGACGTTGGGAAGCCTGCCCAAGGCGCTGACTGCGGCCATCGGGGACGTTCCGTCCGCGGAACCACGGCCGCTCAAGGCTTTCTCGTTCGATGGCGCGGGCGGTCATCTGAATGCCGGTGCCGTCAATCTCGACGGCTCCTCCTTCACGCTCGAATTCTGGGCACGAGCGGAATCGGTCGACACGGCCAATAGCATTGCCGGACTGGGCACATCCGATCCTGACGGCCAGTTGATTGTGGGCTTCGACGACATTGGTCGCTTTGAGTTCCGGTTCAGCGCTGCTGACACGACCTACGTGCTCACCACGCCGGACACGGTGGCGGATCTCGAATGGCATCACTGGGCGGTGACATTCAACGCGGCGACCCTGGAACAGGCGATCTTCCGCGACGGCACCCTCCTGGCGAACGACACGAGCGCGGGAGTGCTTCGTGCTGCTGGCGAACTGTTGATTGGCCGCCGCGCCGGAGCGGGTGGGTCCGAAGCGTTTCATGGGGAACTCGACGAAGTCCGGCTATGGAATCATGCGCGGTCAGCCTTTGTGCTGGCACGAGACAGCGTGAAAGCGCTCACAGGCCACGAGGATGGGCTGATTCGCTACTACCGGGCGAATGACTGCACCGACAGCAGTCCAAGCCACGTCGATGCGACCGCGGTGGGCGGTGCGGTTCTGGTGGATTCCACCGCCCCGACGGGCATCCCGCCGCGATATGTCGTCCTTGCCGAGAACAACTCCGCGAGCCTGGCGGGTTTCGTGATCAAGCTGCACATCATCCGGGTCGACGACGGTCCGTTCCAGGGTGACCTGAAGGTCCTCTATCCGGGTAACGTCTTCGATCAACGCCTGACCATGCGGCACAGCAGCGATTTCGGTGGGGATCCCGACCCGCTGGAGTTCGAGTGGTATTACAAACCGGACAATGCCGGGACCGATCCGACGGATCTCCCGCGGGTGAACGCCGCCGGAGCGATCACGGATACCCGCGGCTGGATCGCGTTCACGGCCTTCGAGCCTGCTTCGGGCCACGGGGTGAACGACGTCACCATCGGGACTCCTGCCCAGTCCGGACTCCTTTCCCTCGGCGACAACTGGTTTGTCTGCCGGTACCGCGGTTTCAACATCCACGGCTCGACACCCTGGTCCGGCTGGATCGGGGATCCTTCTGGCGGCGCCATTCCGCGCGCCCAATTCGCCGAGGGATGGATCAAGCGGGTGATCCGGGGTCTGAACCCGTTCGATGCGCGGACCGCGGACTTCCACGCCAACGCCTCCGCCACCTACGCCAGCATGGTGCTTCAGGCCGGTGAACGGTTCGAGGGCGACATCGCCTTCAATCCGGACGGGGACAACCTGAACAGTCTGGGGCTGATCGAGGCGTACACCACGGTGCTTCGGCGCGGCAAGAGCCTCAGTATCGAGGGTACGCCTGCGGTGGATTTCAACCCGGCCAACAACGCGCTGCTGCTAGCCGCATCCCGGATCGCGGACTTGTACATGCTGCTTGGGAACGAGGCCTACGCCGATGCCCAGGATCCCACCATCGGATTCACATCCGCCTCGGAACCCTACCAGGCCCTGTCCACCTCCATCTTCACCTTCCAAAACCAACTGGACTCCCTCCTGGCTGAGGAACTGGCACTCCTGCGAGGTCGTGACGATTCCAACGCCGGCGTCGGCGCCCGTCCGGTTTACAATCGCCTGTTCTGGAACTTCACCCTTGGCGAGGGCGAGGTGGCTTATCAGCAGAGTTACAATATCGGAGACCAGAACTTCGACGGGTTCATTAATGAGACGGACGCCCGCCGTCTGTACCCCCAGGGACACGGCGATGCCTGGGGCCACTACCTGACCGCCATCAAGAGCTACTACGATCTCTTGAGGCATCCCCAATTCACCTGGGTGCCGCGCTCCGAGAACGTGCTCGTCGCCGGCGTGGCGGTCGAAGTGGACTTCCTGGACGAACGGAAGTTTGCGCAGGCTGCCTCCGCCCGTGCCAAGGCAGGTCGGGAGATTGTCGACCTCACCTACCGCGAGAACTATGTCGACGATCCCGATGGCCAATGGCAGGGCTACCGTGACCCGGACACGGACCGGGCGTGGGGGGTGGCCGATTGGGCTTCGCGTGTGGGGCAGGGGGCGTACTTCGACTGGCTCACCGCCAACACCGTGCTCCCTAGTGTCAACAGCGACCCCGAGGCCAAAGGCATCCGCCGCATTGACCGCACCACGGTCACGGACATCGACGAGATCATCGCGCAGTACGACGAGATTCAGGCGACGATGGACAAGGCGGACGTTGGGTTGAACCCGCTCGGTCTCGCCAAGGGCGCCATGGTCTTCGACCTCGACCCCACCTTCCTTGCGGTGGGTTCGACCGCCGCCATTGGTCGCCAGGCGGTGCAGGGATTGGCCCATTTCGAGCAACTGAACGAGCGCGCGATCAAGGCGCTGAAGAACGCCCAGCGCATCTGGGATGAAGCCAATGCCCAGCGTCGCAATCTTCGCGAGAACCAGGACAGCGTGGATGCCTTCACCACCAACGCCCGGGATGAGGAGACCAACTTCCGCAACCAGCTGATCGAAATCTTTGGCTATCCCCACGGCGGCGATATCGGGCCCGGAAAGACCTACCCTTCCGGATACGACGGTCCGGATCTGTACCATTACATGTACGTTCCGGTCGCCGAGATCACGGGGGAGACGGTGCCTCCGTCCACCGACTTCGCGACCTTCTTCGCCGACGTGGATGTCGGTCTGCTCGGTCGTTCCCACTTCCCGACTGAGGAGGCGGAATTTTTCACGGAGTACGACCAGGAAGCCACTGACCCGGGATATCTCGAAATCCAGTACCCACAGTCCGAGGGAGGCCCCTGGGCCTTTTCGGCTCCGGCTGAGTGGGGCAGGCGCCGGGCGCCGGGCCGGCTTCAGGAGGCCCTTTCGGAGGTTCTCCAGGCTACCGCACGGTTGAAGTTTGCCGGCCAGAACTACGACGGCCTGATGATCGACATCAACGACAAGATGGCGCTGCTGAAAGCACGATTCGATGTCGACGCCGAGAAACTCACACTCGTCAATACCACGCGGAACCAGATCGTGGGTGCCAATGCGGCTCTGGGAGTTGCCAAGGCGGTGGAATTGACGGTCAAGCGGCTGAGCGCGGAGGTCAACTCACTCTCCGAAATCACCACCGAGAGTCTTCCCAAGGTCATCGGTGTGGCCGTCGACGTTACGGCTCCGGCGCGTGGCATTATCAAACTTGGGGCCAAAATCGGCGCATCTGCGTTGGATGTCACGGGTGATGTCCTCGAGCTGACCCAGACGGGCCTCGAACTGAGCAAGGAGGAGGTCGCGATGAACAGCGAGATCGAGCTGATGGTCCTCGACAACCGCTACGAGGTTCTCCAGCAGGTCAAGGAGCTGGAGACCCAGGTCCTGAACGAGATCAACCTTCGCCTCGAAGTGTTTCAGCAGGAGGAGGCGCTTCGCCAGGCCTACGGTCGTTACCTGTCCACGCTGGCCGAGGGCCAACGGGTGCTCGATTCCCTCGTGGTCTTCCGCAAGAAAGCTGCGGCCCAGACCACCGAGTACCGGTACCGCGACATGGCGTTCCGCATTTTCCGCAACGAGGCGCTGCAAAAGTACCGTGCCACGTTCGATCTCGCCGCGCGCTATGTGTACCTTTGCGCGACCGCCTACGATTTTGAGTCGAACTTCCTGGGCGAGGATCGCCGCGCCGCCTCGCGCTTCTTCGACCAGATCATCCGTCAGCGCCAACTCGGGGTGCTGATCGACGGGGAGCCCATCCCCGGTCACAGCGGCCTGGCCGACATTCAAGGTCGCATGATCCAGAACTGGGAGATCATTGAACCCCAGTTTGGGCTCAATAATCCACAACTTGAATCCGGCCGTTTTTCGCTGCGTCACGAGCTGTTCCGGTTGCGCGACGACGATCCCTCCCGGCTCGATGATTCCAGCGATGAAACCTGGCGCCGGCTGTTGGAAAGCCGTGTGGTGGAGGACATCTGGTCGATTCCCGAGTTCCGCCGGTACTGCCGGCCGTTCGCGCCGGAGTCGGCCGGCCCGCAGCCCGCGCTGGTCCTGCGGTTCCCCACCACGGTTCAATTCGGGCTGAACTATTTCGGGCGGCCGCTCTCGGGGGGTGACAACGCCTTCGATCCGACGTTCTTCTCCACCAAGATCAATGCCGTCGGCGTCGCCTTCCCGGGCTACGACGACACGGGGCTCTCCCGGACGCCACGCGTCTACCTGGTGCCGGTCGGACTTGACGTCCTGCGGGCGCCGACGGGCAGCGAAATGGCCACCCGCCAGTGGCGGGTCCTGGACCAGGCGGTTCCGGTGCCGTTTGCCATCGGCTCCAGCGATTTCACTCAGAATCGCTGGGTCGCCTCCCAGGACAGCCTGAGCGAGAGCTACGGGCAGCCCCGTCGCTTCGCTGCGCTGCGAGCCTTCAGCGATTCCGGGGACCTCGATGAGCAGGAGATGACCTCCAGCACACGGTTGGTGGCGCGGAGCGTGTGGAACACCGAGTGGATGCTTATCATCCCCGGCGGAACTCTGCTCAACGACCCCGACCAGGGCATCGACCGGTTCATCCAGTCGATCCGCGACATCCGGCTGCTGATGATGGTGTACAGCTACGCCGGCCAATGAACCGATTCACCTTCTCCCAGGCCCACGCCCGACTCCAGCCATGAACCTGTCCCCCACATTCCGCCACGGCCTCACCGGTGTCCTCTCCCGTGCCGCCGCGGTCTCCTGGTCCGTCGCCACCGGACTCGGCACGCTGTTCCCTGTTGCGCTCGCCGGTGTGCCGGAGCCGGATACGGTCTTTTACGGAGCCATCGCCATTGAGGGCTCCTTTGTCACTGCGGCGGAAACGAACGTCACTGTTGAACTTCGCCGTTCCGAGAACGGCCCGGCCCTGGTCACCTACCAGATGGGACAGGAAGCCGCTGCCGGAGATCGGTATCTCCTTCGCGCCCCCATGGAGTCCGGGGCACCCCTCCGGAATGAGGGAGCTTCCATCGTCGGTGACACCGTTTGGGTGGCCGTCCGCAAAGGCGCCGTGTTGCATGGCACGCAATCCCACGTGATCGCGGGGCGTGGCGAGTTCGTGAACCTGAACTTCGGCGACGTGGATTCAGACGGGGACGGCATGAGCGACTCCTTCGAGTTGCTGCACTTCGGTTCCACCACGGGTGGCAACCCTTCCTCCGACACCGACTCCGATGGGCGACCCAACCTGCGCGAGTTCCTTGACGGCACCAACCCCTCCACACCGGACGGCTGGCATCCTGCGGATCGTTCGCCGACGAACTGGGCCATCGACATTCGTGAAGTGACCGAATACGCGCTGGCGTGGAAGCTTGGGGAAACTTGGCCAACCGAGCCTGTCGTGATCCCGGTGGATTATGTGACCCGCGCGAGTTCACTCTGGGTCAGCGGCGAGCACTACGCCTTCGACAACGAACCCGCCACTGCAGCGCCGCTCTGGTGGGTGAGCACGCCGGTGTCGCCCTCCAGTCCTGCGCTCGCCTCCAACCGCACCGGGGCCAATTCCGCAACTGCTGCGGCCGACGCTTCGGACCCCACCTCGGAAGTCGATGCCCTGCGCTTGCAGCTGATCGAAGAGGCCGAGTCCGGCCGCTCGGCGAGGGCGAACCTGGCATCCGGGACCGGTCCCGCAGCCCGGGCCGGGTTGCACGCCCCGCTTCGGCGAGGATTGGCCACCCGCGAATTGCCGGCTGAATTCATTCTTCGCCGCGCCTTCCAGGTCGTTGTCCAGGTGGTTCCCCCGGGAGGGAACCTCGCCTATGCCGTAGAAGAGGTACCGCCTGCGGGCTGGCTCATCCGGTACGTGAGCGCCGAAGGACGCGTGGATGCCGGCCGGAAACGGATCAAGTGGGGGCCCTTCTATGGAGATCAGGCGAGGACCCTGACCTATGAGCTGACGCCGATGACCGACGTTGCCGCGTCGTTCGAGGGCGTGGCCTCGTTTGATGGTTCCAGCACCGACATCGATGGCGATGCTCGCTTCATGGGAACTGAGGCTCCTGCGGTTCCCGGCATCGTTGCCCGGCCCGGGGCAGGCGGCGTTCAGCTGGAGCTCCGTGGCACGGCTTCGTCCTCGATCCGAATCGAAGCCAGTTCGAACCTGGCCGACTGGTCCTTCCTGCAGGAAGTGAGCACGGATGCCTCGGGACGAGCTGAGTTCGTTGTGCCGGACACCGGTGAGGCCCGTTTCTTCCGGGTTCGCGCCAACCCCTGATCCACCCCAGCACGCGATGCGTGTGAGCGCAGACCATCCAAACGCCGATCCATGCCATCCCGACGCGGGGTGGTGCGGCGTGGACTCCGTCCATCGTGGTGAGGATCCCGAGCCGCATTCATTCCGTCGGGCCATGCTCCGCAAGGGGGGCCAAAGAATCGGAGGATGGCTCGCGGGAATGACGCTGCTGGTCTCGCTGGTGGCGTCAGCCGCATCGGTCGAACGCAGCCTTCCAGCCAACTACAGTCCGGGAACGCCCGTGACGGTGACTCTCACGGCCCAACCAGATCCCACGAATCGGGTTTATGCCGTCGAGGAGACCGTGCCTGCGGGGTGGACGGTTGCGGCCATCACCCACGGCGGCCTGCTGGATGCAGTTCTTGGCCGGGTGAAATGGGGGCCATTTCTCGACCCGGTCGCTGTGGCGAGAACCCTGAGTTTTGAGGCGACCCCACCCGTGGGCGGCACGGCTCCGGCCACTTTCCAGGGACAAGCGCAGTTCGATTCGAAATCGCTGGCGGTCTTTGGACCGGCTGCGGTGACGAAGTACCCGGGCGCTCTGTTCCGAATTCTTCCCGCCCACTATCTGCCGGGACAGTGGGTGGTGGTGAACCTCGAGGTCACACCGTCGACGGATGCCGAGGCCTATGCTGTCGAGGAGCACCTTCCCGCGGGATGGACCGCGAGTGTGCCCAGCCACAGTGGCGAGTGGGATCCCGTCCATGGGGCGGTGAAATGGGGGCCTTTTCTGGATGATCCCGCGGTGGCTCGGACGCTGACGTATCAGGCCTTGCCCCCGGCGTCTTCGACCGGTCTGGCGACGTTCGCGGGGCGTGCCTTGGTGGACGCAGCCGAGATTCTGGCTGCGGGAGATTCAGAGCTGTCGCCCCAACCCAACCGGGTCGAATCACTGGCGCCTGCGACCTACGAACCTGGGTTGCCATTCTTGAGTGCCCTGCGGGTAAAACCCTCTCCGGTGACTCGGTCCTGGTCGGTCGAACAACGCGTCCCTGCGGGATGGGCGGTGGGCACCATCAGTCATGACGGGGTGCTGGATTTGGTGAATCGGCGACTCAAGTGGGGCCCTTTCACGGACGCACCGGGAGCAGTCCGAAACCTGGAGTGCACCTTGACTCCGCCCGTGAATGGTGACGGCGAGGTGGACCTGGGAGGTCTGGCGGTTTTTGACACCGACTCCGTCCCTTTCGAAGGGCTGGCGCGGCGTTTTCGAGTGCATGAATCGACGGAAATCACCCGGACCCTTCCGCCCGAGCACGAGGGAGGCGTTGCCTTCACCGTGACGCTGTCGGTGTTGTCTCGGGATGGAACGGTGGCGTTGTCCCTCGAGGACCAACTGCCCGTCGGATGGACCGTTCCTGCCGGCGGTGTGGAGGGTGGAGGGTTTTTTGATGCGCGGTTGGGCCGGGTGAAGTGGGGGCCGCTCCTGACACCGGACACCGGACCGCGAACGCTCACCTACCGGGTCTTGCCACCCCTGGACGCGCTTGGCCCGGTCCGGTTTGAAGGGCGTGCCGAAGTGGGCGGGGTCACGGTCTTGGTGGGCGGCAATGAACTCACCACAGCTCCAGCGGGGCGGGTCACCCGCGTCTTTCCCGCTCGTTACACCCCGGCCACCGAGGTGGGCGTCCGTCTGAATGTCCGACCGTCGCCGGTAACTGCCGCCCATGCCGTGGAGGAGGAGATCCCCGAATCCTGGTCCTTCCTGGGGGCCTCCGAAGGCGGCACATTTGATCCAGTCCTGCGCCGGGTGAAATGGGGACCGTTCACCGACGCGACCCTTCGGGCGTTCACCTATCGGATTTTGCCGCCGCCGGGTGAAACAAACGTCGCGACGGTGGGCGGGCAGGGGGTGTTCGACCGAGCCACCGTTCCGATCACCGGCCCGGGCACATCCACCCTGAACAGGGCTCCGAGGGCGGTGGTGGATTCGGCGACCCGAACTCCGGGCGAACTGTTCAAGATCTCGGCGATCAAGCTGCTGCTGAATGACAGCGACGCCGATGGGGATTTTCCCAGCGTGATTGGGGTCAGCCCCACCAGCCTGAACGGCGCCACCGTGGTCCTGGAATGGCCGTGGATCTATTACGTTCCGTTGGAAGGAGACGATCGGTCGGATCAATTCACCTACACCATCGGCGACGGTTTTGGGGGCATGGCGTCCGCGCTGGTGGTGGTGAATGTCTTCGCCCCGGCGGCCAGTTCCCAGAACATCATCCGCATCGAGACCCGAGCGGATGGGAGCCGTCGGATCCTGTTTGCCGGTGTGCCCGGATTCACCTACCGCGTCGAGGCCAGCATCAACCTCATCACCTGGGGTTTTCTGGCGTCGCGGACGGCCTCGAGTGCGGGTCGGTTCGAATACATCGACGCGGACGCACCACAATTCCCGGCACGCTACTATCGATCGGCCTGGCCGTGAGGCGCAGGTCAACCTCCCTTTCTCGTGTTTGCAGCAGAACTTAATTCCATCCGGATCCACCTCATGCGCCCCATTGTTCCACTGACCCTTCCGTCGTTTGTCGCCACCCTTTGCCTTGCGTCGGTCGGGGCATCGGCTGCCATCCTCGAAACTTACTCGTTCACGGGATCGCCCCTGCCTCAGGTAGCGGGAGATGGTACTGCTGTGCCGGTGACGGACTCCCGAGCGATCAGTTCAGCAATTGCTTCGATCACGGATGTCAACGTCACCCTGACGATCGAGGGTGTGGGTGGCGCGCCGGCGTTCAATGGCGATTTCTTTGTCAGTCTCACCCATGAGGAGACCGGGGCCTACGCGGTCCTGCTCAACCGGGTTGGGCGCCGGACCCCCTCAAGCGGCGTCGATTTCAGCGCGCCGTTCGGTTATGCCGACAACGGCGTGTCCATCACCCTGGATGACCAGGCCTCGAATGGCGACGTGCATGTCTATCGACTGACCCTCTTCGGATCGCACGCGACCCCGGTGGATGCGTCCTTCGAACAACCGCTCACCGGTCTCTGGGCCCCGGATGGGCGCAACCCCTCGTCCGGCGGCAACGTGTTGGTTCAGACGCCGCGCACCGCGCTTCTCGATTCCTTCAATGGCCAGGAAGCCTCAGGGACGTGGACCTTGTCGATTGCCGACCTGAACGGTGGAGGAGCGGGCGCCCTGAAAAGTTGGGGGCTCGAACTGAACGGCAATCCGGGGACCGGCGGACCGTCCATTCCGGAGCCGGCTCCCCTGTCGGTTGCGGCCGGAATGGGGGCACTCGCATTGGCGGGCTGGCGGTGTTGGAGCCGATCCCAGGGGCGCCGGGTCAGGCGCTGAAGTTGTTCCGAACCCGGGCTTCGGGGATCTGCAGCAACCGTCGGTTACGGCAGCTGCCGAACGGAATAGAAACGCGGACCTGATCCAGGGGAGGGATCTGTCCAAAGCAGGGTGCCTGTCGTGTTGGTGACGATGCCAAGGCTGGACCAGGCGGTGACCGGCAGATTCAGTGCCGGCGCCGCGATGACTTCGAGGCGGCTTTGGGGCGGGCTCACCAGCTCAACGGAGAAGGTGCCGGAGTTCCATGCGGCGTTTCGCAGGAAAACCCCCGGTGTTTCCGTCAAACGGACGTTTTCAATGTCCCAATAACCACCCGCCAGATCGGGCTGGACGGTGGAGGTGAAGGCGATGCCGATGTTCTTCCCAGCCCAGGCCGCCGAAGCGTTCACCAGAGCGGTTTGGACGGAAAAGTCCACGACCCGCTGGTTCGTTGGGAACAACTCGGGGGAATGGGTGATCGTGGTCGAGGCGACAGTCACGCGTTGTCCGGCGGCATCGCGATAGTACAGGCTCATGCCGAGTGTCACGCCGGGCTTCATGCCGCCGCCGCCGCCCAGAATTCCCGCCGTCAGCTGATAGGACCGACCGATGGCAAACGGCACGTCGAATTCGCGGGTGGCGGTGGATTCCGCATCCTGAAACAGCTCCGCCTGCGGGACCGCGAAGAGGAACACCGCCTGTTTTCCGTCCAGATTCTGGATGTGATCGGCGGCGTCCGGAGCCGTGTTCAGGAAGACACCGATCAACTGGTCCCAGGTGAAGCCGCCGCTCTCATCGTACCAGTCGGGTTTGGGAGATTTTTGCCACGAATCCACGCGCGGGTCGGCGAAGACAGTCGAAGGCAGTTCAAACGAGCCATTCGGGACGACGATCTCCCGCGTCAGGCGGACGGCATCGACGTCCCAGTAGCCCCCGGCGAGCTCGGGAGTGACGGTGGAGGCGATCCGGATGCCGAGGGGTTTGCCGGCCCAGGCGTCGGAACGTCGAACCGTATGCACCACGACCGAAAAGTCGACGAACCGGCTGGTGTTGGGGAACAGCGAGGTGTCGTGGGTGACGGTGGTGGAGGCGACGGTCACCGGCAGGCCCGCGGCGTCGCGGTAGTACAACGCCAGTTCGAGGGTAACTCCGGGCTTCATACCTCCGCCTCCGCCCACCACGCCAACGGTCAGGCGATACGAATGACCCGGTTCGAACGCGACATCCAAGGTGCCCTCGGGCGGGGAGAGGTGATCCTGGTGGAGAGCGGCCTGCGGCACGGCAAACAGGAAGGCAGCCTGGGCTCCTTCGACATTGGCGATATGGTCCGGTTTGTCGGGTGGGGTGTTGAGGAAGACCCCGATCAACTGGTCCCAGGGAAACCCTCCCGATTCGTCATACCACTCGGGCTTGGGAGATTTCTGCCAGGCATCGATTCGGGGATCGGCAAACACCGTGGAAGGGGCCTCGAAACTGGCGTTGGGCACGCGGAGAGACTCGGCAGCTTGCGCGGAACAGGCAGTGACGATGGCCAAAGCGGTCGCGAGCCAGAGCTGGAAACGATGGCAGCGCCGGAACAGGGGGGAAACAGGCGACGCGGGTTGAGGGAGGAGGGGCTTCATCATGAGCAATCTACGGAGCCGATCTTGGGCTCCAATGGGCCATTAGGATGCAGGGGGTTTGGGAACCCACAAACGGTTTTACAGGATCTCCAGCTCGGCGAGCATGGGTTCGAGGTCTTCGTCGGTGCGCGCGCGCAGCAGGATGGTGTCGCGACCCTCCAGGGCCATGGCCTTGCGCAGCCACTGGCGGGCTTCAGGCAGCCGGTTCAGCTGGCAGGCGTAACAGGCCAGATTGTAGGGGATGACTCCGTTGGACGGGAAGAGCGCCACGGCTGGAATCAGGGCAGCGCTGGCTTCCTCGGTGCGTCGGAGGGCGTGCAAGGCGTAGGAACGGTTGATCCATCCGGTGGACCGATCCCGGTCGATTTCCACAATGCGCGAGGCCACCTCGTAGGCGTCCTGCCAGCGGCTTTCATGTTCGCAGAGGTTCCATTCGACGCTGAGAACGTCGGGGTGGCTGCGGGCAGCTGGGCTGAGACGAGCCAATTCCGCATAGGCTTCTTGCGGAAGTCCCAGTTCGATCCACCCCATGGCGGCGGACAGAAAGTGGATGTCGGGCAGTTCGAGTTCGCGCATTCGCTTCCCCGGGTTTAGCGCGCCGGACCGGGCTCGGCAATGGGGAGGTTCAGCCGGGCATCCTCGCGGCGATGGTCATTTGCCTTGCGGGCGGCTTGGCGCGGCTCCGACACTTGCGCTTCTCCGCCGGCTCGGAGGCCATGCGCACGCTGCACCGCTACATCCTCAAGGAATCCCTCGCCACCATTGTGGTCGCGGTGGGGGTCTGCACGGGGTTGTTGCTGCTCGGAAACCTGCTCAAGGAAATCCTGACGCTGCTGATGTCGGGACAGGCCACGATGGGCCTCGTGGTCCGGGGCATCGGATTGTTGCTCCCCTTCATCATCTCCTTTGCCCTTCCGATGGGCGCCTTGACCGCCGCGCTTCTGGTGTTCGGGCGGCTCAGTGCCGACCAGGAACTGACCGCGGCCCGGGCCAACGGGATCAGCCTGATGGCTTTGGCCCTTCCCGTGGTCGTCCTCAGCCTCGCGCTCTGCGGGGTCTGCGCCTGGATCAACCTCGAACTCGCCCCACGCTGCCGGGTGGCCTACAAGGGGCTCTTTAAGGAGATGGCCCGTCAAAAGGCCCAGTCCCTCATTCCCGCCGGGCGGTTCGTGACCGAGTTCCAAAATTTCGTCATCTATGCCGATCGCATCGAGGGCAAGGACATCCAAGATGTCCTGTTTTTTCAGATGCGCGATGGCCGCAAGACCCTGGACGCTCGCGCGCCCCGGGCCGAACTGACCTTCAACGACACGACCCGGGAGTTGCGGATCATCTTTTTTGAAGGGCGCTAC
>CAUJJW010000032.1 GCA_963205105.1 Verrucomicrobiota bacterium | reverse complement strand
AGTTGAGATTGTGTTTCCAGGCCAAGGAGGAAGCGCGACATTGCACAGTATATTACGGCCACATACAGGCGCCGTTTTGCTAGGTGTGATTTACCCCCAATACTGCTTGTGGGAAATCGGTATATTGGGTGCACGTAAAGTGGGCTCCAAAATACTTTTTAAGATTAGCACCGAGACTGCAAGGACAGAAGAGGAAGTATCCGAGATCAGTTCATTGTTTCTCCAATCAGTGTCGTCTTTCGATCCAGTTGTATCTGATGATGATTTTGGCGTCGATTTCCTCGATGTGTTTGGTGCGGGGCCGCTTACGCACGGCAGATCAAGTATGATCGCACAAATGGTTGCAATTCGGAACATCGATTGGGTCGATAGAGACATCGGCGTCATTCTATCCACCGGGTCAAAAGACAATATCTGGGTTAGTTTTGACTCGAAGCTGCAACCTTGGAAAGCACGCTTTAATGAACATGAGATGCTGGTGGTTGACGCGCGAAGAATCACCCCCAAAGCACCAAATAGTCATGATTGGGGTTTACCAGTGATAAACTATGTATCAGGAATCTCAAGCAACATTAGCGCCACAATAAGGAAGCCCAGCAGTCCTCTTGCTTTTAATAGCGTGGGTGCGGAGGTGCAATTCATGACTTGTCTTTGTGAGGATGGCCGTGTTTGGTTTGGTCCATCTGGGACGGATCTTGTGTTCACCGGCTCTGAGGTGGTGGGCTTTTTCTTCAATGACAAATCACCGAAGAGCTTACAGATGTTTCGTTCGTCCGAGCGCTTGCCACTAACTAGGGATTGCCGGCAAGCGTACGAGAATTGGCGAAATAGAGTAGTATCGGAAGTCAAAGCGGGCACGTATGGCCAGAAGAGGACGATTATTGAATTGTCAGAATTGCTGCACCATGAAGCATCAGTAGTTGCCAGCATTACAACTAATGATAAGATTCTCGCTCGTTGGATAAGCGGACAGATTGAGGTGAGTGTCCATACGCTAGACCCGGTTGGTGTCATCCGCATTGTTCTTGCGTTACCCACTCTCGAAGCAGTATCCGCAGAGTTTAGCCCTAAGTTAAATGATTAGTTCTTTGGAACCAACGCTGTGGATGATGACCGTAGAATGAGACCGCCGATCTCACGCTTCACACTGAGTGGCATAGGGTTCCTTCAGGAGGAGCACGGCGGCCGCTTCCGTGGGGCGGCATTGGAGTGCCCTGCGAAGCCAGCGAATGAGCTTCACCTCACCCATGGCTGGTTTTGAACCGTCCACCACTGGCCGGTTTTGACCGCCCGCTGACACTTATGCCGCGGCAAAACCTATCTCCTGGTAGGGCTCTCCTGGTTTGTGGGCACTCACCTGAATGCTGACCTTGCGATCAAGGCGCCGCAGGAACTCCAAGAGCTTGTCCAGAGTGAAACGGCTAAAGTGCCCATTCATCAAATGCGATACCTCGGGCTGAGGAATTCCGAGCAGCTTGGATATCTCCCGTTGTTTAAGCTTTCGGTCGTCCAAAATGCCGCGGATGCCGAATGCAATCCTTGCGCGAGCGTAAAGATCGTTCGAGTCGGTCAGGCCCAGGTCGGCATAGACATTGCCAGATCCAGTTTCGAATTCGATCTGCTTCCGGTTACTTTTCATTATCCGCCAACTCCATCGCTTCTCTGTAGCGCTGCCTCACCAAGTCCACATCTTGTTGAGGCGTTTTGATTCTGGCTTTGGCCTTTTTCTGAAAGGAATGCAGGACGTAAATCCTCTTTCCCAATTGCACTGCCACTACGGCGCGGTAAGCCCCGGTATCGTACTTGAGTGCGAGCTCAATCACGCCGCTCCCGATTCCCCTAAAGGGCTTGGCATCCTTGGGCATGCCGCCGAGCTGGAGAAACTGCAACTCGTCGCCAAGGAGTTTCTGCGCACCTTCCGGGAACGCTTGGAGGCTCTCTCGAGACTTGCCCATCCATACAAGGGGCCGCAATTGCAGCCGTTTATCATCCGCCAAAACTATCATCCGCCAAAACTTACACTCCTAATAATATAGGAAATCTCCTATAGAGTCAACTGTCGTCTCGCCTCCGTCCAGAAGGCTGAATCAGGAATTCTATTCCTACTGCCCTTTTTGCCGCAATAGGCCCAAGCCCCTGAAAACAGACGCGACTTCATCCCGCGCCAAAGCCTCATTCCCCAACAATCGCAGGGGCTGCCACCAATTGGGGCAGGCGCAACTCTCCGTCAGCGCTCAATGGGAGGAGGGCCTGGGTCCCCGACCGGAGTCCGAACTGTCAAAGGTTCAACCCCGCTCCAACGGACATCGTGGGCAACCAGTTCCCGCAACCACCTCCAGTACCGAAGTTCAAGGTGCCTTTCCCGGGTTGTCACCGGTACACAACTTAGATTTACTGCATGCAATGAACGACACCGTTGTCGACCTCTTTCTAAAATTGGCGGGCATTGTCATCAGTGCCTACGTTGGAGCCCACGTTCGCAAGAGATGGGAGCAGCGGGATTTATTGCCGATCAGCGCTGATCGGCGCAGGGCGCTTCTCGGGACATGGGAGGGGAGCTTTGATCAGGAAGGCGGACCAGACGGTGCACCCCTTACCGGACGAGTCGAGATTGAGCTCAATCAACAGTCCGGGAAGGCGCTGACAGGAACGGCGAGGTTTGAGGCGACTATCGAAGACAAGCCATTGCCATCCGCTATCGCCATCCAGGGAGGCTATCGGAATGACAGATTTCTCACGTTAGCCTACACAAATCGAGACAGCGCCACGGTTCACTTTGGATCCATAATTCTTGAATTGTCCGCGGACGGAAAGCGCCTTGCAGGGCGATTCCTTGGTTATGGTTTCATGTCCCAACGCCTCGTTCACGGGACTCTAAAGCTTGTCAATCGTGGTGCGCATCACTAGCTGAATCTCGTGATCTAAAGTGATACTCAACATTCCACTTGTGAATTGTATACCTCTGACTGTCACTACTCCGTTCGACGACGTAAATGTCACTTTTACTTACTTTGGACTTATCGTAACCGATCACTCGAAATTCTGCGACGCCGTTGGGATAGTCGGAATCCGGCCCGACAAGTACCTCTCCAGGCTTGTACTTAAAGTAGCCATTGTGCTTGTACCATTCGTTGCCCATGATCCGGTAATGAAGCCCAAGAATTGAAGGTAGCCGTGCGGCGCCCCAAGCCGCAGCGCTTTCAATCAAACTAGGACTAGTTGTAGTAGCCTGTTCCATGCTCTGTTCTCCTGGAGACGATATATTCCTATCTTTTTCCGATTGTAGGACCCTTCTACCGAGCTTTTGGTGTCTTTGTCCACTCACGTCTTGTGTGCCTGCGGATATCGAAGCTCGTGTCACATTGAAGACCTAGCGCGACAGTTCCGAGCACATCAGACGCTGCATCGGATCCTGTCCCAAGTATCCAACCTCCAACTGACACCCCAAAACACAGAACGTGCGCCGCCCCGAGCACTCGGGATGGCGCACGTGAAGGTGGGCGCGAATCGCGCGTTAGCGCTGGCTCAGTGCTGCCGAATCCGCAGTCGGAATCCTATCCGCCACCAGTTCAATCATCGCCTCCAACGCGGGAGCGGGGGACGAGGATGACGCCACGAGGGCATCAATGCTGGCCGTGGCGACCCAACGCGATTCCGACGTGTCAGCGTCGATGAGGTCGGCCGTGATCTGCGCGACCATTTGACTCCCGATCGGATAGCGCTTGGGCGTGCTCGACCAAACGCTGTCCCGTGAATACTCCTTGGGGGCCATCGAGAACTCGTTCACGGTGACAATCAGAATCCGCTGTCCTTTGAACAGGTTGGCCAACGTTTCCCGAGCGCCGCGGCCGTAGGGAAAGGACTGCTCGATCTCGGTGGGTTTTAGGTTCATCCGTGACGCCCCACGATAACCTTTTGCGAGTAGGCGTTGGATGAATACAGATTCCACGATGTGACGAGACGATGCCGGCAATCGATCTACTGCCGGTTGACCGGGACCAGAAGCAGCACGGTATCCCGGCTCTGCCTCCCCAGGAAGCCGTGCGAAAACGACTACCCGTTCGAACGCAGACGATGAGAACCCCGTAAGCCGCTGATCGTGGATTCGAACTTGCGAGGCGATCTCGTCGATTCTGACCGCCGCCCCCCGCTTACCGGAGACCCGGACGCCGTGATAGATGCTGGTGGGAATCCCGCATCCGGTGAGCAGCGCCAACAGGAGAAGGAAGAACAGGCGTTTCACCTGGAAGATCCTCCTGTTGCAGCCGGTGGGACGGGCGTGAGCTCCGGCGACACCACCAGACCGGTTTCAGCGATGATGTTTGCCGTCCATGGTTCAAACCCGGGCTTGGTGATTCGTATCGGGAAGCTTCGCATGACCTCCAATGGGCGAGTAACGCGCCCGCTGCCGACGTAGAAACCACCCACCTCAACGCTCGCCCCGCTCGGAACCGAGTCGAAGGTGACCTGAACGAAGTACCGTTCCGGAAGTACCGCCGCCCAGTGCCTGCTGGAGAGCCTGAAACCGTGGTAGGCGCTGGATGGAATGGTGCAGCCACTCAGCAAAATCAGAATGGGAAAGAGGCAAAGCGCTTTCATGGATTGGGTCCTTGATCTGAGGGTTTGCTAAGAGGAACAAGCTCGGGCGCAACGACGAGGCCGGCCTCTGCAACGATGGTTCCCGTCCACGCCTCAAAACCCGGCTTGGTGATGCGAACATGGAACCGTTCCGAGTTTTCCAGTACGCGAGAAATGCGGCCCGTGCCGACGTAGACCTCCCCAATTTCGATGTTTCCCCCTTTGGGAAGGGAATCAAAGACCACCTCGACATTGCGTCGTTCCGTGCGCTCAGGCAGCGCCCCTTGGCCCAAGGCTTTCAGGAGTTCCGCCCGGAATTTGGGTTCCTCCGTAAGAGACTTGACGGCGTTGATGACGGCCTGCCCGCCGGGATCATCGTGTTGGTCTTCGCCGAACTGGGTCTTGGAGACTTCAAAGCGCCCCTCGGACTCCGCTGAATAGACGATGTCCTCTTTCGCCACGTCGATAACCCTCAGGCGGAGGCGAGCGGTCGTTGTCGTGCTCGAATGGAACAACCCAAACTCATGGAACGTCCACGAGTGTTGGTCCAGGTGCAGGAGTTCGCCCAGGAGGTAGTGGGTGACACCAGCCTTCCTTTTGGCTTCGATGATGCGGGCCATATTTCCGCCGCGCCGCTTGATGAGTTCTATTTCCCGCTGGAGAAGGTCGAGCGATTGCCGGTCCGCGGTTGTCACTTCCTCCCACTTGGAGAGGCTCGTCTCAATCATGCCGCGCGCAAGACGGCCATACTTGTTGGCCGACCACTTGATCATCGGCGCGCTCCGCTGCGAGAACGCGGAAGTGATGCTCAAGGTCGAGCCCGCACTGGTTTGGTCCTCAAAGGGAAGCACCGCGATGCGAGGCTTCCCTTCAGGCGACGCTGGAGTTTCCTCAGCTACCGCTGCTCGCAGCATCGCGAGGAGCAGAAGGAGGGTGATGATGATGGTTTTCATTTGTTGTCAGTCTGGTTCTTCTTTTTCTGCCTGGATTTTGAGGTTGCGATGGCCCAAAGCGCCTTGAGGGCTTCGGGGAGGGAAAGAGCCTTCTGTTCGTCCGGGGCCGGGAGGGGGTCCGGCTTCAAGTCGCGAGACCAACGGGCCAGGAACTGGTCGGTGATGGGACGCGGCTCGAAATCGCTCCCGACCTTCGGGCAGAGCGCCTCGACGGCATCGGTGAAGGACAGTTGGGCCTCAAAGACCTGGCCCTGAATCCGGGAAATGCCCCGGATAGGCGTGAAGGTTGAGGTGGAATAGAACCGATACAGATCGCGCACCACCGGCGTATCTCGGAATGCAAAGACCCAAGGCGGCATCTCGTAGATGGGAGTCCTGATGCCGGGCTTGCCGAGGTACAGAAACTCATCCCGTGTGAAGAGCGGCCGGGTCTTGTCGGACGAATTCCAACCAGTCTGCCGCGTGGTGGAACTATTCTGACCGCCCGAGGTGTGGCTGGTGGATTCGTTTCGGGCGACAACCACCACATCCTCACTGCCAAAGAATTTCTCAGCCCATTCTGCATGCGTCGCGGACGGCGCTTCGAGCTGAATGCGGTTGGAGCAGGCTCCCGTGATGGTCTCGCTGAAGTTCGGTCCATAATTCTCCCTCAGGTCGGAGATTTCCTGGAACCCGAGGACCGCGACAAACCCCTTGCTGCGCCCGTTTGTCATCAAATTCTCGATCTTCGTCATCCTCCCCAACCGTGGAAATTCATCTAAGAACGCCCAGGTTCGAGAGACTGAGCCGCCGCTTTGCGCGTAGGGTTGCTCCGGATTGTCCAGGATCAGCTGGCCCACGCGGTCGATAATCAACCGGTTGAGGGGCTTTAGGACCTGGTCCGAGCTTGCGGCCATCCCTAGGACGAGGATACCTGAGGAACGCATCCACTCATTCAGGCTGAAGCGACGCCCTGGGTCCGCATACGGACCATCCCACAGGGCTGCCAATACCTCGAATTCGCGGCGGACAAGGTCAAGCTGCGCCAACACGCCCGAGCGGATCTTCTCCTCGGTTAGATTGCGCAGGGCATCCGCGGTGCTGGGATGCATCGCGAGCGCCGTGTTGATGTCGTCTTCGGTCTGAAGGGAGCGGACAATATCCGAAAGACTCCAATCGGGGATGGATTCTTCCTGGTACGCCAGGATGTGGGCCCTAATCACATCCGCGATGACGCCCCGACCGGTCTTTCTCCAGAACGGATCCTCGTTGGCCTTTTCCTCGTCAGGAAGGAGAAGCTGCGCGAGCTGAAGTGCGTCCGAGGGAGTCAGAATATCCCGCGCGACATCCCATACGCGGCAGCGCGCATCAAAGGGGTTGAGAATTGTGATCGGGACAGACAGCGCCATTCCCTGAAGGACCGAAATTTGCTCGCGCTTCGCATCGAATATGATCGCCCTTCCTGAGGACCCACGACCGAAACGCGGAAGAACCGACTGCATCATCAGCCTAAAGAAGATTGTCTTCCCACTGCCCGAGCCTCCCGCGATGAGGTAGTGCCCCTCCGAGCGTTCAATAGGAACCAACGTGAATCCGAAGTAGACAGGGGCTTCCCTGCTGATGGAAATCTGCCTGCGGTGAACGGAGGCGACCGTGGAGAGTGGCGTCAGCTCGCCCCCGCGTTCGTGGATGCGGTAAATCCAACCGGTCGACTGGCGCCTCTGGAAGGCGAGGGGAATCTGAATGCGGAACAGGCGCCGGGCCAGCAGCCAGGTACCAAACGCGCTGCACCACCAGTATCCAAAGCGCGAGGGCACCTGCGTCAATGCGAGAACCACGGCCAGGAGAAGTACCCCGATCACGCTGACCAGCACCCTTCTTTCCCGGCTCATCCGAAGCCGGAGCAGCAGCACCCCGATACCAAATGCGACGGCAATTGCCGGTCCGCCGTTTAGTTCGAGTTCAAGAAGCGGGAGAAGGCCGAAGAGGCTTTCGATGTCGCCAAGCAGGCTCCAGAAGGCAATTGCCAAGCTTACCGCAATGGCGCCAAGCACCGCGCGCTGGGCGTATCGGAGGACGCGCATGGCCCGCTCAGCATCAAGGTGCCAATACCGGCGGAGGAACTGGACGACCACGGGAGCGATGGCGAGCGGCCCGAGCGAAATCATCGCCAAGGACAGGTCACGCAGAAAATCGCCGGCACTCATTGCCGCCCTCCAAGGCTTCCTGGCCTGGGCCTTGTTCCCATCCGAGAGCCGCAAGATTTTGCTCTGGGGCAGCGTCGCCGTTCTCTCAACTCGAAGACCACGGGCCCAATTCGGCTGCGAGCCCAGCGTGCCGCGCGCTTCATGAGCGGCAGAAACCCCAGCAGTGCCAACAACGAAGCGGTGACAGCTGCCAACCAATCTGCGAGGCCAAGGATCGAGTCCGGAATCGGAAGAATCGCAAACAGCGCCGCCTTCACGCACTGCGCGACAAACACCTTCATCGCGCTCCAGATAACTCCCAGGCGGGCGCCATCGGCGGATCGTTTCAAGAACAACGCATACACCAGCAGCGCCAAGGCAGCCGGAAGCCCAAACCCATCGGTCCAGGAAGTGCCAAGTTCGATGTTCTCCGAGCCATCACGGATATACCCCCAGGCTGAAAGCACCACGAAGACCCCAGCGGCCCACCGAATGGCCCTGCGCGTTCTTTCGCCAAAGGCGATGCGATCAACTTCCCCGAACGCGTCGATGTCCTCGGACATCTGAACGAGGAACTCCGCCTTGGTGAGCGTAATCACCCGAACAACGCACCAGATGGCGAGCACCCGCGAGAGCAGCTCCGGCGATAGACCGAATTCGCTCATCGGCTCCTTTCGCGCGATTGGTCTTTTGCAGAGTCGCGTTTGGTCTGTTCATTTCGCGCGCTCGCTTTCCGGCGGCGCTCGGACATGTCATCGATGGATTCCCGGAGACGAGAGCGAACGGCGACCGTCTTCGTCTTTAGCTTGGAGGCGGGAGACCACGCCGGGGCATTGGGGAACATGCGGCGCTCCCGCAGCTGGAGCTCGATCGGACCCAGGGCTTTCTTTCGAATCACCGTGTCTGACTTCTTCCGCTCTGACTGCGCCTTGCCCTTGGCCTCGCCCACCACAAGCCGTGGCAGCGTGAGTTTTTTGGCCGGGCTCCAGGAAGGGGCGTTGGGGAAGAGCTTCTTGTCGACGACGCGAACGGGAACGCCAAGGACCGGGATGCGAAACAGCACCCGATCCTTGCTTCGTTCCTGTTTGCGACCTTGATCCCGCTCGGATTCCGACGCGGTGCCTCGTGTGCGACGATTCTCATCCCTCCGGCTTTGCTCCCGGGAATTCGGCTCTGGGTCCATGTGGGTCTTGGTCTTCTGCGGTTTCGAGAAGTTGGAGGTATCCGGTCGCGGTTCAGGGCTCGGCTTGTTGCCGGCTGACCGGGTTTCCTCACGCTGCTTTTCCTTTGAAGTTCCCCTGAGGAGCTGGGTCACCTGCTCCCGGCCAAATCCGTGTTGGCGCGCGACCTTTTCCCATGCAGCAAAAAGGTCATTCCGGGCGGCGAGCTTCTTCTTGGGGCGGGTATCGAGGGCAGCAATCTTGGCAGCGACCGCCGAATCCAATCCGCGTTCAGTGAGGACGCGCTTGATGTCAGAGCGGCGTTTCGAAAAGACGTTAACAAGTGTTTGCGGAACACCCGCCACCTCGAACATCTGGCGCGGCTTCCAGACAATCTTGAGTTGGAGATTCGCCTCCAGTTCACGGGCAAGTTCCCGTCGGTAAACGGCGCCCGCCTCCATCTTCATCTGGTAGAGAGGACGGCTGAGGATCGTTCCGGAGGTGCCGTCCGCCCGGGTGCAAACATTGCAAACCAGGGCGTGCGTGTGCAGGTTCGGATCGAGGGCCCGCGAGGTCGCGTGTTCGAAGGCCGCGACTACCAGTCCGACCTTTTCGCGTTCCTTGCCGGCGGTTCCACGGCGAGTAAACGCGGCGTCGGATTCCAGGAAGGCCATTGCCTTCGCAACAGCCACCGCGTGAGCCGCCCGTATCACATCGCGCTCGATATCCGGGGCGAACGCAAACATGATGCTAACCGACTTGGGCGCGCTGAACGTGAGATCCCAGCCACTCTGCCGGTTCTCCTTTCCCGCGTTCTGAACCAAATCCCGGGACCCGTCCGGCGAGCGCCCGAGGAGAAGGTGCCGGAACGATTCCCGCTCAACTTTCCCTTCGAGCCCCAGAATTTCGGCGCCTTTTCCCAACCAGCGCCCGGGAGGTTCGCCGCCGCCCAGGTAGTAGTCCTCGCGTGCCAAGTTCAGGTAGTACTTCCCTTGGCCAGCACCGGTCATGGCGGAGATTGAAAGCATGCGGATTAGTCGAATTTCTCCGCGACAAAGCGCTTGGCCTCTTCGGGGGAAAGCGTTCTTCCCAGCACGAGAACCGCTTCCGTGACGACGGCGAGATCTCTTCGGAGAGCTCCGATCAATTCCGTCACTACCTCCGCCCCTGCGCCTCCAGCTCCGGCCCGAAGGCCGCCAAGGACAAGGCGCCGTGCCATTTCGTGCACGCTCACGCCCTCGCTCTCGGCCATGGCGCTCAGCTGCCGAAGTTCCGCCGGGTTCAGGCGGAAACCGATCGTGCTGCCAGCGCCTTTCCGGGTGCTGCGGCTCTTGTCGTCGTTCGACTCGGGTGTTTGCATCTCGGTTAGCGCGTTAACGTGTTGCGGTCGCGCGTGTTGGCATCACCCGTTGGAGGCTTTCGCACCGATAGGTGCAATCCGGTGTGATGCTTGGAAGGGGAGTCGGGGCGGGGATTGGGAGGCAGGAAAAGAGAGGAGAGTTTTCCTGAGGAGGGAAACGGACGGAGTGGGGCAACAAAAAGCCCCCGCAGGACGGGACGTGACTGTGGAAAATTGCCCTCGTTATCACGGTCACTCTCATCGAGCCCGGCGCACTTGGCCGGTCCAGAGCGTGAAGCTGGAGCCAAAGAATTCATGAGACTCCAGGTTCCCGCCGGTGAAGTTTCCGCTGTTGGTCCTGCACCCAAAGATGAGCGCCCAGCATCGCCGCCGCGGCGGAGGGGATCTCAGACGCCGTAAAGTTGTCGGCCCTGCTCCAACCATTCGAAGCCTCGGTGAGCTTCCAGAGGGAGATCGCAAAGGTGATCTGCCCGGCGCCGCCCATTTCCCAGATCGCCGCTCGGACAGCTCCGTGTTGGATCACGTGCAACGGGTGCTTCTTGGTCGTGGTGTTCATGGGATCTGGACGGGACAAAAGCGGGTCACGACTGAAGGTCCATCGCGCGAAGCTGAAAGCCCCGAGGCCGGAAGATCACAACAGCGCTCGGAAACGGGGCCCCGCTTTTGGCGCCACCAAACTTGATTCGCCCGCGGATGAGCCGGATCTCTCCCTTCATCGCGTACCGGTGCCAGTACTGGGTATCCGTGCGCGCGGGGATGAGGCAGACGACGGTCGCTCCGTCCTCGGCGGACTCGTAGGCCTTCCGCATCCAGCGGCCGATGGAACGGCCGTAAGGCGGGTTCATGAAAACCGTGCTGTCACCCCAGGGTTGCCGGAGTCCGTCTGCCTCCTTGGTGAAAAACCGGGGGCACTTGGCGTTCTCCTGGGCGCAGCATGGATCGAGGTCGAAGCCAAACTCCGCGTTCAAGGCGTCAAAGAGCCAACGCGGCGTTTCCCATTCGTCGCTCCTCGACGAGAAATGAACCGCGAGCGGATGACCTCTTTGTTCCGAGTTCATCCATTGGCCTCCGTCGGACCAAGATTTCCCCGTCGCCGGTTCTTTCGCTCCCAGTAGGCGCGCACCGCCTCGGTCGCCCGATCCAACCAGGCAACATCCTCCGCGAGGCGTTCAACAGCAGCCGTGGCGAAATACTTGGGCCCATTTTTGGCGGGACGCCCCAGGGGTTTTAGAAGGCGCACCGAAGCAAGAATCGAGATGTCGCCCGCCTGAAAACCAAGGAGCCACGCGGCCTCCTGTACGGACAGTCGAGCGGGCAAGCGGGAGCGCATCAGGAACTGATGAAGCTCCGTGCTCATCGCTTTCCTCCGGTGGCATCACCCGCCGCCCCTTTGCTTGAGTTGCTGGGTCGCATTTCGGTTTGGCGCGGCGCACTTCATCCCGTCCGAAATCGCGCGCGCACCGTGAGACACTTTCATTCCAACCGTTGATTGTCCTTCCAGCTGGCTGGCCAATGTTGGGCAGTTCACTGGAACCAGAGATCGCAGCGCCCATTGGCGAACCGAAACAGAATGCGCCAAAACAAAATGCGATTGCCCGGCGGCCAAGTGCCCCG
Organism: Verrucomicrobiota bacterium; assembly: GCA_963205105.1. GTDB lineage: Bacteria > Verrucomicrobiota > Verrucomicrobiia > Limisphaerales > CAIMTB01 > CAIMTB01. The sequence goes on along the minus strand of CAUJJW010000032.1, from coordinate 8,762 downwards.
CGAAGCTCCCGGAGGAATCCCGACTTGTGGCAGAAGAGCGTCGCGAGAATTCAGCGGAGGGACCGGGTGCTTACCAAGCCCGTGATGGGCTCTGGTGGCGGGTCCAGGAGCTTTTGGCGGTCGCCAGAAAGGAGGCGGGCGAAGCTCGTGGCATCTCAGATTCGGTGCTTCGGGGACTTTCTGGACTTCGCACCTCTGCCGGAAGGACGCGGGCCGACTTGGCGGCGCTTCTGGGATTGTCAGCAAAAGCCGTCCAAAACACCGAAGAGGGCGTCTCCGCGAACCCCGCGACTGTTATCCGCTACCTTGAGTGTCTTTCGGTCGACCTTCAGCGAATTTTTCTGCGCCCCGGCGCCGCTCCGAGTTGGATAGTGTTCCCCGAAAAAGCCTGGGACCCCAAGTGGCAGGCTCCCAGTGCGCTGTTGGACCCGGTTCGCCGGGTGGTACGATTCGAGGGTATCAAGCCCACCGAGTGCCTCGATCGCTTGGTTGCTTGGTGCCTTTCGCCAGAAGATGTCGGAGTGCTCTCGTTCCAGGCCCGCGGAGGAATGGGAAAGACTCGTCTTGGGGTTGAGCTCTGCCACCGGATTCGCGAGAAGTCGGGCGATGGCGATTCGCCCGACTGGATTTGCGGATTCCTCCATACAGGGCGGTTTCCGAAGGATGGTTCGCCTTGGGAGTCCACGGACTTGTCCGAAAGCAGCGTTCTTGTCGTGGTCGATTACGCTGGCTCCGCCGATAAGCTCGCGGTCTTGAAGCGACTCCTTCCGGCGCTAAATCCTGCGCCGGCCAAGCGCTTCAGGCTTCTCCTTCTCGACCGAAGCGACTACTGGCTGGCCGAACTGCGACGAGACCCGGACTGCGCCGAACTGCTGCGCGGGAAAAAGCTGAGGCGCGCGTTCTCGGCACCCGAGCCGATGACTGGCCTTGACCCCGACGAACGTACACGGATGTTCGAAACGGCGCTTGACGGTTTTCGTTCCAAGCTTCGTCGACACGAAACCGCCGCACGAATTCCTGACCTTCGGTCGCCCGTGTTTGAGCGCACGCTCCTCGTCCACATGAAGGCCTTGCTTGCGGCCGAAGCTGATCCCTGCCGCGAGGAACTTGAAGACGAGATCCTTGAGTCCATCCTGAACCGCGAACGTCGGCAGTGGGAAAAGGGGCTGATCGCAAGACGGCTCGGCGCCGACCTTCTTCCCGTGGTCGAAAAGGTCTATTGGAAGCTCAACGCCATGGGCGGCGCTAAGACTCGAAGTCTTGCCCAGACCAATGCGAAGCGGGTTGCGACGTTTCACGCGCTCCCGCCGCACCTGCAAGCTGGCATCTTGGATGTTCTCCACGACTGCTACCGCGATGCCGGTGTTTTCCTGACCTCGCTTCAACCGGATCTATTGGGAGAGCACTTTATTGCGAAGCCTCCGAAGGCGACGCCCAAGCGTCGTGGATAAACGCCCGTCTGAGGAGCAGCGCAATCGGTTCCTCGCGGCCCTCCGTCGCCATCCCCCGAGCGCCCTCCGGCGCTTGCGGAGGGATCCTGACTTGTACCTCCAACTTGCGTTGGATGCTGTGGAGCGCGCAGACATCATTGATGGTTCGAGAATCGCAGCGATCTTCGCAGACCTGCTTCGCGGGCGGCAATCCGGGGATTTCGCACAGCGGCTCTTTGATGCGATCCCGCACGGATCCCAATACCTTTCCGGAATCGCCGTTAAGGCGGGCCAGATGGTCGCTGCAAGTATCCGCATTCGAAGCGAAGAGACCCGAGCAGCTAAAGCAGCGATTTGGAACGACCTTGCCGAGCGCTGCGCACAAACCGGCGATGCATCGGCCGGGCTCAGGTACGCCGCTCGCGCCGTGCGACTCTTTCGACGTCTGGTGTCCGAAAACCGGGACTTCCATCCAAAGCTGATCCAAGCGCTCCAGGTGTTGGCGAAACGGCTGTCTGACACCGGCGACCACGAGCGCGCTATCTCGATTGCGGAGGAAGCCGTGAGTCGCGCATTGGATTCCGCCCGGGACGTCGAGGGCCTTCGCCGCTACGCCACCGCGCTGGACACCTTGGCAAACCGTCTTAGCCGATCGGGGCAGCATCGGAGGGCCTTGATTGCCGCGACGAAGGCGCACGCGCACCTATCCGAAATGGACGCGGCGGGCGCCATCCAGGAAGAGGGTCTGGCAGCATCCCACCTCGGCCTCGCCACCATTTACACCAATCTTGCTGACTACCGCGAAGCTTTGCCACACGCCCAAGAGGCATGGCTGCGGCTACAAGTACTTGCGCTCAGAAACCCAAGTCAATTCGAGGCGATGTACTTTCTGGCCAATGATCTCGTGATCGGTGCGCGCTCGGCCCTTGGAAACCCCGAGGCTGACGGACCCGTGCCAGGGGACAGTCTCGCATTTTTCCAGGTGCGGGCAGCCCAAGACCCGAAGGCCTTTCTGCACCGATACGTGTGCTACTTGGTGCGGCAATCCGCCATCCTGGCCGAGGAAATTGCGTCGGATGAAGCAATGGAACTGGCAATCCGCGCCTGCGATGGTGCGAGAAGGCTGCACGAACTCTTTGGCGACCGCTTCGCGATGGATGAAGGCCACATCCACTTCCACGCCGCCGTTCTCCACCGAAGCCGCGGGGAAGTGCAAGAGGCACGCGCCTCTGCTTTGCGTGCCCTGGCCCGATTCGAAGTTGCGGGCCCCGAAGTTGCCGGGGCCCACAACTCGATTTCCGAGACGAAGGAGTTCCTGGCGTCGTTCCAATCGTGACGGGCCAGAACACGCTAGCGCCCTGACGGTAAACTCGAAGAGTTTTAGAGCCACAGGAACGATTCTCTTCCCGAGAATTCGCCTGGAAGAAGCGCAATTCGTTGCGGCGCGAAAGGTCGCAAATCGGGCTCCAGAAATCTGGGATGACTCCTATTACCTCGCCATCCAAGTTCATCGAACATGTGGGAACCGAAGTTGACTTCTGAGTTTTGGCCGCGCAATTCAGTGGCAAGCGCTGCCAGCGCCAAATCGGAGAACATCACCGAATGGTGAGCGAATGCATTCTCTTCCCCGCATGGCCCGAACTGATTTCCACCCACGGCGTGCCCTTCCAGATCGTGAATGCCACGGAACTTCTCGTTTAGTGTCACGCCGGAGGCATCTCGTGTGATCGCGCCAAATACAGGATGCTCGTCGCCTCCCGTGTAAACGCGAATGTGCAAGTTGTCTGCAACGTCTGCCATCATTGCCGCCGAACCTTCGAGGGGCGGTGCCTTCCTCAGCTCCCATTGAAGAATGCGCTCCAGAACGAGTCTGTTGTGCCGTGCCGTGGCGATGTTGTTCTGCGGATCGCAATGCACGCAAGAGCCATCGTTGGCATCTTGCATTGTACCAGCATCATGGCGATCACCTTGGTCTGGCAGTAAGGGCCCCCTGATCATGCGATTGAGATCCTCAACTAGGGCCTGTTGAAGCGAGTCACAAACTGCCTCTCCCGCATTCCATCTAACCATCATCTCAGCCGTAGACCCTCTCAGTCTCCGAGCGATAAGGCGATGACCCCAGTCGTTCCTTTGCTTGAGTTTCTGTATCAATGATCCCGCCCCTATAAAGTCTGATGCTGCACAGGTTGAATAGCGATAAGCAGCAGCCACGCCATCCGCGATGAACTCGAAGAAAATGCCCACGTCATCCTTAAGAAACCGGTACTGCATTTCAATCTCTTGAGCACACTGGTGAAAGGCTCCCAGCGTGCGACTATCGGTGCTGTCCCTCAATGACTCGAACGTGCGAGCGATTCTGATGCTGCGTCCGACATCTAGTCGAACAGATCGCACCTTGACACTCGGCAACACCAGCCGACCTCTGTAGCGCTCTATGTACTCTCGGCGGGCCTCTTGTAAGACTCGGTTGCCTGCCAGGCGTTGGGCTGGTTCAATAGCGCTTGGAGGGGGGAATCTCCAATGGTTTTCCAGGCCCTCGATCGAGTGGGCTACGTCTATACTCGCATTCTGGAAACTCGAATCCTTCGAAGCCCCAGAGTTCGTATGGCTGCTGAATGTGGTCATCGCCGCCAACCGTGTTGCCACGGACGCGGTGACGCTTCAGGGCGGATTCTGCCGTTTCGAAGCCGGTTTCGACTCCGGTTTCCAAACCTTGAAGATGCGCGTTGCTAGCAGACTCGGGGCGCACTCCGAGGCCACTAATATCTCATTAGCAATGGTTTAGGTGTTCGCTTGCGGCGCTGTACGACTTCTGGCAACAATGGCCTCTTGCCAGGCGACATGCCGTCATGGGCGCGCAACGCTATCCCGAACCCATAATGGGAACCGTATTTCATGCCGCCCCCTGGCCTCGGCAGGAGTCCCAGTTGTCGCCGGACGAAGCACTGCGCTGTGTAGGCTTTGACGGGTTGCCCGAGCATGAGTAAAGAATCTGTCCAGAGCACTCTCCCGACTTGGGCCTCGTTAGACGAGTTCCTGGCTTCGGCGCAACTGAAGCCGCCATTTCTCATACTCGCTTTTGATCGCTCCAGCTCTCCATTGCTATTGGAGGCTCGATTTGCTCACAAACCAGGGTCAGCCGTTATTGTCACGCGCCTCAGCAGTACGGCAGAGAACGGCTTTAATTGGACGAAAGGTGTGAAGGCGATGGCAATTTTCTTTTTGCGGGTAGCCGCATCACGCTCGAACTCAAAGGATCCGGTCGGAGTCGGCCTGCGTCCAAGCTGGGTTTCCTGTTTTGCCGATTTGGTGCGAAGTCACACGAGCCCAACGAGTCAACTTGCTAAGGGCAATGCCTGGGCGATGCGCATGTTCCGTAGTACACATGGGACTTGGGGCCTCGCTGATCTCTTGTTTACACCGGCTACAGCTGATGATGATTTTACCAGTGTATCCATTAATCCAAGTAGATTTCCCCCTGCTTCCGTACGAATATTGCTACGCTGCAAGACGCCAGTGGGGAGGACCGTCGTGCCTTATCACAGAATTCCTTTTGTTGAGATCAAGGATGAATCGGATCTTGCCGAACTGGCTAGTGTGATTGACGCAACCACAACGTGGGGACGAGCTGCCCGTAGTCCAACACCTGATCCTAACGTAAGTTCTCCTGCGCCGCATACTCGTCTGGTCGAATCAGTCCAGACCATTCTCGCCATACTTCCATTTAAGCTGCCTCATGGCTCAGATCTCGATGTATTCACAGCTTCGGGTCTTTGTGACGATCTCGTGGGGAGAATAGGTCGTCTATCTTGTCTGCGGGTCATTTCACACGAGACTATCGGATCCCTTTCATCCTCAACAACTGCATTGGACACAGGCCGAAAGCTTGGAGCGACAGCGGTATTGGCAGGCAAGATTTCGCAATCGCACTCCCACTTCCGAGTCAATATTCAGCTCATTGAGGTTGATAGCGGCTTTACGCTCTGGACGGATTCAGTGGAGTACAGCCGACACTCTCTTCCAAGTGTTGTTCGGGGAATTGTTCTTGGCGTGGCAGCGGCGCTAAAAGTGGATGTCCCAATTGAACATCGCGCCAAGCTTACCGCCGGTGCCACCACAGACGGCAGCGCATACGAGTTTTATATTCGTGCAGCGGGACTACTGAACACAAACTCAGAAACTGATCTAAGGTCTGGCCTGCGCGCCGTGGACGAGGCGCTATCCATCGACCCAGACTACGCGGACGCCCATGCTCTGAAAGGGTTTGCCCTCTGGAAGCTATATTTTTCTGGATGGGACGCGGACGCTCGACACCTACAGACCGCTATTGCGAGTGTTGATCGGGCTCTCAAACTGGATCCATCATCAGCGAGTGCGCGACTGTCGCGTGTTCGCATACTCTGGGATTTAGGTAAGCATCGGGATGGCCTGAAGGAAGGGGTCGCGGCGTTCGATAATAATCCCCGTTCTATTCCTGGAGTCTTAGCCCTCGCTCGCTCGTGTAATAATGCCGGATTGGCGACACTGGCGATACACTGCACTCGCCACGTCCTCATTTTCGAGCCTACCAACATTACGGCTCAGAAGTTGCGCATTTGGAATCTCCTCATGACTGAGGCATACGGGGCCACCTATCACGAAGGTCTGGAGTACTTACGCCGCAATCCTGAAGACGCCAATACCGCTTGGGCCATTGGAATGGCCTGCGTTCACCTAAACAGGCACGCCGAGGCCATTAGGATTGTGCGTGCGGCTGTTACAATCGACCCTGCTAACGCACCCGCATGGCTCTTGCTCGGAACATGTCATCAGTCCTCCGGTGAAGCAGCGCTCGCCGTCGAAGCTTGGAGCGCTGGAATTCGGCATGTCAGCGAGCGATTAGTGGGTCATCGATCGAATTATCGTTCTCGAGCATGGCTTGCTTGCTTACTGGCCGCAGTTGGATATGCCGATAAGGCTGTCGGCGAGTCAGAGGCGATAGAGGCAGAGAATCTGGATAATTCGTATATACTCTACAGATTGGCCAGCGTGTACTCGATCCTTGGACTTCGTGGCAAAGCAATAAGGTTGCTTCGCGTATCCAGACGGGCCGGCTGGTTATCTGATGAGCTAATGGTGTGCGAGGAAAGGCTCGGATTGGCCAATATCGCAGATATGGCGGATTATTCGAGGCTGAAAAGGCAACTCAGGGAATCCGCTCTACGGGTCGGAAGGGAACTAGGGGTCGAACTACGCGTGAATCAGATAATTCTATCTAATGAATCTGTCGTAGTTTAAGCATTGTTGTGATGAAAGCGTTTGTAATTGGCAACTGTCGTTAGCGTGGTAGTTGAGGTCATCCTGTCGAGGAATATCGTGCCGTCAAGATGGTCGCATTCATGTTGAATTACGCGTGCGATATATCCATCAAAAGACTCTTCGACAGTGTCGCCTTCAAGTTTTGTGTACCGCACCGTAATGGACGGGCTTCGTGGAACCTTCCCCATGAGATTGGGTATACTGAAACAGCCTTCCCACCCTTCCTCCGAAGAATTGATTGCTCGAATGATCATAGGATTAATCATGATGAACAACGGGGATTCAGGACGGTGAGGAAACAGCTCAGTTTTTCTCACCTCCACGACGATTACTCTCTTGGAGGCACCAACTTGAGGTGCCGCGAGGCCAGCACCGTTTAGCTTTCGAAGTAGCAACACCATTCTTTCTGCAAGACGACAAGTCTCACCATCGAGATCGGCGGGGTTTGCTTTTGATCGCAAAATTGGCTCGCCGATCATGGTGATCTCGGACAGATCGCCACCCGCGGCCCATTGTTGGTTTGACTGTGGAAGGCTCATGTTGTAGCAGTTGTCTAAATTATATTAGATCACTCTCAGTGAGTTTTGAAATGGTACCCAGTTCGCAAGGAGATCTCAATGATTCGTTTCTCTGGAGTGGCTCGTAACGGTGCGTATTTAAAGGAGCTCGCGCACTGGTCGGGCCTTCCCGTCCGAGCCTTCCGCCAAGCCTCCAAGCATGCCAGTGATAGCCTCGGCGTGATCGCGCCCTGGGACTTCATAGGTCCTTTTGGCTTGATCGTTTCCCCTCCAGCTCGCGCTGAATCGTCATCGGCGGGAAGTTTGAGTAGTAGGTTATCATCTCACGCCTTCCTGCTTTGAGGAAGGCTTCGATTACATCGGAGACGTTATGGACCAAGAACCGTTCGCCAAGCCTCTCCACCACGGCATCAACTTCAGCCTCTTGCAGTAGCCGGGAGACGGCGCCAAAAATCCCTGACATGCCGCAGGCCGCAACCCCAACTCCACTCAGAAATCCCCGTCTGCTGAGGCCAGCAATTGCTTCGATGGTTGGTTTTCTCACGGATTGATTTGCGATGTTTGCGATGAGCCATTCGACATGAATCTGGGCGAGATGCAGGCGTCGGTTTCCTCCGCCAACCTGCCATCCGGCGAGTTGCTCCCGCAAGTCCAGCGGAGGAGGGCCAGCGGGGTCTCCACTCGAACGGTCCGCGCGCCGGTCTAAAGTGAACAGGGCCCCCGCTTGAATGCTCACGTGCGGTGGGGTACTATTGGTGAATCCTTAAATTACTGGGGGATAGCGTGTTACAGATGTCCGGACGACTATTTCACCCCAGTCCATCTGACGGCACTGCCGCTTCTGCTGGACCGAAGACCCCGGAGTTACGAGACCTGCTCTGCTCTTGCCGTGAATCGGCATTTGATCTCCAGCGGGCCCTTGCCCTGGGAATTCAAAATCGCGACGAAGTCTCCACGGTGACCCTCGGCGAACTTCTGGAAAGGATTCCATCAACCGCGGGACCAGTACTGAACGCCTGTTTGAGTGTACAAGAAGAGCGCGCGCTAACGCGGGAAGAAGAGGTAGCCTGCTTTGCTCTGATTTCCCTGAGAGCACGGGCACTTTCTCTTTCAGCACAATTGCGATATTCCGAACTTCCTTCTCTTCCAGAGGGATCGGGTCCGCTCCAGCAGATTCTGATCGGAGTCGCTACTTGCGATTGTCTCGCAGCGGCTGAGCAATACATTTTGGCGGCTGGAGGCTTGCGCAATAGAGCCTCTCCGCTGGAGAAGATCTCGGCAACAAAGAGCGATTGACCGGGCTATTTGGTCGGCCCCGACAGCCCGTTTCGGTCGCACTTCGAGCCGTGATAAGATCTTCACTTCCGGAAGTCCTTCGTATCCGGTCGACGGAGTACGTCTTTCTCTCCCTTGATCGCCATGGTCTGATGGAGACTGGAGGCGAAGCCTCACGTCGAGGATTCCCGGCCGCCCGGGCTATGGGCACGGAAGTTGGGTGAAGTTCCGTGCCTCAGTT
>CAUJJW010000031.1 GCA_963205105.1 Verrucomicrobiota bacterium | reverse complement strand
CGATGTCCTGCAAGTCGTTCCCTTCGTAAAACACGATCACGACCCGCCGGAGCCCCGGCGCGACACCATAGGCCTCCAGATAGTGCAGATGGGTCAGAGGCCCGGTGTTGCTCGCACCCAGATTGCGAACCGCCACACCGCAGGCACCCGCCAAACGGGTGGTGAAGAGCTCCTCATGCGCCAGGCAGCCCAGTTCGACGAAGGAATCGCCCGCCACCGCGATTTGCCAGTCGGCCACTGGCTCTTCCGCCCGAAATCCCAGGGCGTCGTACCGTGCCGTGATCACCGACTCCTCCCGGTAATGCTCGCTGGCGCGATTCGCTGACAACTCAAGCCACGCTCGAATGGGTTGCCCCGTCCATGCCTCGGGACCGTGGCGTCGATAAAACACGGTTCCCGAAGGATGGCGTGGCTCCCGATAATACGGAGGGAACTTCTGCGCTGCCCCCTCCGCCCCGAGAAAGTCGAATCCCACCCAGCGAAAGGCCACCTCCGCCACCCCCACGACCGCCAGCACCGACCACAGGCACAACCCGCACCCCATCACCAGCCGGGTGGGCAGACGGCGGCCGGCAACACCCGCGAACACAACCAGAAACAAGCCGAGCGCAACCACCGGCCATTCCAACCACAACCACACCGCCTCGAACGGCCGAAGCCGTGGCAGCCCGAGTCCGACCAGGATCAGGACAACCCCGGTGGCGACCTGGAAGCGGATGACCGCGCGAGGACTCGGCACAACCCCGTTCACCTCACCAGTCTGTCGACGTTCGTCGCCCCGGCAAGGGCTTCTCCCACCGCTCCACCATAAGCCTTCCGTAGCGGCGGGCGTCTCGCCCCCCGGGAATCCCCGGTTCATGGTCCCGTGAGCAGGTCGATTTCGAACAGGCTGCTACCCAAAAAACCCCCGGCTTCCATTCCCACCTGTTCCTGTTAGCAAACCGCCTCAATCGCATGAACCCCAAGTTCCCGACTCACCTGCTGCTGCTGCTCCTCGGCACCGCCAAGGTCGAAGCCGCCGAAGGAAGCCAGGCCCTCACCGTGCATGCGCATCGACTTCCCTCCGGGATCCGCCTCAGTTGGACCTCTGAACCCAACCACCGTTACCGCATCGAAACGTCGACGGCTGTGACGTCCGGTTGGACCAACACCGCCGAACTGCTGGCGGCCACTTCGGAGGCCGCTTGGACCCATTCTCAGGCCACCCTGCCCGCACCTCATCGATTCTTCAGAGTCCTGGACCTCGGACCCACACCCGTCGCCGGTCTGACCAGCGACTCCGCCTTCCGCGCCGCGGACCTGGTGCCGCTGGAACTGACCGACCTTTTCGACCGAAGCGGCAAGTCCGCGTTGGAGGCGATTCAAGTGGCCTCGGCCCTCGCACCCGCCGGCGGTCTTGCGGTCACGAACGGAACTCTCCGGCTGACCGGCGTGCCGGCCAGTCCGGTCCAATATGAGCCCCTGCCGCGAGATCGATTCGTTCTGGTGCCGCTCCAAGGACCTGTTGTGGAGATCCACGTGCTTTACGTCGACTTCACCCGTGGGATCTCGGAATGGCGTCATGTGAGCGAGGGAACCGATGTGATTTTCCGAAGCGAACCGGGCGCACAAGCGGACCGGGCCACCGTCCGTGGACAGTACCGCCCATCGACCTTCCCCGGCGTTGTCTTTGAGGTCGATCTGGCCGCCAGCACTTCCGGGTTCAGCGAGGTCGATTCCAGCGGGACCCATACCCTCACCGACTCCACCCTGACCGGGCTGGTCTCCGCGGCTGGATTCCGTCAAACCGTTCAAACCCGGAGCCGCTTCGAGTTCGTGTCTGTCCGTGGGATTTCCGGCCGCCTCGAAAGCTCGTCCACCAGTGAGAACTGGAACAACAACACCCTGGTCCTTGGGGGAGACACCTTCGCCTGGAACAACGTCAAAAAGCAGCGGTCGTTCCGGGACGGCAAAGAATCCCAGCTCGACACCTACTGGAACGCTTCAGGAACCATCACCCGCAACGGGCAACCCTTCGGTCAGTATCGAAAAACCCTCACCCCGGTCGGGGTGTCGGTCATCGATGTCCGTTTCCAGGTCGTACTCGCCGACCGCGTCATCGACGTCGAGCAATGGACGGTTCAAACGCCTTAAAGGAGGTCTCTCCATGAAGTTCCTTGCTGTCGCCCTCGCCCTCGCCCTGTTCTCCTGCCTCACCGCTCGCGCCGAACTTCGTGCCGGCGCCGCCGCGGTTGACATCACGCCCGCCGTCCTGCCCGTGCTCGTCAACGGCGGCATGTTCACCCGGTCCGTCGACATCGTGAACACCCGGGTCCATGCCCGCGCCATCGTGCTCGCCGACGACCAGGAGCAGATCGCCATCGTGGTGGTCGACAGCTGCATGATGGGCCGAACCCTTCTCGACGAAGCCAAGGCTCTCGCCGCACCCCGCACCGGCATCGCCACCCAGCGCATGCTGATCTCGGCCACCCACGCCCATTCCGCCCCTTCGTCCATGGCCTGCCTCGGCACCGACGCCGACCCACGCTACGTGCCCTTTCTCCGGGACAAGATCGTGGAGGTGATGGTCGCCGCGCAGAAGAACCTCGAACCGGCCAAGGTGGGCTGGGCCAAGGCCAACGCCGCTTCGTTCACCGCGCTGCGCCAGTGGATTCGGCGACCCGACCGGCTCGCGGAGGATCCCTTCGGCAACCCAACCGTGCGCGCCAACATGCACGCGGGAAGCAACTGGGACGACGTCACCGGCGAGGCCGGGCCGGAGGACCCCGACCTGACCCTGATTTCGCTTCAGGCACGCGATGGCAGGCCCATCGCGGTGCTCGGCAATTTTTCGATGCACTACTTCGGGGACAAGGACATCAGCGCCGATTACTTCGGCTTGTTCGCCGAAGGACTGAAAGCACGGCTGGCGCCCAACACCCCGGGCGACCGACCACCATTCGTCGGCATCCTGTCCCACGGCTGCAGCGGCGACATCTACCGCGTCGACTACAAGATCCCCGCCAAGGATCGCCCCAACCCGACCATCACGGAGTACACGCAGGGCTTGCTTGAACGGGCGACCCAGGCGCTTCAGGGCGTTCACCATCGTGGCGACGTCGACCTCGCCATGGCGGAACGCCGGCTCCCGCTGAATTACCGCGTCCCGGACAAACAACGCCTCGAGTGGGCGCAACGCGTCCTCGCCGACATGGGCGATCGCGCCGCCAAAACCACCACCGAGGTTTATGCCCGCGAGCAGTTGCTCCTCCACGCCATGCAGCGCACGGAAGTCGTCGTTCAAGCCCTACGCCTTGGCGACATCGCCATCGCCACGGTTCCGACCGAAACCTACGCGGTCACGGGGCTGAAGATAAAAGCCGCCAGCCCGCTCACGAACTGCATGGTCATCGAACTGGCCAACGGCGGGGACGGTTACATTCCGCCGCCGGAACAGCATCGTTTCGGCGGCTACAACACCTGGCCCGCCCGATCGGCGGGCTTGGAAGTCATGGCGGAGCCCAAAATCGCCGAAGCCGCCATCGCCCTGCTCGAAACAGTGTCAGGCCAACCCCGGCGCCCCTGGCACCTCAGCGCAGGGCCAGTCACTCAGGCGCTGCATCAGGCAAAACCCCACGCGTACTGGCGCTTGAATGAGTTCACCGGGCCCCTCGCCGCCGATGCCACCGGCCAGGGGCGACATGCCGCCTTCGAACCGGACATCACCTATTACCTCGACGGCCCCGAATCCACCGCCTTCTGCGGCACGAACGAAGTCAACCGCGCCCCTCACTTCGTCGGAGGCCGGTTGCACGCCAGCCTTCCAGATCTGGCCAGCCGTTCCACCGTCCTCCTGTGGCTCTGGAACGGCATGCCCGCCGACGGCCGCGAGGTGAGCGGCTGGTTCTTCTCGCACGGCCCCGACCACGGCCTGGGCACCCACGGCGAACATCTCGGCATCGGGGGCTCCTCAGGCAACACCGGACGTCTCGTGTATTTGCACGGCAACGACCCCACCCGAGTCGTCGCCGGCAAATCCGTGGTCCCACGCTGGGAATGGCACGCCATTGCTGTCGTCCGCGATGGCGGAAACGTCCGAGTCTACCTCGACGGCCGGCTGGAGATCGAAACCCGGATTCCGGCGTCACCGTCCCACCGACCGGACCGTTGGTTCTTCGGCGGCCGCAGCGACAACGATTCCAACTGGGAGGGGCGCCTCGACGAAATCGCGGTGTTCGACCGCCCGCTCTCCAAGCAGGAAATGGACCGCTGGATGGCGACCTCCTCCACCCCGACCCTGCCATGAGCTTTCTCGACGCCATTCATCTCGTTCATGTCCCGACGCACGATTTTCCGGCCCCAACCAAAAAGCCGGATTGATGCGATGTCTCGTTCCCCTGAGGGTCTCCCGAGCCGCAGGGTCCCGGTGGCACGGGAGGCCTTCGGAAAGGACTGAAACGCCGGCCATCCATCGCAATCGCACGACCGAACATGTGGCGCATCTTCAAGAAAGTCAGCCTGACCCAGTGGATTCTGATCAGCATGGTCCTGGGCGTCGCCTTCGGCGCGCTGTTTCCGGAAACCTCCCAGCATGGACGCGTCATTTCGAACGTGTTCCTGCGGATGATCAAATGCCTGCTGGTGCCGCTGGTCTTCTCCACCCTGGTGGTGGGGATCGCCGGTCACAGCGACGACTTGAAAGTCGTCGGTCGCGTGGCCTTCAAAGCCATCGTCTACTTCGAAATCGCCACCACCCTCGCCCTGGTGGTCGGACTGGTGGCGGTCAATTGGGCGCGCCCCGGCGACGGCATTTCCCTCCCGCCGCCCGGTGCAGCCCAGGGCGAAATCACCGCCAAGGAGGTGACCCTCTCGAGCGTGATTGAGCACATCGTTCCCAAGAGCTTTTTCGAGGCTGCGGCGACCAACGACGTGCTTCAGGTGGTGTGGTTCGCGGTGTTTTTCGCCGTGGCCCTGGCCCAGGTGAAAGGCAAACCGCGGGAAGTCATGGTGGGCTTCTTCGATGCCCTGAGCCTGGTGATGTTCAAGTTCGTCGGCGTGGTGATGTTGTTCGCACCCTTCGGCATCGGCGCGGCCATGGCCTACACGGTCGGGCATAGCGGCATGGGTGTTCTGATCAACCTCGGAAAACTGATCCTCACCTTGTACGCCGCTCTCGTGGCGTTCTGCGTCCTGGTGCTCGTTCCCGCCGCCCTCTGGGCGCGCGTGCCCCTCCGTGCATTCCTGCGAACCGTTCGCGAACCCGCCATGGTGGCATTCTCGACCACGTCCTCCGACGCAGCCCTGCCGGACGCCATGGAACGAATGATCAAGTTCGGCGTGCCCAAACGGATCGTGTCGCTGGTGATGCCGCTGGGTTATTCGTTCAACCTCGACGGCTCGACGCTCTACCTGGCGGTGGCATCCATCTTCGTCGCCCAGGCTGCCGGCAAAGATCTCGCCATCGGCCAACAGATCGCCCTGATGCTGACCCTCATGCTGACGAGCAAGGGCATGGCCGGCGTGCCCCGCGCTTCCCAGGTCATTCTGGCGGGAACCTTGGTGACCTTCGGCCTGCCGCTCGAAGGCATTCTCCTCATCATCGGCGTCGATGAACTCATGGACATGGCCCGCACCACCGTGAACCTGGTCGGCAACTGCCTCGCCACCGCCGTGGTGGCCCGCTGGGAAGGCGAATTCAAACCCAACGAACACGGCGGCGACAGCGCCCCACCGAGCATCCATCCACCGCCGGATGTCACGGGTGCGGGATAAGCCGTCGCCGATCGGCGGGTTTTTTGGGGTTCATGGACCGGGGAGCAAGGAGCATTCCGGGGGGCGAGACGCCCCCCTCTACGGCAGGCCCGGAGGGCCGAAAGAACGGAAGCCCATGGCGTGAGCCATGGGTGAGGCATGGAAAGGATTTCCGAGCCCCGGAGGGGCGACAGAACGGCCTCGGTGGGGATGGGTTTGGAAGAACGGACGAGGGTCTCAGCCATGCCGCTCCATTTCTGATCGCCCCTCCGGGGCTTTGGGTTTCCTCGGGCCTTGTCCCCACGGCTCACGCCGTGGGCTAACATTCTCCCGCCCCGTCCGGGGCTGGGGAATCACGGCTCATGGGAAGTGCCCTGTTCGAAATCGACCTGCTCACGGACCATGAACTTGGGAGGCGAGGGATTACGATTAGGAGTAGGAGTACGATGACGAGGGGAGGAAAGGTTCCTGGAGAAGACCGACCTTCGCGCCAGACTCGTGGCTTCTAGACTGCCGCGGCCTGGGGCGGGGTCGGAATCGGATAACGACCGTACGGATTGGCCTGCACCGGGGCGGGATCGTCCAGGGTCTGAATCCGCTCCAAACCCGGCGCCAATTCCACCATCGACGCCATGGCTTGATCATAGGTCACCGGCTGACCGGATTCCGCGGCCATCCGGCCCATGATCGACACCAGACAAGCCTGGGCACTGCGCTCGGTTTCGTTGTAGGGCGTGTCGTTCCGGATGGCGGCAAACAGTTCATCGTGCTCCGCCTGGTAGGGTTCCCACGGTTCACCCTTCCACCGCCAGGTCTCGTGTTCCGGGGTCTGAACGTGCCCGCGGTACAAGCGGGGCTTCGGCGCCGAAAGACTCTCCATCAGCACCGCCGATCCCTTCGTTCCCTGCACCACATCGGTGAAGGCGTCCCAGGTCCGGTTGATATGTCGGCCTTGCGCGAACAATCGCGCGCCATCCGCGAAGCTGTACTCCACCACATAGTCGTCGAGCATCTGATCCGCCTCGGTCCGCGCCACCCGCGCACCGTGTCCCTGGGCCAGAACCGGCCAGGCGTTCTTCGCCCAACAACAGACGTCGATGTTATGGATCAGCCAGTCGACGAAGAACGAGGCGTTGAGCCAGTTGAAGCAGCTGTAGTTCCGAATCTGATGGGCCAATTCCGGCTCCCCGGTTTGGCGCGGCGTGAAACCAACCGCGCCATGCATGCGGTAGGTGCGAAGCAGGATCAGTTCACCGATCGCGCCGTCGTGAATGCGTCGGATGGCTTCCTGCCTGGGTTTGTCGTGGCGCCACATCAGACCGGTGGCCACTTTCAGGTTCTTCTGCTTCGCCACCTCGCCCGCACGCAGCACACGCCGGATTCCAGGCGCGTCGACCGCGAAGGATTTTTCCATGAAGACATGCACCCCTCGTTCGACCGCGTATTCGAAATGAATGGGGCGGAATCCCGCCGGCGTGGCCAACACCACCAATCCGCCTTTCGGCAGGCAATCGATCGCCTTCTTGAAAGCGTCGAAGCCGAGGAACCGCTGGTCGGGCGGCACCTGGGTGCGCTCGGCGAATTGCTTCTTCAAAGCATCATGACTGCCCTCCAACCGCGGCCCCAGGACGTCGGCCATCGCCACCAACCGCACCGGTCCCTGCGTGGACAGGGCATTGGCCACCGCCCCCGTGCCACGTCCTCCGCAACCCACCAACGCCACGTCGATCGTCCCGTCCTCCCCGGTGTGGGCCCCGACCTCAATGGCCCGCGTCAGTGCCGCCGCGGTCATCGCCGTGGCGGAAGTCTTCAGAAAGCTGCGTCGGTTGGAAGTTATGGAATTCATAGGAAGGTTCATGGGTGGCCCGCCGTCAGCCGAATCAACGACTCCCTCGCCTGTCGTAGCGCACGCGTCGTCGTGACCGCGTCGGGATGTCCATGCATGAAGACATTCAGACACCCGCCGTAGCCGCTGGCACGCAGGGCTTCCAACCACGGACGGAAGTCCGCGGGACCCTGTCCCGGGAGTTGCCCGATCCCGGGAGCATGCTGCCAGGCATAGAAAAACCGCAGCTGCCGGCCGGCGACACGAATGACTTGCTCAACGGAAACCCCGCCCGCCTGCAAATGGTAAGGCGCCAAGGCCAGCCCCAGGCGAGGATGTGTGTTCAGGTCGACGAACGCCTTGAAGGAATCCAACCCGTCCAGGAGCGACTGGCCGTGGTTCTCGATCGCCAGCCACGACTGTTGTTCACCCGCGAGATCCGCCAGCGGCTTCTGATCCTCCAGAAACGCCCGCATGCGGGCAGTGAGTTCGTCCGGCCGACACGGACCTGCGCTGCCCTGCACCGCGACACACCCGCCCGCAGCCCCCAGCAACCGGGCGTACTTCTCATAGCCCCCGACATACGTCGACGCCGCAAACAACTCGAGCCGATGCCGTCCCAGGAGTTCCCGCAGCCCCGATCCACCCAGCCGTTGAAGGGCATCGTCCAAATGCGGACATCCTTCGTACGCGCTCCAGAGGTCAATCGCTTCAAAGCCCAACGCGGCGATGCGCTCGCAGGCGGTGTCGATCGGGAATTCCTTGAAGAGCAGCGACGACGTCGACTGCCGCAGGCTTTGGGACGGCGTCCACCCAACACCAGCCATCCCTGCTGCCGCGGCAGTGGTCCTGCCAAGAAATCCGCGTCGTGTCATCAGGCTCTTGGACTTTCCGTCGAACATTGGATCGCCCCCATTCATGGGTGCCTCCGGGACGGCGGCAATGGACCTGGGACCAAATCGGACGGCTCAGAGGGGACATGGT
Source organism: Verrucomicrobiota bacterium (assembly GCA_963205105.1). GTDB lineage: Bacteria > Verrucomicrobiota > Verrucomicrobiia > Limisphaerales > CAIMTB01 > CAIMTB01. The sequence continues at coordinate 534 of CAUJJW010000031.1, read as the reverse complement.
TCGATGGGAGGCCCGGATGGCCGAAAGAAAAGCGATTCGTGGCCCGGCTTGAGCTTCAGGGGAACTCTGCTAGCCTCTTCAGCACGATCCGGAGCGAACAACCTCCGGAATTTCATTTTTTAGGAAACCCATAGGACAACACATGCCACACGAACTCGCTCCACTACCGTATCCGAAGGAAGCGCTCGAACCGACGATCGACGCCGCCACCATGGAGATCCACCACGGCCGCCACCACAAGGCGTACGTGGACAACCTCAACAAGGCCATCACGGGCCACGAAGCCCTGGAAAAGATGCCTCTCGCCACCCTGATCGGTGACGTGATGGCTCTTCCTGAAGCCGTTCGCGGCCCCGTTCGCAACTACGGCGGCGGTCACTGGAACCACACCTTTTTCTGGAATCTCATGGCCCCCAACGCCGGCGGCGCTCCGACCGGTGCGCTCGGCGACGAAATCAAGGCCACCTTCGGCAGTTTCGAGGCCTTCAAGGCTGAATTTGCCAAAGCAGCGACCACGCGCTTCGGCTCCGGCTG
>CAUJJW010000030.1 GCA_963205105.1 Verrucomicrobiota bacterium | reverse complement strand
TCCATGAACCTGCCTTCCCCTCGTCATCGTACTCCTACTCCTAATCGTAATCCGCCCGCCTCCCCAGGTTCATGGTCCGTGAGCATGGCGCCCGCGCCAACGCCGCTCTCCATGAACCGGTCGTCTGTAGCGGCGGGCGTCCCGCCTGCCGAAGAAGGGGGCGTCTCGCCCCCTGGAATCCCCGGTTCATGGCGCGTGAGCAGGTCATTTTTGATCAGGGAGCTCTCCACGAACCTTCCCCGGATCGCAGGAACCTGCCCCTTTTGGAACTGCGCACCACCCAACGGAGTTCATTTGCAAAGCTATGCATTGACATAACCGGGGCTATTTGAGAATCACCGTCGACTGCTGGAATTCCGTAAGCAAAACCACTGATCCTCCTGGCTTGATGCTGAACCACCCCATTCCGAGTTCTTACCCCTCGCAGCACGGGCGACGCGTGGAGACGCCCCCAGGTAGCACCCTTCGCTCGCCTTCCAGGGTCCATGCATTCCTACGCACCTGCATGATGTTCTCCCTCCTGGTGATTGCCCTGGGGTCCGAGCGCCAAGCCAAGGCCCAAGAAGCATTGACCAACGGCGGCATCCACACGGGCACGATCTCACCGGCCGGCGACGCGGACAGCTGGGTCTTCACCGCGCCGGCGGGCGGGTCGGTCATGCTCCGGGTCGGCGGCACCAACCTCACACCGCGGATTCGGCTGTTCGGGCCATCCAACGAACTGATCGCCGAGGAGACTTCGGGGAACACACTGGTTCGCGACGGTGCCCTGACCGTCACCACCACCAACGCCGGCACCCACACCGTCATCGTCAGTGCGACCTTTTCGGCTCAAACAGGGAGCTACGGTCTCCATCTGGCGGTGGCACCTGGGGCCATCACGGTTCCTGGCGGCGACGAGGGTGGTCCGTTGGCGAGCGGCGCCAACCACGCGGCGAACCTGACCTTGGGAGATCTCGACGCCTGGACCTTCGACGCGGCAGCCGGCGAAAACATTTCCATCCGCATGGGCAGCCCCACGGTGACGCCCTGGCTCCGCCTCTACGGCCCCACTGGTGCCTTGGTCGGACAAACGACCTCCGGGAACACCTTGGTGCGGGATGGTTACCTGAACCTTCAGGCCACCAACGCCGGCCCGTACACTCTTGTCGCCAGCGCCGTCTATGCCGGCCAGGTTGGGGGGTACAACCTCCATTTCGTGCGGGCACCCGGCTCGTTTGTGGTTTCTCCCGGCGATGATGGCGGCGAACTGCAAAACGGCGCCACGCACACCGGTTTGACTCAGTTGGGAGACCTCGACGTCTGGAGCTTCACCGCGCAGGCCGGCGAAGGCTTGTTCGTGCGCATGGGCGCCACCAACGCCACGCCCTGGCTCCGCTTGTTCGGCCCGACGGGTGCCCTGGTGGCCGAGTCCGTGGCGGGGAACACCTTGGCCCGCGATGGTTTCCTGACGCTGCAGGCCACCAACGCCGGAAGGTATGTCCTCGTCGCTTCAGCGGCTTTTTCCGGCCAGAACGGCGGCTATGGGCTGCACCTCGCCCAGTCAATGTCACCCTTCACCGTTTCCCAGGACGACACCGGCGGCGAATTGGTCAACGGCACCACCCAGACCGGCGCCCTCCATTTGGGCGACCTCGAAATGTGGCGATTCACCGCAGGGGCCGGCAACGGGCTGTTCCTGCGCATGGGCGGCACCAATTTCACACCCTGGCTTCGGCTTTACGGCCCCACCGGCGACCTCGTCGATGAAACCACTTCGGGAAATACGCTGGCCCGGGATGGTTATCTTGCCCTGCAGGCGACCAACGCCGGCCCGTACACCCTCGTCGCCAGCGCCGCTTACTCCGGTCAGGCCGGCCCCTACTCCCTCCAATTCGTCCGTGCTCCCGGTGATTTCACGCCGTCTCCGGGTGACGAAGGCGGCCCCTTGATCAATGGCCTCACCAATGTCGCGAATCTCCACTTGGGCGACTTGGACGCCTGGACCTTTTTCGGCACCCCCGGAGACAGCAACGTCTTCCGCGTCACCGCCATCGGCTTTACTCCCTGGATTCGGGTGAACGGTCCCGACGGCGCGCTGGTCGGACAGACGACTTCCGGCAACACCCTCGCCCGGTCCGGTGCCGTCAGCCTGAACATCACCAATGCCGGCCTCTACACCGTCATGGTCGCCGCCACCTTCGGCGGGCAATCGGGAACCTACACCTTCAAACAGTCGCGAGTCCCACCCGACCTCCTGATGCCGGAAATCGTCATGCTCGACGAAGCCGCCGTCATGACCGTCCCCATCTCCGCCCAAGATCCGGACGAACCCGTGAAACCACTGGCCTTCACCCTCCTCTCCGCACCCCCCGGAGTCTCCTTCACCTTGGTCGGGGCCACCAACGCCACACTCTCTTGGGCCACGACCGAAGCCGATGGCCCTTCCACCAACACCATCGTCGCCAGTGTCACCGATGTCGTGAACGGCAAAGCCTTCACCCGCACCAACAGCTTCCCTCTCGTCATCCATGAGGTGAACACCGCCCCCGTCCTGACCGTGCCCGCCGACCAAACGGTCGATGAACTCACGGCGCTCAGCGTCGCGGTCACCGCCACCGACGCCGATCTGCCGGCCAACCCTTTGCGCTTCTCGCTGGTCGCCCCTCCGGAAGGCATGGCCATCGACCCACTTTCCGGCGCCATCACCTGGACCCCCACCGAGGCCCAAGGCCCCTCCACCCACCGCATCCAGGTCGTCGTCACCGACGAAAGCCCCTCGGCCATCAACGCGACATCCCTCAGCACCACCAACGAATTCCAGGTCGTCGTGCGCGAGATCAATCTGCCTCCGGTCGTTCAACCGCTCATCAATCGTTCCCTCGACGAACTGACCGCCCTGGGCGTGCAGGTCACCGCCACCGACGCCGACCTTCCGGTCAACCCGCTGGCGTACCGCTTGGCCACCGCGCCGCCAGGCATGGTCATGGATGCCGCAACGGGCGCCATCGTCTGGACACCGTCGGAAGCCCAGGGCCCGACCACTCAAATCGTCACGGTGGTGGTCTCGGACAACAACCCGGCCGCTGCCAACACCCCGCAATGGAGCGTGACCAACGCCTTCGAGATCGTCGTCCGTGAAGTGAATGTACCTCCCGTGCTCACGGTGCCTGGTGATCGTTCCACGGCGGAACTCGTCGCCTCCACGGCCACTGTGACGGCGTCGGACAGCGACCTCCCCGCCGACACGCTGACGTTCCAACTGCTTTCTCCACCCAGCGGTATGACCATCCAGCCTGGAACGGGTGTCATCTCCTGGAATCCCTCCGAAGCGGACGGCCCGTCCACCAATCGGATCACTGTCGTGGTGAGCGAAACCGGTTTTGGCGATCCCCAGGCCCCGCGGTTCAGCATCACCAACAGTTTCCAGTGGATCGTGACCGAGGAAAACGTCGCGCCTGTCCTGCAACCTATCGCCGATGCTTCCCTGCATTACGGAGTCCCTCTCGCCATCCAGGCGACCGCGTCGGATCGTGATCTGCCCGCCAACACCCTCACCTACACTCTGGACCTGGCACCGGAAGGCATGACCGTCGACGCCACCACCGGCGCCATCACCTGGACATCGCTGCAATCGCAAGTGGGGGCGCACCCGGTGACCCTGACTGTGACCGACAACGGAGTCCCACCCCTGACCGCCAGCCAGTCCTTCACGGTCACCGTCACTGGCGAAGGAGCGAGGCTTTCCATCAGCACGCTGGCCGGCGGCCTCATCCAGATCAGTGCCACCGGCGATGTCGGGGTCACCTACGAACTCCAGGGATCCACGAACCTGGTCGCATGGACTCGGATCACTGAGTTTCAATCACCCGCCGGTCCCTACCTGTTCATCGACCCATCGTCCCTGAACATCCCGTCCAGGACGTACCGTCTGCTGTTGAAGTAGGTCGGTGTGGGGCTGTGTGACGTCTCCGTAGCGGCGGGCGTCCCGCCTGCCATAGAGGGGGGCGTCCCGCCCCCCGGAATCCCCGGTTCATGGTCTGTGAGCAGGTCGATTTCGAACTGGGGGCTCTCCATGAACCGTCAATTTCCAGCCCCGGACGGGGCGGCAAGACCCTAGCCCACGGCGTGAGCCGTGGGGACGCGGCCCCAAGAAAAACCAAAGCCCCGAAGGGGCGATCAGAAAAACAGGGGCGGGCAGAACACCTGCGTTCCCCCAAATACCAACCCCAACGCGCTTGATTCTGATCGCCCCTCCGGGGCTCGAAATCCCATGCAACGCCACACCCATGGCTCACGCCATGGGCTTCCGTTCTTTCGGCCCTCCGGGCCTCCTAGCGGCGGGCGTCACGGTCAGCTCCTCAGGAAACCCTCGATGACCGCCGGGGTTTCTCCATCAAACCCCAGCACATCCAACATCCCAGGATCGGCCTCGCTCGCCAGTTGGAATTCAGCGCCTGCCAGGCCCACCACCACGGACTTCGCCGCAATCCCTGTTTCCGCCCGATACTGCTTGAGGGCTTCTGTCGGCGACAACTCGCACACCCAGACCTCGCCGTCGCTGTAGGTGACGAACGCATCCGCCGGGAACCGGTGGCGCATCGCCCAGCGAATGGGCAATGCACAGTCCGGAACACCGGATGGAATCACATCCAGACGTTCCAACACCTCCTCAAGCCGCATCCCCGGCTGAATCTCAAGCAGCGTGAGTCCAGGCGATGCCACCGGCACACCCGCCAAGCGATCCGTCATGGAGGCCCCCAGGCCAACGACCAGGCACGATGGCTCCGTGGAAACCGCCACCAGCGCCATCGCCGCAGCGGCCTCCCGTACCGTCAGCGCCGTCCCCGGCAGGAAGGATCGCCGTGTGGATTCGCTCAGATCCAGACTCAGCACCAGCGCACGTCCCGTGGCCTGCACATTCCGAAACGCGACGTAAAAGGCATCTTCCAACGCCCGCACCACCGTGGACACCGGCGTCCATCGGACCCGGCCCGAATCCGTCTGCCCTTGTTCATAGGCACGCCGGGCCAGAAGGAACGCGAGCGGATGAAGCACGGACGCCCGCAGGACACCGGCATCTCGCAAGCGCGTCTCGATCCACCAGGCCGCTTCACTGCCCGGCTTCACCAAACCCACCGCCGAGAGCCGCCCCAGATCCCGAATCATCGTCCCCAGCGGCATCCGATGCAGCAACGCCTCCCAAACCGAGACATCACCCAACCAATTGGCGGGGATCGCTTCTCTCGGAAGGTTGTGTTCCGCAATCAACCGGACCACTTCCGCCGCGGAGGTGACTCGCTTGGCTTCCTCCAAACCGCGCAGCAAACGCGGAAGTTCGCCGACCCCCGGATAGGTCACCGCACGAAAGGTCCGCGGCGACCCTTCGCCAGCGTCCACCACGCCTTCACCCGCAGGATCGAACTCCAGCCTCGGCACCTCCCGCACCACCGTGCGGCGTCCGAGCGATTCCGACCCGCCCAGGATCCAGCGAAACACCGCCGCCTGTTCCCGCGTCGCCGGGGTCGGATGCGCCAAGCGCAACAAATCACGATGCGACCAACCGGACCGGCGCGGGCATTTCACCACCTGGTAGGCCAGGTCGTCGGCAAACCGCGCGCGGTACCAATTGCCCACCGCGCGCCGCAAACCCCGACCCCACCCGCGCAGCGCGGTCACACACTCGGCAAAGAGAAACAAATCAGCCGCCGTGCGACACACCTGGGGAACGCCCGCACACGCCGCCGAACGGCCCTCGTCGTCACCCAACGCCGTCACCCAAGCCAACACACGAATGCCAGCCCCGGTCGTCGTCGCCCGACCGCTTTCCAAGGTCTCAATCACCCGTTGCACCACCCGCACCGCATCCTGACGAATGCACCGCGCTGTCGCCGACGACTCGACGACTTCACCTTCCAGGCCGGATGTCGCCACACGGTAGGCACCACTCTCGGCGCCCAGGGTCAGAAAGCGATCGAGTCTCGCCCAATCGTCAGCGCTGGCAGCCTCCAGGCCAATGCCCTGGGTGAGTGCACGCAATTCCGAGCGAGCGGCCACCGTCGACCGGCGTCTTCCCCGATTCCTCCGTTCCGTTTCGATCATCATAACCGGACACTCCTCTCGCTCGTTTCCGAACCGCATCGCCTCCTCTGCACCGAAATAACGCGGGCAAACCCGACCCCCGGGACGGCCTCGTCGGCGTGCTCCCGGAGCCTCACGGCCCGCAAAATCTTTGTTGGTCGACCCCGGAACGAGCCGGAGCGTTCAAACGGCGAACAAGAATACGTCTCGCCTCCGGCACCCGCCGCACTTGCAGCGTGGCGCTCGCGAGGCCTTCGGCTCGCCGCCAAATCTATTTCCACCCAACCCATCCCAC
>CAUJJW010000029.1 GCA_963205105.1 Verrucomicrobiota bacterium | reverse complement strand
CGTGTCTTTTGCAATGTATTCCGGGGGGGCGGCCCCCCCCCCCCTCCGGCCGGGGGCCCCCCCCCCGCTACGTACCGTCCGACCGACGGTCCGCGGGAAGCTGAGAGTTCGTGAAATGATTCTCTAAGGAATCGTCGACTGGGCCGTTGTTCTGTTGAAGGCCCACGAGGGTCGAGGCATGGACGATCGGCAAACGAAAGCGGAGTGGGTGAAGGCAGTGCTGGAACGGCACGGCGCGGCTTTGACTCGTTACGCAGCCAGCATCACCGGGGACGAGGATTCGGCCCGGGATGTCGTCCAAGACACGTTCGTCCGGCTTTGTGCGGAGACGCCGGAGCACCTGGACGGTCACCTCGCGCGTTGGCTCTTCACCGTGTGCCGCAACCGAGCCCTCGACGTGCAACGCAAGATTCACCGACTTGTTCCGCTGGCGGATGACGCCAGGGACGCCACCCCGGACGACCGGCCGAGTCCGGCCGACGCGATGGAACAACGCGAAACCGCGGGTCTGGCGTTGGACCTCCTGGAAACCCTGACGCCGCAGCAGCGCGAAGTGGTGCGGCTCAAGTTTCAAGGTGGCTTGAGTTACGAGGAAATCGGCGGTGTCACCCGGCTGAGTGCCACGAATGTCGGGTTCATCCTGCACACGGCGCTCAAGACGCTTCGGCAACGGATGCAACGAAGTCTTTGAACCCTGACCTCCTTCCCATCACGCCATGAATCACAACGCTGAAGACGCCCGATTGACCGCGTATGCGCTCGGGGAACTTCCACCGCACGAGGCGCAGGAAGTCGAAGCCCTGCTCGCGTCCTCGCCCGAAGCCCGCCAGGAAGTCGAGGAGATCCGCGGCTTTGCCGAGCTCCTGACCCAGGTCTTTGTACGGGAAGCGGCGGAGAAATCGGTCGCGGAGATGGACGTGGAAGCCCTTGTCCCCACCCGCGACGAGCCCGCCGTCGATGCTTCCGAAACCGAGGACTCCAGGGTCGTGCCGATGCCCGAACGCGGTTCGCGTTGGCCACTCTGGGCTGGGATCGGAGTGGCGGCGACGCTGTGTGTGTTGGCGGCTTCCTGGTGGCTGCCGCCGTTGGACCGGTTGACCCGGGCGAAACAGATGGCCCGCGTCAGCGAGTCGGCGCGCGTGACAGCCCCAACGATTCCCGAGAATGCGGGACCCGCCACGGTCGTCGAAACTCTCGAAGCTCCACCGGTGGACGAAACGACCACGGATCCAGTGCCTCGCGATTCGATGCCGGCGCCGGTCGTGTTGGCACCCGGTTCGGATGGAGTGGGGAGTCCCGAATTGATGCGTCGCTACGGGCTGATTCCGTCCGCTGGCACGGGTCCGGCGCCATCCCCTGCGCCGACCACCCCGCCTCCTACAGCGGCGCAGCCCGCCACCTTTTCGATGAGTCCCGAGTTGATGAAGCGGTCCGGGCTCATCGGGGAATCCGCGCCCGAGTCGGGGAGGGGTGCCTCCCCGGCGGCGGGGGAGCCGGCGATGCGGTCGCGTTATGGACTGAGCTTGGGCAGCGCCGCTTCGCCTGGAGTGGTGATCCGGTCGGGGAGCGCTTCGACGTCGTCGAGGGATCGACTGTCGAGTCTTTCGGATAGCGCGGCTGTGTCGCAGGACCACTTCTACCGGCGTAAGCAGGAGCCTGTCGGCTTGGTCATGGAAGCCAGGACGACCGAACCCGTTTCCGACGGGGAAAATCCCGGTTATGTCGACGCTGGCGACAACGCGTTTCTGTCGCCGCTGACCCAGCCGCTGTCCACGTTCGGTCTCGATGTGGACACGGGATCCTACGCGAACGTCCGCCGCTTTCTGATGGCGGGCACGTTTCCGCCGCGGGCGGCGGTGCGGGTGGAGGAAATGATCAATTACTTCCCGTACCGACACACCGAACCGAGTGGCGATGATGTGTTTGGGGTGCGGGCGGACGTGGCGATGTGCCCGTGGGAACCCAAGCACCGGCTGGTGCGCATCGCGCTCAAGGCGCGGGCGGTGACCGGGGAACGGCCGGTGGCGAACCTGGTGTTCCTGGTCGATGTGTCGGGCTCGATGCAACCGAGCGAACGGCTGCCGTTGCTGAAAGCAGCGTTGCGGGCGTTGGCGAAGCGGTTGGAACCGTCGGACCGGGTGGCGATCGTGACCTATGCCAGCAGCGCGGGTGTGCATTTGCCGAGCACCTCGGCCGAGGAGCGGGACAAGATCCTGGAAGCCATCGATTCGCTGGCTTCCGGAGGTTCGACGAACGGCGAAGGCGGCATTCGGCAGGCCTACGAAGTGGCGCGTCGGCACTTCATTCCGGGCGGCGTGAACCGGGTGCTGCTCTGCACGGACGGCGATTTCAACGTCGGCATGAGCGATCAGAACGCGTTGGTGCGCCTGATCGAGAGCGAGGCCAAGTCCGGGGTCTTCCTGACCACGCTGGGGGTGGGAACGGACAACTTCAAAGACGCGCTGATGCGGCAATTGGCGGATCGCGGGAACGGTTCCTATCACTTTCTGGATTCGCACGAAGAGGCGCAGCGGGTGCTCTTGGAGCAGCGGGACGCGACTTTCATCACCGTGGCGCGCGACGCCAAGGCGCAGGTGGAGTTCAATCCGGGCAACGTCGCGGCGTGGCGGTTGATCGGTTACGAGAAGCGGCTGATGCCGGCCCAGGACTTCAACGACGACACCAAAGACGCCGGTGAGGTGGGAGCGGGCCAGACGGTGACGGTGCTGTATGAGATTGTTCCGGTGGGCGTCCAAGTGCCGGGGTCGGTGGATCCGTTGAAGTACCAACCGGCGGCGGAGGAAGCGGCGCCGAAGCGGGTTTTTGCCCGCACGTCCGAGCTCCTAACGCTGAAACTGCGGTATCAACGGCCCGAAGGATCGAAGAGTGTTCTGAAGGAGATCGCAGTGGCGGATCGGGAACGCGAGCCGGATGGCGACTTCAAGTTTGCGGCGGCGGTGGCGGCCTTCGGGATGGCGTTGCGGGATCCCAACTGGAACGGGGGGCGGGGTTTCGACACCGCGTTGAATCTGGCGCAGCAGGGGATCGGCGAAGACCCGGGCGGGTGGCGATCGGAGTTTCTGACCCTGGTGCGCAAGGCGCGCGGGATGCGGCGTTAGACAAGGCAGATCATTTCGTCCTCCATCGTTTTCGATCCTCACGAACCTCTCTCAGAGACGACTTGGCTTGTTGGGGATGGAGCCCCTCACCGTTCGCATGCAGGTCCTGAAGCATGCGAATCGGATCGGGGGTGGCTTGGGCCGATTCGGCTTCCGCACGGGCTGGCGGCAACTCGAGTCGGTAACCGGTGCCATGCACGGTGTGAATCCAGCGGGGTTGGGCGGGGTCGATCTCGATCTTCTGGCGGAGGCTGACGATGTGTTTGTCCACCGTTCGCGTCGTGGGAAAGGCCGTGACTCCCCAGACGCGATCGAGGAAATCCTCCCGCGTCACCACCTGCCCGGCCCGTTCGATCAGCAGGGCCAGCATGGCGAATTCGCGGGCGGACAGAGGGAGTTCCTCGTCACCGCGCAAGGCCCGACGGGCGGCGAGGTCCACGGTGACGTCGCCGAGCAGGATGCGTGGCGGTGTTTGGGATGCGGCGTCGTTGCGGCGAAGCAGGGCTCGGACGCGGGCCAGGAGTTCGTCGCGACTGAACGGTTTCGGCAGGTAGTCGTCGGCGCCGGCATCCAGGCCCTGGACGCGGTCTTCGACCCGGCCGCGGGCGGTGAGGATGAGGATGCGACCTCGGAATCCGAGGCGGCGAAGCTCCCGGCAGACGGCAAAGCCATCCAGCTTGGGAAGCATGAGATCGAGCAGCACCAAATCCGGCTTCTCGTGGAGTGCGCGCGTCAGTCCATCGGCGCCATCGGCACTGGTCAGCACACGGTAGCCCCGACGTTCCAGGCAGTCGGCGAGGATGGTGCGCATGCTGAGTTCGTCTTCCACGACGAGAACGCGTTCAAGGTTGGGGGGCGATGACATGGGCGGTCGCGAGGTCATGCGTGCCGTGGTTCCAAGGGCAGTTCGACGGTGAAGCAGGCGCCGTGTCCGGGTTGGCTGTCGACGCGGACACGTCCCTGATGGGCGTGGACCAGTTGGCGGACGATGGCGAGGCCGAGGCCGACGCCGGGGGTTTCGCGGCGCAGTTCACTGCCGCGACGGACGAAGGCTTCGAAGATGCGCCCGTGATCGGCGGCGGGGATGCCGGGGCCGTGATCCTGGACACGGACGACGGCCAAGCCGGGTAACGGCGGCGACATCGATTGGGTGAGGTCGATGGTGACCGTGGAGGACGGAGGCGAATGCTTCAGGGCGTTGTCGATGAGGTTCACCAGGATCTGAGTGAGGGCCTGGGAATCGGCATGGGCTTCGACCGGGGCATCGGGCAGCTGGACTTTGAGGGAGACGTTGCGTTCCTGGGCGGTGGGTTGCAGGGCCTCGACGACGGAGGTGATGTGTTGAGACAGGTCGAGGCGGGTGGGTTCGAGTTCGGGACCGCGGCGTTCGAGACGGGAATGGCGGAGGACGTTGTCGACGAGCAGACCGAGGCGGCGGGCTTCGCGCAGGATGAGACGGTGGTATTCCTGGCGGCGTGGAGCGTGTTCGGAGGGCAGGTCGATGAGTTCCTCGGCGAGCAGGCGCACGGCGGCGAGAGGGGCGCGCAATTCGTGGGAGACGGCGGCGACGAATTCGGACTGTTGCAACGTGAGTTGACGTTGGCGTTCCGACGCGCGCAGGGCGGCAAGGAAAGCACCGACGGTGGCGAGGGTGGCGAGGGTGATCAGGGTGGCGAAGATCCAGGTCTTGCGGCGCTGGCGTGCGTCCAGAATTTCGGGATGGGCGAGAGTCAGGGTGACGGACAGGGCGGGGAAGGTGGAGGCGGTCGCAGTGGCGAGCGGTTCGCCTTCGGGTGAGGGAGGGAACTGGCGACCGGCGATGGTGACGGTCCGGCCGAGATAGCCGGGGAGGATGACGGAGTCGGTGGTGGAGAGCCCCGTTGTCGAGGGCGCCATGCTTCCCGGCCAGGAACCGTGGCGCGAGGCGTGGAGCGAGCGGCCCTCATCCCGGCCTTCTCCCGGAGGGAGAAGGAGAACATTCTCCGCGGGTTTTGGAGGGTGGAGCAAGGGGTTGGCAGCAGCGGACTGCGACGGCTCGGACGGTTGGGTCCCAGGCATGGGGTCACGGGTGATACGCGACACCCTCTCCCTCCGGGAGAGGGCTGGGGTGAGGGAGCCGCTTTCAACCCTCGCGATGGCTTGCAGGAGGAGGTTCATGGAGAGCCACCTGTTCGAAATCGACCTGCTCACGGACCATGATCCTGGGATTCCGGGGGGCGAGACGCCCCCCTCTACGGCAGGCGAGACGCCCGCCGCTACGGGCGAACGGTTCATGGTGAGAGTCTGGTTCAAGGCGCTCTCGGGCCACAGCACGTGCCAAAGACCGCCGTCGACGCTTTGGAACGTGACCAGATGGGGTTCGGTGGAGGGCGGGGTGAACCAGGAGGGAGAGTTCGATTCGGACTGCGTGGGTACGTTGAGGAAGGCCTGGCGGGATGCTGCGTGGAGTCTGGCGATGGCTTGCCAGAGGTGGAGACGCTGGGGCGTGGGGGAAGGCGTTTCGAACAGCAAGGCTTCAGGCAGTTGCCAGTGAAGCAGGACACGCTGGGCGAGGCGGTCGTACCACGCAGGGGCGTCCACGGAGGCTTGAGGATCGGAGTCGGCGATCTGGAGCAGCGCTCGGTAGGTGAGCACGTCGAGGGGCAGCCCGGTTTCGCCGGCGATCGGCGTGGGTGGAAGGATGAGCGATTCCAGGAGGTTGCGGGCTTCATGGACACGTCCGAGCCGGCCCAGGGCGGTGCCGAGTCGGAAACGGGCGAGGGGTTCGGAAGGATGGCCTTGGGCGAGGTCGAACGTGGTTTGCCACGCGGAGGCGGCAGCCTCGGATGCGCGCGAAGAGCGTTCCTGTTGAACGGCCAGATTCCACTGTGCGGCCAGGCGGGATCCGGGATCGGGTGCGGTGACCGTGGTGGGGCGAAGACCTTGCGGGGGGTAGGTGCCCAGGCTGGAGACGAAGCGGGCGATGAGGCCCGGTCGGAGGTGCTGAAGGCGCGCGAGGGGTTCGGCCTCCGGCGGGCCGCCATGCTGATTCCACGCCTCCACCTCCAGGCCGCTGGCCAAGGGCCGGGTGAACAGGGCGGAGGCGAGGCGGTCGGCGTCGACCTGGGCGAGTGCGGCCGCCTGGGATTGGGCGTCGATGCGCGCGAGGGCGGCTTCGCGGCGGAGGGCGAAGAAGCCGAAGGCGGCGAGGGCCAGGGTGGGGAGCACGCCGAGCGCGGCGAGGTAGCGGGACCAGGCGGGAGGATGAGCGTTCGATGACGGCGGGTTCATCGTGCCTGGACAGGCTCAGAACTTGGGTTGGAGACTACGTTGGAGCTTGGAGATTTCCGCGTCGATCTCCCTGGTTTCTGAGCGCAGCTGATCCAGTTCGCGGGAGAGGATTTCCTCCGTGCGCTTGAGGCGGTCCTTATAGGTTCCCTCGAAGTAGTTCCTGATCTTGTCACGGCGCCCCGCCTGGATCTTTTCAATCTGGTCCTGGCTGAGGCCGGTGAGTCCATCTTCGAGTCCGACGATGAGGGTGCGAAGGCGTTCGTCGCTGACGAGATTGGGCGGGACGTCCTCGCCTCGGAGACCATCGACCCGGTCGAGATCAAGTCGGGCTTTTCTCAGGTCAGCGGCGGTTCGGGCGGAGACGGCGACCAACTCGGACCGGCGTTCGTGAAGTTCGGCGAGTTCGGCGGACCTCAAATCGCGCGGAACGGAGGCGTTTGAATCGGGCGCGGGGGGCCTCACGTTGGGGGCGTTGAGCAGTCCGTAACGGGCCATCAGTTCCGGGCTCATCGTGGTGGGCTTGGTGGATGCGCCCCCTTCCGCTGACGGACTGGCGGGAGTGAGTCCATAACGGCGCATGAGCTCGGGACTCATCTGGTGTTTGCGGGCAGTGGCGGCATCGGCGTCCGTTTCGGTTTGGCCAGGGTTGGAGGCACTGCCCGTCTGGGCCTCGAGCGATTTTTTCGCGTACGCGGGGAAATCGGGGAACCACTGGATGAGCCGGGTGTGCGCGGCCTGGGCTTCGTCGACGTGCTCCCGTTTTCCTTCGACGAGGGCGTAACGGTAGAGCGCTTCGGCGGCGACGGGCCGGAGTTGGTCGAAGATGCGGACGAGGGTCTGGTATTGATCGGAAGCGGCGGTGAGGTCGGCGTCGCCTTCCTCGGCGGCTTTGGCGGTGGCGAGCAGGGAGGTCCAGGAGGTGAGGGGATTCAGGGCGGCGAGCGATTTGGCAGGATCTGAGATGGGTTGACCGGTCGTGGGATCGATCGTCATTGGGCCGGAGGCGGGGATGGGTTGGCCGGTGTTGGGATCCACGCCGGGAGAGGTGGCATCCTGGGCGGGGACCATAGGTGCGAGGGTCACGGCGAGGGCGAGCGTCAACCAGGGTGTGGGTCGGAGGAAAGTAGGTGCATTCATGGCGGGCCCATCCTGCGGCGTAGCGTGGGTGACGTTGTTCCGGTTTTGTAACTTCGGCGAGAGTGGATGGGGTGGGCAGGGAAGGATGGAGGGCCCATCGGAGGCACGGTTTATGGAGAGGGGCCACGATTCACGAATCGCGCATGGGGACCATGAACCGGGGATTCCGGGGGGCGAGACGCCCCCCTCTACGGCAGGCGGGACGCCCGCCGCTACGGATGGGGAGGGGCGTGCAGTCAAAGGAACAGGGTGATTTGGGCAGGGGAGCCGGGGGTGAGCGCATTTCTCGTTTTGCTTTGGGCGCTGTGGTTTTTAACTTCCCCGCGTGACCACTGAGACCTTCAAGGCCGAGATCGCGGAGGCCCTGCGGACCTACGATCGCTACGTGGTGTGTCTGGAAAAGACGCCTGCCGACCTCGAGAAGGCCCTTCAATCGTTGGTGGAGAAGGCGATCCGCGCCTTTGAAAACCGCGCGCCCGGACTCCGTCACGGCATCGCCCTGGACCGGCAGGTGACCGTGATTCTCAGCCAGACGGATGCAACCCGGCCGTTGTGCGGGATCTACTTCAACCTCTCCAGCCCGTACCACCGGCAGAAACCGGCCAAGGTGTCGCCCACCGGCGAAGAAGCCTGACCGCGCGGCGGGTCAGTGGATGCGGACTTCGTCGTCGGTCTGGAGAATGCCCTCCACGACATCCGCCGCGACGAACCCATTCCGTTCGGGGCCGGTCAGGCGGACCTGACCGACTTTTTGGTCGCCGCGATAGACTGGCAGAAGGGATTGGAGGGCCGGAACGCCGCCCAGGGTGTAATCGATGACGACAAACTGAAGGCCTGGGTTCACCGAATGGATCCGGCCGCTGGTGGGGAGAACGAGCGTGGCGTTCTCGGGGCTATTGGTTTTCGACTGGGCATCCGAGGGCTGGCTGTCGCGGACCAGGCCTCCGCCTTTGCTGGGGATGGTGGCGACGGCGGGCCGCTCGCCTTCGGCGGTTTTGGAGTCGGAGGAGGCACAGCCGGCGATCAGGAGGGCTAGGGTGACCGACGTGCCGGCGATCAGGCGTGAAAGCACCGGGGATAGCATCATGGCAGGATCAGGCGAGAATGGTTGAGAAGTGCGGGGTTGGGGATCTCGGGGCAGGCACGATCAGCGGGTTGTGCCGGCTCCGATGCGGTAGAGGTTTTCCTCCGAACGGATGAACAACGTGCCGTCGGTTACCGCGTAAGATGCCAGGGTACGTTCCTTCAGGTCGTTTTCGGCGAGCTTCTTGAATTCCTTCCCGGGAGCGAGGACGACGCCCAGTCCTTGTTCATCCAACACGTAGATGCGGCCGTCGGCGAAGATCGGGGAGGCCGAGCTTTGGCCGCAGGCGCGCTCCTGGTAATGCGCGGTGCCGGTCTTGATATCGATGCAGCTGAAGACGCCGTTGTCGGCGAGCAGGTAGAGTTCGTCGCCGAGCACCAGGAACGACGGGGTGTTGGGCGCTCCGCGGCGTATGGTCCATGCGATGTGGGAATCGGTGACGTCGCCGGAGCCGTCCAGGCGCACGGCGATGACGGTGGGGGCTTCGTAGCCGGTGGAGATGAAGGTCATGCCATGGCTGAAGACGGGTTTGGCGATGACCGACCAACCGCCGTAGCGGGCGCGCCAGAGTTCACGTCCGTCGGTGGGATCGTACGAAGCCACGAATCCACTGGCAGGGCTGATGATTTGTTTTCTGCCGCCAGCCTCGGTGTAGGCGGCGGTGGCGAAGGAGAAGGTTCTGGGGAAAGTGGACTTGCGGTCGACTTTCCAGCGCACGGAACCATCGGCGCTGTTGAGGGCGACGACGAACGGGTCGGCACCGCCGTCGCAGCTGAAGACGAGGTCGCTGCCTATCAGGATGGGGGTACCGCCGTTGCCGTGGACCGGGGTGTACTTCAGGGAGTTATTGCGCCACAGGACCTTCCCTTCGAGATCGAGGGCGGCGGTGCCCATGTGGCCGAAGTGGACGTAGACGCGGCCGTCCTGGACGAGGGGGGTGGGGCTGGCGTGGCTGTTCTTGCGATGGGGCGCGGGGGCTTCGCCGCCCTGGGTGAAGACCGCGGTTTTCCAGAGGGTGGTGCCGGAGGTGGCGTCGAGGCAGAGGGCTGACAACTCCAGGTCGCTGCTATCGGCAGGCCGAATGGCGGAGGTCAGGAACAGGCGATTGCCGACGAGCACGGGTGAGGACCAGCCTTGACCGGGAACCGAAACTTTCCAGGCGACGTTCTCGGTAGGTGACCAGCGGGTGGGGACGTTCTTGGCGGTGCTATGGCCGTCGCCGCTTGGGCCGCGGAACTGGGGCCAATCCGGCCCGGCTAGAGCCTGGATGGGCATCCAGGCATGGAGAGTGGCCCAACCGATAACAGCGGTGCCCAGGAGACGCGAACGGGTCATGGGCACCAGCCTACGGATCTTACGGACGTGGGCCAGTCCGGAGGTGAGGATCGATCAGGGTTGGGATCGGATGCTGTACAAGTGGGATTCCGAGCGGATGAAGAGCGAACCGTCGGTGACGGCGTAGGAAGCAAGGGCGCGTTCGCCGATGGGATTCTCGGAGAGTTTCTTGAATTCGCGACCGCGGGCGACGACGACGCCGAGTCCCTGTTCATCGAGCAGGTAGATGCGGCCATCGGCGAGGATGGGGGAGGACGAGGATTGGCCGCAGGCGCGTTCCTGGTAGTAAATCTCGCCGGTTTTGGCGTTGGCGCAGGTCAGGATGCCGTTGTCGGCGAGCATGAACAATTCGTCGCCATCGAGAAGGAAGGAGGGGGTTTGGCCGGCGCCGCGTTTTTGGGACCATGCGGTGTGGGACTCGGTGACATCGCCAGTTCCGTTGGGGCGGATGGCGAGGGCGACGGGGGTGTTGAAGCCGGTGCCCAGGTAGACCAGGCCGTGACCGAACACGGGTTTGGGGATGACCGAGTAGCCGTCGTGGCGGACGCGCCAGATTTCGCGGCCATCGACGGGGTCATAGGCGGCGGCGCAACCGCTGGCGGGCGAGATGACCTGAACGGAGCCATCGACGGTAATGGCGGTGGGGGTGCCGAAGGAGAACTTGCGGGTGGTGATGGCTTGGCGAGGAGTGCGCCAGGCGAGTTCGCCGGTCGAGGCGTTCAACGCGGCGATGAACGGGTCTTCGGTGCCGTCGCAGGTGAAGATGAGGCGGCCGTTGACGAGGATGGGGGAGCCGCCGTTGCCGTGTTTGGGGTCGAAGACGAGGGACGTGTTGGTCCACTGGATGTGGCCTTCGAGGTCGAGACAGGCGCTTCCGCGTGGTCCGAAGTGGACGTAAATGCGGTTGCCATCGACGAGCGGGGTGGGGCTGGCGTGGGAATTCTTAGCGTGGACGGGCAGGGCGTTGGTGGACGGTGGGAAGACGGTGGTTTGCCAGGCGGGCTTGCCGGAGGCGGCGTCAAAGGCGAGCGCGACGAGGGAAACCTGGTTGCTGCCGCCGGCGGGCAGGGCGGACGTGAGGTAAATGCGGCCATGGGCGAGCACGGGCGAGGACCAACCGCGTCCGGGCACCTCGGTTTTCCAGGCGACATTGGACGTGGCACTCCAGGAGAGCGGAACGCCTGTGGCGGAGGAGACGCCGTCGCCTTGGGGGCCACGGAACTGGGGCCAGGGGTGGGTGGACGCCGTGGCGGCGAGGAAGCCGTGGGCCACGAGCAGGGAGGCGGAGAGGAGGAGAGTTCGCGACATACAGCGGCCTCCATGCTACGGGGGGCGACGGGTGGTGCAACCGTCGGCGATCGGGAATCCTTGCATTGGAAGGATGAGTCCCGTGCATCCGGATGTTCGCGCCGCTACTCCGCGGAACGATTCAGCGTCTTGGCGTGAACTCCATCCATTCCTACTGAATCGCTCCGGCTCAGCCCGGGTGGGAGGTGCCGCCGGGTTTGGTTTCGGGATGGTTGTTTTGGGCGGCGCCGCGGCGGCAGAGGATTTCGAGGGCCTGCATACCGGCGGCGTTCCGATTGTCGGTGCCGAGTTTCTCGAAGATGTGGCCGAGGTGCACTTTGACGGTTTTTTCGGCCATGCCGAGGATGACGCCGATTTCGGAATTGGATTTGCCCTGGGCGACCCAGAGCAGGACCTCGGCTTCGCGCGGGGTGAGTTTGAGGTCGGATTCGAGAGGGGTGGCGGTGGAGAAATCGGGTTGGAACGCGACTTTCTCGCGGAGTGCCTGTTCCTTTTCGACGTGCCGGACCAGGCGGCTGCGGACCGCGGCGAGGACTTCGTCGACGGTGGCGGGTTTGGTGAGGTAATCGTCGGCGCCGAGTTCCATGCCGGTGCGCTGGTCTTTTCGTTCGCCGCGCGCGGTGAGGAAAATGAAGGGGATGGTGGCGGTGGAGGAGGCGGCACGCAGGCTTCGGAGGACCTCATGACCGTCGAGTTCGGGCATCATCACGTCGCAGAGGATGAGGTCGGGGGTTTCGCGTTGGACGACGGCGAGGCCGGCGCGGCCGTTGGCGGCGGTGACGGCGCGGAACCCCTCCATTTCCAGGATGGTTTGGAGGTTCTCCCGGGTTTGGTCGTCGTCTTCGATGACGAGAATGGTCTTCATGCGGAGAGAATGTCGGGGGAACGGAGGGTGGAAGGCTTGGGCCAAAGCGGGATGCGGACTTCGAAGGTGGTGCCTGATCCTTCGGTGGATTCGAAATGCAGGGAACCCTGATGGAGTTCGGTGCAGCGCCGGACGATGACAAGACCGAGGCCGGAGCCGGGGGCCTGTCCCACGTTGCTGCCGCGGTGAAAGGCGGAGAAGAGCCGGGCGCGGTCGGCCTGCGGAATGCCCATCCCCCGGTCTTGAACCGAGAAGATGGCGTCGTCGTCCTGGCGTTGGAGGCGGAAGTGCACCGGCTGGGAGGGTGGCGAGTATTTGACCGCGTTGGAGAGCAGATTGGTAAAAATATGTCCGAGCAACGCTTCGTCGCCCGCCGCGCCGGAGAGATCGCCTTCCAGGTCCAGATGGATGGCGCAACGATGGTCGGTGGCGGCGCTGATGTCGTCGGCGACCCTCTGACAGAAGGCGGGGAGGTCGACGGTGGCGGGTTGGAACTCCATGCGGCCGGCGTCGAAGCGTCCGAGCAGGAGGACCTCGTTCATCATGTGGGCCATGCGGCGCACGGACGTGGTGATGGCGCGCAGCTGGCGGGTACGTTGTTCCTGGCCGAGGCGGTCGTGGTAGCGTTCGAGGATTTCTCCGGAGGAGAGGATGATTTGGAGCGGGGTTCGGAACTCGTGGGAGACGAGGGAGACGAAACTGGTTTTGAGCTGGCTCAACTCGCGTTCCTTGCGGAGGGCGTGGAACAACTCGGTTTCGGCGCGTTTGCGGTCGGTGATATCGAGGGCGAAGACGATGACGCAGGGGCGGCCGCCGATTTCGATCACGTCGGCGGATTCGACGGTGGTGAGGATCTGGCCGTCGCGGCGTTTCATGACGGTTTCCTCGTTGCGGAAAGAACCGGTGGCTCGGAGGCACTCGAAGAGACGATCACGATGAACGGGGTCCTGCCATAGGTTGAGGTCCAGGGAAGTCTTGCCGAGGGCTTCCTCGCGGGAATAGCCGTAGGCGCGCACGAACCCCTCATTCACATCCAAATAGCGGCCGTCCTCGAGGGAGACGATGGCCAGGGCGCCCTGGCAGTTGTGAAATGCCTTGCTGAAGCGCTCCTCCGATTCGCGAAGGCGCGCCTCGCTGGCGCGGAGATCGTCGATGGCGCGGCGTCGGTCGATGGCGATGGCGATTTGCTCGGCGACGAAGCCGAGGACGTCCTTTTCCTCCTGACCGAAGGCGTTTGGGTTGTGGTATTCCTGGACGGCGATGACGCCGAATGGGCGTCCGCGGAGTGCGAGCGGGGCGCCGAGCCACAGGGCGGCTGGGGAGCCGACGGGAACGCAATCGCCGCGCGCGGACAATTCCGCGCAGGCGGTGCGATCGGCGAGCAGGGTTCGGCCGGTGCGGAGGACGTATTCCGTGAAACCGCGACCC
>CAUJJW010000028.1 GCA_963205105.1 Verrucomicrobiota bacterium | reverse complement strand
CCCCCCGGGAGAGGGTCGGGGTGAGGGAGCCGGTTTCAACCCTCGCGATGGCTCGCTTGGGAAGGTTCATGGGACGCCGCCTCTTCGATACCAACCTGCTCACGGGCCTTGAACCGGGGATTCCGGGGGGCGGGACGCCCGCCGCTACAGAGGCGCGGTCCATCCGAAGCCGTTTCCCGAACCTGACCCGTGGTTTGACCCCCCACCCTCCGGGTGCTAGCCTCTGCCCTGCCGGATTATGAACGAAACCATCGAAGCCGAAGCCGTTGTCCAGCTCACCGAAAGCGCCGCCAAGGAGATTCAAGCCATGGGCCAGCGCGACCCTTCCCAGGCTGGCAAACACCTCCGGGTGTTCGTCGAGGCCGGCGGCTGCTCAGGGCTGCAGTACGGCATGGTCTTCGACGAAACCCGCCCGGGCGACATCCAGCGCGAGTTCTTCGGCGTTCCGATTCTGGTCGATGAGTTCAGCGCCAGTTACTTGAAGGGTGCGGTCGTGGATTTCTCGGATGCGTTGTCCGGGGGTGGATTCAAGATTCTCAATCCGAACGCCCGCCAGTCCTGCGGCTGCGGGAAGTCGTTCGAAGCCTGACGCCACGATCCCAACGGAGTGAATCCATCGCCTCGCTGCTAGCTGCAGCCTCCGAGATAGATGGCGATGATCGCGATGGGGAGGGGAATTCCGATGAGCCATAGCAAGGCGATCTTCCCGATTTTTCCCGCCTCAGCCCCCATTCGAGTGATTTTCAGTTTCATGGGTATCGTGTGGTTCTAAGTCGGGATGACTCAGCACGAACCCTACCAGGCAATCGTCCGGGGTGGGACCGTTCCAAGGGAACGGGTTGCGGAAGCGCTAGAAAGGCCGCGCGGTGGGTGAGGATGCAGAGTGCAAGGGCACCAGCGTCGCGCCTCCTCGAAATGCAACGCCCAACCTTCGACGGCAAACGCCGTGTTGGGCTCCGTTCCCGGATCCCAACACGGCGTATGCCCTCGGTGAGGCGGCGGGGTTGAGTCACCTGGAAGTCAACCCCGCCACCCGACGTCGCCAGAGGAATCAGACCTTCACCCAGCCGCGGGTCTTGACCGATTCATCGACCGCATCCAGGACCTTCTGGCATTCGAGGCCGTCGACGAATGTGGGGTGGGTGTTGCGGCCTTCGCAGACGTTGGTGATGAGGTCGGCGACGGTGTGGATGAAGGTGTGTTCGTAGCCGATGATGTGTCCGGGCGGCCACCAGGCCTTCCAGTAGGGATGCGCTCCGCCCTCGCTCACGAGGATGTCGCGGAAGCCCTGTTTTCCGGCCGGATCGTTGGAGCTGAAGTATTTCAGCCGGTTCATGTCTTCGAAGGCGAACATGATGGAGCCCTTGTTGCCGTTGATCTCGAATTCCATGCCGTTCTTGTGGCCGGTGGCGAACCGGGTGGCCTCGATGTTGCCGACCGCACCGTTCTTGAAGCGGCCGATGAAGCTCACCGCGTCGTCCACGGTGACTTTCCCGCGCTTGGTTCCGGCGGTGGCGCTGAGACCGGCCTTCACTTCGGCCAGCACCGGGCGGTCCTTCACGAAGGTCTCCATCAAGCCGCAGACCTCCTTCATGCCGCCGATGAGGTAGTGGGCGACGTCGATGAGGTGGGCGGCGAGATCGCCGTGGGATCCGGAACCGGCGACGCTCTTTTGCAGGCGCCAGACCAGCGGGAATTCGGGATCCACGATCCAGTCCTGGGCGTACCGGGCGCGGAAATGGAAGAACCGGTCACCCAGATCGCCGTTCTCGATCATCTGTTTGGCGAACGCGATGGCGGGGGCGCGGCGGTAGTTGTGACAGACCATGTTGATGGTCTTGTTCTTCTTGGCGGCGGCGACCACGGCCTGGGCCTCGGCGACGTTCATGGCCAGCGGTTTTTCACAGAGGACGGCCTTGCCGGCGTTGCAGGCGGCGATAGCCATCTCGGCGTGCTGGTTGTTCGGGCTGGTGATGTCGATGATGTCGATTTCGGGATTGTCCAGGAGGGTGGCGAAATCGTTTTCCACGCGGTTCCAGCCGTAGATGGCCGCGTGTTTTTTGGTCGCTTCGACATTACGCCCGCACAACGTGTGCATCTCGACCTTGGCCGGAAGATCCGGGAAAAAATGGTTCACTTGGCGCCAAGCATTCGAATGGGCCTTGCCCATGAAGTTGTAGCCGACCATGCCGACGCGGAGGACTTTATCTGCCATACGATGAGGTCGTTGATTGGGGGTTGGGAACTAAGCGTTGTGTTCGGTGGAGGGCACCTTATATTCGCGCTCGTTTTTGGGGTCAATCCACTTGCCGCCAGCGGCTTCCGCGCCGGCCGGTTGGTCCCTCCAATTGACTTGCCTCCCGATGTTGATCCACGTCCTGAAGTCCAAGATCCACCGAGCCACCGTCACCGCGGCCAGTGTCGATTACGAAGGGAGCCTGACCATCGCCGAAGACCTGATCGAAGCGGTCGGCCTTTTCCCGTACGAGAGGATTCTTTGCAGCAACCTCGCCAACGGCGCGCGCTGGGAAACCTACGTCATCACCGGCCCCCGCGGATCCGGCGCCATTGAACTCAACGGTGCCGTCGCCCACCTCGGCAAGGTCGGCGACCGCATCACCATCATGGCCTTCACCGAGGTCGACGAACGCGAAGCCGCCCAATGGCATCCCCGCGTCGCGGTTCTCGGACATCGCAACCGTATCGCATCCTCCCGCCCACCCCAGGCTTCCCACCCATGACCACCTCCCAGATCGCTGAAACCCTCGGCGGCAGAGTCGAAGGCGATCCCAATCTGGAGCTCGCCGGCTTTGCGCCAGCCCACACCGCCCGCGCTGGAGACCTCACCTTCGCTGAAAACGATGCCTACCTGACCGCCGCCGAAAACAGCGCCGCCACCGCCATCCTGGTTGGCCCCGACCTCCCCGCCTCCCCGAAAACCCTGATCCGCGTGGCGCAACCCAGGATCGCCTTCGCCAAGGTTCTCCCGCTGTTCTTCCCCGAACCCCGTCACCCGGCCGGCATCCATCCCTCAGCCGTAGTCGCCGCTTCTGCGGTCATCGATCCCAGCGCTCATATCGGCCCCCATTGCGTCGTCGGCGAACGCTCCCGCATCGGAGCCCGAACCGTCCTGCTCGGTGGCAATCATGTCGCCGCCGATTGCACCCTGGGCGACGACTGCGTGCTGTTCCCGAACGCCGTCATTTACACACGCACCCAGATGGGCAACCGGGTCCGGCTGCACTCCTGCTGTGTCGTGGGTTCCGACGGCTATGGCTATGTCTTCGACCGCGGAGCCCATCTGAAGGTCCCGCAGGTCGGCACGGTCATCATCCACGATGACGTTGAGATCGGCGCCAACACCTCCATCGATCGCGGAGCCTTGGGTGCCACCGTCATCGGCAAGGGCACCAAGATCGACAACCTCGTCCAGATCGCCCACAACGTCGTCATCGGCGAACACTGCCTCATCGTCGCCCAGGTGGGTATCGCCGGCAGCACGCGCCTCGGTAACTTCGTCACTCTCGCCGGACAGGTCGGCATCGCCGGGCATCTCAAAATCGGTTCCCGGGTGTCCATCGGTGCCCAATCCGGCGTCATGCATCCCATCCCGGACGGCGAAAAATGGCTGGGCGCTCCGGCGGTCCCCGAAAAGCAGGCCAAACGCCAGTACATCGCCATTTACCGCCTTCCTGAGCTCACCCGGCAGGTCGACCAACTCGAGCGCCGCCTGCAAGCCCTCGAATCCACAGCCTCTTGCTCGCCCAGCGTGGTACTCCCGGCGAACGCTTCCCCATCGGCCTAAGCGGAACGAGTCAGTTGGATCTCACGCCAAGACGCGACGCCAAGAAGGACCGGCCGAGAAAGAGACTCGCGCCCAGTAGAGTTCGCGAACCCAAAGATCTGTGTCGCGGGAGTGCACCCGACTCATCTGGTTCCTCGCATTTCTTGGCGTCTCAGCGTCTTCGCGTGAACTTCATGGATTTCATCTGAATCGTTCCAGGGAAGCGCAGCAACTCAGCGTCTTGGCGTTTGCGCTTCGAGGACGATGAAGCCACGCTCGGCGCCGATGAATCGTCCACCGCCCACGTCTCGTCGTGGCTTCCTGAAATTCGGTGGCGCCGTAGCCCTCACTGCGCCATTTGTCACCCGCAATCTCCTCGCTGCCTCCCCCTCGGGACAGGTCCGCCACGCCAGTTTTGGCGCGTCCGGCATGGCTTTCGCTGATGTCACCTCCATCGCAGCGCATCCTGCCGTCAAGGTGGTCGCCGTTTGCGATGTCGACTCCAACCGGCTCGCCGACTTCAAAAAGAGGTTCCCCGACGCCCGCGTCTACGAGGACTACCGCGTTCTGCTCGAAAAGGAGAAGGAACTGGATTCCGTCAATGTTTCGACCCCCGACCACATGCATGGGCCGATCGGCATGGCGGCCTTGCAGCATGGTCTGCATGTCTACGGCCAGAAACCGTTGACCCATGACATCTACGAGACCCGGCGCCTGACCGAAGTGGCCCGGGAAAAGAAGCGGGTCACCCAGATGGGCATCCAGATCCATTCCAACCGCGAGTACCGCATGGCGGTCCAACTCGTCCAGGAAGGCCGGATCGGCAAGGTCAAGGAAGTCCACACCTGGAGCAGCAAGGAATGGGGCGATAACGGCGCCATGCCCACCCGCCAGGACCCGGTGCCGAAAGGCTTGAATTGGGACCTCTGGCTCGGCGTCTCCGCCGCCCGCCCCTTCATCGGCGATGGCTGGTACCATCCAGGCAACTGGCGCAAGCGCCTCGACTTCGGTACCGGCACCTTCGGCGACATGGGCTGCCACATTTTCGACCCGGTCTTCAAGGCCCTGGCCCTGACGGCACCGACCTCGGTCCGCAGCGAAGGCGCCGCGCCGAACGAACATTCCTGGGCCACCAACGCCATCGTTCGCTACATCTTCCCCGCCACCGCGTACACTGTCCCCGGCTCCATTCCGATCACCTGGTACGACGGCAAACAACTGCCCCCGGAAGACATCCGCAAACTGCTGGGCGACCATCCCTTCCCCGACCAGGGCTCGATCCTGATCGGCACCGAGGGCGTCATGGTCATCCCCCACATCGCTCTGCCCGCACTCCTGCCGGAATCCAAGTTCGCCGATTTCAAACTCCCCACCGTGCAGGGAGCGGACCACTGGAAACAGTTCGTCGACGCCGTGCGTGGCGAGGGCAAGACTTCCGCGGGCTTCGACTACGCGGGGCCGCTCACGGAATCCATCCTCCTGGGCAGTGTCGCCAGCCGCTTCCCCAAGACCACGCTCGAGTGGAACGCCGCCAAGCTGGAATTCACCAACGTGACGGAAGCCAACGCCTACGTCCGTCGTGCTTATCGCAAAGGCTGGGAAGTCGCCGGGCTCTGAACCCCCGGCTCTGATTCGAATCCTAAAAAAGCCGGCCCCCTTCCGGGGGCCGGCTTTTTTGATGGTCAGGGGCGCCAAGCGCCCGTGTGTTGTTTTGACGTCAGTTGGAGCGCACCCGGAAGAACGACGCGCCACTGGCGGTGGTACTGACCCGGTGGGAGTTCGCGCCCGCCCCCGGGACATCCTGATAGGGTCCACGAACCTGAGCGGCGGATTGCAGAACCCCGTCCTTGTACTCGATGACCAGATCGGCGCCTTCCCGCTTCACCGACACGATGACCGGCGTCGTCGGTGAGCCGCCACCGGTATCCTGGGCCAGGACGATCGCCACCAACTCCGCGCCAAACACCATGTCGGAGCTGCTGCCTCCCGACTGATGGACTTCGGCGGCGAGCACGTTCTCGCCGGGGACCAGCGCGGTGATCGGAATGTCATACGGACCTTCCCAGACGTTTTCATGACCGGCGGCGTCCGACAGGTAGTCGACAGGGTCGGCGGTGATGCCAAACCGGTGAATCTCCAGGCCGTTCAGGTAAAAGACCGCCCCGTCATCCACCACGTGGCGAAGTTTGAGTTTGGCACCGGCCGTGGTGGCGATCGGGAGATTGAACCGGGTCCGGAAATAGAACGTCTTCACGTACTCACCGGCGTCGTTCAGACGGCTGATGGCGGTGCGGATCGGTTCCACCGTGGTGGTAGTTTCATCGGCGATCAGGGCCGGTCCCTGCGGCCAGGAAGCGTCGTTGAAGTTCTTCTCGCGCCAGGCGGTGCCGAGGTCCGTTGCGCTCCGGTCATAGCGCCAGGTGGTGATCGCATCGAGCTTCACGACGTCCAGCTGTTTCGGCACCAACGGAATGACCGCCTTGAGTTCGGCTCCAAACACCATGTCGGAGCTGCTGCCCCCCGACTGATGAACCTCGGCCGCCAGGATGTTTTCACCCGGGACCAACAACGAACTGGGGATCTCGAAGGGCCCTTCCCAGACATTCTCGTGACCCGCGGCATCCGACTGGAAGTCCACCGGGTCCGCGGTGATCCCGAGGCGATGGATTTCTTTCCCGTTCAGATACAACACCACGCCGTCGTCCACCACGTGGCGGAGTTGAAGTTTCACACCCGAGTTCACCTCATAATCGAAGTTGAACTTGCGCCGGAAATAGAACGTCTTCACGTACTCACCCGCGTCGTTCAAACGGTTGATGGGCGTTCGGATCGGCTCCACCGTCGTCGTCGTCTCGTCGGCAATCAGCGCCTTCCCCTGCGGCCAGGCACTGTCATTGAACCCCTTCTCACGCCAGGCCGTTCCCAAATCCGAGCCGCTCCGGTCGTAGCGCCAGGTGGTTTCGTCGTCGATCTTGGCGAAGAACAACTCCAGGAACTGCTTGCCGATGTTCACCTGGATCACCGCCGAGTTCGCCGAGATGCCCGCGCTGTCCACGGCTCGAGCCACCAACTGGTGCGGCCCTTCGGCCAGACCTGAGACCGTCGCCGTGTAGGGACTCGACGTCGCCGTCGCCACCACCCTGCCCTGCTCCAGAAACTCCACGCGGATGATCTGTTTGCCCGGCGCCGATGTCGCCGTCGCCGTCAGGGTCACCGCTGCGCCGGTCTCGAAGGTTGTGCCGTCGGCCGGACTGCTGATCGCGAGAGTGGGCGCGACAAATGTGGTCGGCTGGGCATAGGTCTCGAGCACTGCTCCCTGAATGTACGGGAGCGCTCGTGGAACCGCGGGGTCTCCCACCTTGCGCCATGCCACGTCGCAGTAATCCCCACCGCCGCCTTCCTTCCACAGCGCGTAAATGGCGTACTTCCGTCCGGCAACCAACGCCTGGGGAACGCTGGTCTCAGGAGCTCCGGGTTCCTCAAAGGCGCCACAGCAACCGGTCTCCTCGGCAATCAACTGGGCGTTTTCCACCTTGTCGTCCGCACTCAAATACAGCTGCGAAGAATCGTCCGAGCGGATGAAAAATTCGTAGCTCGCCGTTTCCGGAGCCACGATCCATGCGGAAAGCCGGCCGCCGTAGTTCTCGTTGCTGGCGTCGGTGAAAATCTGGCGCGAACTGAATTCGGTCACGTACCCAACGATGTCCGGCTGGTTGTTCAGGTACTTCTCGGAGTCGAGCAGGCTCTGGACCGCCGTCGTTTCGATGCCCAAAAACGCCTCAAATTTCGCTCCACCGCGCACAAGGGCGAACGCGGTGAACTTCGACTGGGTTCCCGCGGCCACCGGATTGCCGGTGGTCGCCGTGTCGCGCACACCGTCCACGGTCAGGGTGTACTCGGCACCCTCCGTCTGACGGCTGGTCGTCAGAACCACCTTGTGATCGTTCGGAGCGTCTCCCCGCACCGCGGAGGAGAGGGTAAGCCCTGGGATAGAATAGGCGGCGATGCGCTCGGCGGAGCTCTCGTCCACCGGCTCGGAGAATACGATTGTGACGTGGGTGAAATCTCCCGATCCCTCCACGGAAGCCAGGGTGGGCGCCACGGTGTCCTGGGTGACGGTCAGGGTCGCCTCCGTGGACGCGATGGTCCCCGCGCTGTTGCTGACCTCACAGCGAATCTTGGCGCCGTTGTCGGCGAAGGGCACCCGGTTCAGCGTCACTGCGGGTCCCGTCGCGTCGGCGATCACGCTCCCGTTCTTCGTCCACCGAAACGTCAGCGGCGCCGATCCGTCAAAGTCGACCGACAACGAAGCCGATCCCCTCTCGGCCACGGTCAGGTTTTGCGGGGGCGTCTTGATCGTGGGCGGAGCCACCGCCCCGGCCCGGGTGGTGGTGATGCTTAAATCGTCGATCCATTGGTTGGCGTTCTCGCCACCGGTCCGCGCTGCCAGCGCGAATTGCCCGGCTGAGGGGGCGAAGTCGGGCAGAATCAGGTTCCGGTACAACGGCTGCCCTTTCCAGCTGAGGTTCATGGCTCCGCTGCGCGTGACCTCAATCAACACATCCTCGAACTGGCTCGTCACCAGATCCGCCTTGGCGAACAGCGTGTGAGCGATCACCACCCCCCCGAATTTGACGTCGATGGCGGGGGCCTCGGCGCCGCCGTTGTCATAAATGTCGAACACCACGATCACCCCGTTGCCCAACCCCTCCTCGCTGATCGAGGCGTCCGACGTGACCTCCGGACCAAAGGAAAAGGAAAAGCCATCCGCCGCGTTGGCGGACCCGGGCCCGATCTGAAGCTTGAACCGGACCGTGAACGATTCGATGGGCGACCCCGCATCCAGGTCGTCGATGACGATGGTGGCCTGCTGGCTGTTCTCGTTGTAGGTCAGCGCAAGGTGGCCGTTTTCGATGGCCGGAAACGGTGTCACACCATCGGCTCGGATCCCTCCGGTCAGGGTAAATCCAGACTGGTTGGGGTCGCTGAAATCCGAGGTAAACGTTCCAGCGCCTGCCGCAATCGCCGCCGTGGCGAATACGAGCGCTGAGAGTCGTGGGATTTTGAACATGGGGGGTGGGTGAGGTTGGGTTGGGTGCGACGCTCCCCTGCCCATGACAACCGCCAATGCGTCACCTGTTTGTCACGCGTTTGTGACAATGCAGGCACGCCAATGCCCCAATCGGAGGGCCCATCGACAGGAGGAACGTGCGCAATTCATCAAGCTCACCCATCGATGTCAAAATATTAATGCCTTATTTCCTGCAAACCTGCTCCAGCCCGGCGAGCCGGGAGTGTTTCGATTTCCCACGGGACCTTTTTGAAGACCGAGCGCGCTGAAACAGCGAGCTCCGCGAGCCGCCATGGCTGGGACAGGCGGAGAGGAATCGGGCGAGGTTCCACAAAAAGGCCCTGGAACGAGGTTCCAGGGCCTTGCTTGCGAGAGAGGATGCGTGGCGAAACAGCGAACTGCTATTTGTCGGGGCCGCCTTCGGGGGGAGCGAGGAAGGGGGGAACTCCCAAGTCCCCGCCGGGCAGGGGTGGAAGTCCGCCCGCACCGGGAGTCGCAGCTGCGTCACCCGGCGGCTTTTTGTCGGCGAGCCAGGCGGAGCGATCCTTCAACACCGAGTCCACGGTCCACTTGGCCACCTGAAAGGCCCAGGTGGAGAGGGCTTGTTCCTTCTTCAACTTCTCCTTGAGCTTGTCCTGCTGCTCTTTCCAGGCCGTTTCGTTCTTTTCCTTGTCCTCGGCCTTTTCATCGGCTGGCGCGACGCGTTCCTTGGGCAACTCGGCGGTGGCAGCGACAGTGATCCAGAAGTTTTCGGAGTCCTGGGAACCTCCAACGGAAACGTCGTAGGCGAAGCCATCGAAGGTCTCCATTTTGATGACCGAGGAGGAGGCGAAGGATCCCTTCAACGCTTCGGCGTCCTTGGGCTGAACATCGGTGAAGCTGGGCGACGAGAAGGCCCAGTTCAGGCTGCTGACCTTGCTCTTGTCGAGCACCTCGCCCTCCTTGGGGTCGGCGAGGGTCCAGTCGGCGGTCTCGTTGGTTCGGCTGAGGCTCCAGGAGTTCGTGGCGTTTGTGGAAACCAGGGAAATGCTCTTCAGCTTTTCCACCTTCACGAAGGAATCCTTGTTCAGCCAGGCCTCCGGTTTGGGTTCGATCTCGCTGAAGGTCTCGCTGGTGACGAACACCGTGTCGGTTTTGCCAGGCAGCGCGATCCAACGGCCGACCGGGAATCCTCCACCGGGCCCGCCCGAGTCGCGCATCTGCTTTTTGCCGAGGAGCACCGCGCCGACGACCTTGCCGTCCTTGGCCTTGAGTTCGACCAGAGTGGCGGTGTTGGTCCCGGCGTCCGGGGAGCCCGGGGGAAGCAACTCGAGGCGTCCCCATTGCGATTGGCCCACGTTCTGGCTTTGTGCCGGCTTCAGTTCCCACAGTTTCCGGACCAGTTCCGAGATCTGCGTGAAGGAGGCGGGATAGGAGGATCGCTCTTTGACGACCCAGACGTCCTGCTTGGTGAGGTTCACTTCGCCGTCGCGGGACTTGATGGTCACCTCGACGACGTCCTGGGACGGGAAGTCGCCCAGGAGTTTTTCACCGATGCCGACGTCGCGGCGTTGAAATTCCTGGTCGCGTGAATTGCGGAAAACCAGGGCCAGGCCTCCGAGCAGGAGCCCGACAACGATAAGGAGGATCAGCTGCTTGCGGTTCATTTGGCGGCCGTGCGCTTGCGTTTAAAGACGGCGATGACGATTCCCGTGAGCGACACGGCAAACGGCATCACCAAGATGTTCGCCCACTTCGTCGTGTTCTCGAGGGAGTCGACGTCGCGGCGAAGATTTTTGCGGACTTCCTTCAATTCTCGATTCACCTCGGCGCGGCGGCGCTGGAACTGGTTGATCTCCTGCTTCTGCTCTTCGGAGAGGATCGCCTGTTGTCCATCGCCTTTGGCGCGTTGAAGCTCGTTGATCTTCTGTTGGGCATCCGCGAGGTCCTTCTCGAGCACCTTGATCTTGCTCTCGTAGGCCAGTTCGGCCTTGGCCTGCATCTCACGCACCAGGGTGAACGGGCGGTTCAGCGTGGCACGGCTGCGAATGCCAATGAGGTCCTTGTCCCCGCCCATCTGCTCCAAAAGGTTCTGGAGGAAGGTCAGGTTCGCCGCGAACGGCATCATGATCTTCTGCCCGAAGAGCTCCCGCACTTGGGCGTAGAATTGTTCGTAGAGAAGGTCGGAGTCGCCCAGCAGGACCACGACGCCCTCGTCCTTGGCTTCCTTCAGATGGGCATCTTCGGTCTTGGGCGCGTCCCCGTCCTTCGGATCGCCAGCGGGTTTCCCGTCGGGGAACGCCGATTTGAATTTGCCGGCCAATCGGACGCCCAGCTTGTACTCGGTGCCGGAGGCCTTGAATTCCTCGGTGGCACCGAATTGGGCCATCATTTTGTCGGTCAGCTGCGAATCGGTGCTGCTGTGGAAGATGACCGTCTGCTTGAGGCCATCGGCAGGCGTCCCGGTGAAGTGGCCCGCGAAGGGGAGGATCATCCGGCCCAGCTGGGTGGTGGCCACGTCGTTGGTGTCCATGGCGGCACCGGTCAGCGACAGGAACGACGGATTGGCCTGAGGCCGTCCGGTTCGCGGGTCCTGCAGCTCGGTCAGGAAGCGCTTGTCCGAAACCACCTTCTGGAGATCGAACTCGAGGCCCCAGGCTTTCAGGAGCTTGTCGAGGGACGCCCCGCTGCCGGCGGCGGCCTGTAGGGGATTCTGGGGGTTGTTGCGGGAGTCGAGCACGCTCAACGGATCGAGGAACGCCACCAACTTGCCACCGCGCATCACGAACTGGTCGATCGCGTACTGGGCGGCGTCCGAGATGCCCTTGGGATAGACCACGACCAGGACGTTGACGTCGTCGTCGATCTTGTCCGCGGTGAGGGGAATCTCCTTCACATTGAAGTCGGCCTTGAGCTCGTTGATGAACACCCACGGTTCCTGCCGGCCGCCGCCGCCGCGCATCATCGCCATGGGGTCCATGGCGCCGAAGATGGGCAGGCCGCTCATGACGCCGAGGTTGGCCTTGGTCGGGCGGATCACCTGGGAGATCGCACGCGTGAGGTCGTATTCCAGGAGGCGTTCGCGCTGCGGCGAGATGAAGGGGATGGCGACCTTGGCATCGAGGCAGCTGATCGAGAGGCCGAAGTAGATTTTATCGCCACCCAACTGGGTCATCTGACCTTCCACCCCGTCCAGATTCGCCGAATCCTCGGCGTCCGAATCCGGTTTGGGATCGAGTTTTTTCACCTCGAGTTTGCCCTTGGAATGGAGCCGGTATTCCGCGAGCAGATCCTCGACGCGTTGGGCATAAGTCCGGAGGCCCTGGTCGAGTTCGGGAATGCTCTTGCTGAAGTAATACCGGATCTGGACCGGGGTATCGAGCTTGCCCAGGATGGACTTGGTACCATCCGAGAGCGTGTAGAGCTTGTCCGCGGTCAGGTCGACGCGGGTCGCCATGCGACCGAAGATGAGATTCACCGCGATGGCGATGAAGAGGAGCACCACCACGCCCACGGTCGAGTAGAGAAACGTCTCGAACTGCTTCTGGTTTTTCATGTCGGCTCAGGAGGTCAACAAAGGTTCCAGTCTGGACTCAGCCCGCACGGTGGGTCCGGAGAATCACCCCGGTGGTGAACAGGCAGAAGCCAATCACGGATCCGAAGTACACCAGGCTTCGCAGAAACACGGCTCCCTTCCCGAAGCCATCGAAGTGGGTCATCACACTGAAGGAGGCCACCAGTTCGCGGAGCTGAGGAATCGGACTGGAGTCCAGGAGATCGGTCACCGGCGGCCATCCGCAGAGGATCAGGAAGAGGCAGATCACCACCGAAACGATGAAGCTGATCACCTGGTTGCGGGTCATGGCGGAAGTCATGCAGGTGATCGCCAGGTACGCGCCGGCCATCAGGAAACTGCCGATGTACCCGCACAGAATGACGCCGTTGTCGGGATCGCCGAGGTAGTTCACCGTGATCCAGACGGGAAACGTGAGCACCAAGGCCAGCCCCAGGAAGAGCCAGCAGGCAACAAATTTGCCGACGAGCGCATGCCAGGGCGCGATGGGCATGGTGAAGAGCAGTTCCATCGTTCCAAGCCGCCGTTCCTCGGCCCAGAGGCGCATGCCCACCGCCGGGACCAGGAACAGGTACAGCCACGGATGCCAGATGAAGAAGGACACCAGGGAGGCTTCACCCCTCGGGAAGAAACCGCCCGCCATGAACGTGAAAAAGCCGTTCATGAGCAGGAAGATCACCAGGAAGACATAGGCCACCGGCGAGGAGAAATAGGCGACCAATTCGCGTTTTCCGATGGCTCGGATGTTGGCCAGAGCTTGATTCATAATGCGATCGGGAGATTGAGATCCGTAGGTCAGTGATGGCACCGGGCGCGAACCGAAGGGAATCGGAACCGAACCGCCCGGCTGGGGTTCTACCGGGCGCCTCCACCCTTG
This sequence comes from Verrucomicrobiota bacterium, assembly GCA_963205105.1. Taxonomy (GTDB): domain Bacteria; phylum Verrucomicrobiota; class Verrucomicrobiia; order Limisphaerales; family CAIMTB01; genus CAIMTB01. The sequence continues at coordinate 1,365 of CAUJJW010000028.1, read as the reverse complement.
ATGTCCGGCATCGTGATGCTGCGGAACACTTCATCGAGGCGGCCTTCTTCCACGTGCAGTTCCTCGACCCGCCAGTGCTCGCGGGCGGCAAGATCGGCGACCGCCGACCGCAGTTCGCCGTTTTGTTCCCGCGACTTGGGGTACACGCGCAAGCCGATGGAGGCGGCCTGGGTGGTCAGGACTGCCGCCCGTTTGACTGCGGAAAGCTCCTCCACCTTTTGTCGGACACCGTCGGGAGATTGCCCCGCCACCCGCAGGGTCAGCACACCTGCGCCTTCGGAGCGCGACTTAAGTTGATCCGGGGTGCCGCTCGCGACGATCGACCCGCGATCGATGATGATGGCCCGTGTGCAGACGGCTTCGACCTCCTCCAGAATGTGGGTGGAGAAAATGATCGCCTTCTTTTCACCCATCCGGCGGATCAGGTTCCGGACTTCGTGCTTTTGGTTCGGGTCCAGGCCGTCCGTCGGCTCATCCATGATCAGGACTTCGGGATCATGGACAATGGACTGCGCGAAACAGAGACGGTGGCGATAGCCCTTCGAGAGAGTGTCCACGCTCTGATGCACCACCCCGCCCAGGAAGCAGGTGTCGATCACCCTGCCGACGGCCGCTTTCCGAGCCGCCGCGTGCAACCCGCGAAGTTCCGCCGCGAAATTGAGAAACTGCCAAACCGTCATGTCGGCGTAGGACGGCGCGTTTTCAGGAAGGTACCCGATCAGGCGCTTCGCTTCGATCGGACGGTCCACCACGTCATGCCCACCCACGGTGATTCGGCCCGAGCTGGGCGGAATAAACCCCGTGATCATTCGCATGGTTGTGGACTTTCCTGCCCCGTTGGGCCCGAGAAATCCCAGCACTTCGCCCCGGCCCACCGTGAAGGACACATTGTTGACGGCGACCTTCGGGCCGAAAGACCGCGTCAGATTCTCAACCGTGATCATGGTTTCTTGCCAAAATTCCAATTCCTGGAACATCCGTCCCGCCGGACGTCCGAAGACGGCAACGGCGGGACGAGCATTCCGGGTCCCAGTACAGTGTGTGCCTAGGACCGCGTGCGGTCATTATTTGTTCAAAAGTTGTCCAAAGCGCAAGGGGGTCCCTTGTCCGACGAACGGCTTTTCGTGAGCGAGCCGTCCGATGCCGGACTTCAAGGCCTGATCAAACACGCCCCACGCTCGCCCAGCGGCAACCAGATTCCACGCAGTTCATCACCATCCGCACGCCCCAGATCCCCGGAAACACAACCCATCAGCTTTGTCCCGACCACCGATTCGAGTTCAGCCCTTTCCCCCAGCCGAAACCAGGCCATCTCCCCCCCATGTCGGGCGAGCGGCGACGCCCCCGCCCACGTCAACTCGCCCG